>NZ_CASQFS010000014.1:0-18812 GCF_949428155.1 Alistipes sp. UBA6068 | reverse complement strand
ATTCGGCATCGGCGAGGCCTGCCACTACCCGATGATCGTCATCCCCGAGATGTTCAACAAGACCGAAATCACGGTCGAGAAGATCGTCAACATGGTTATCTCGTCGATCATCAAGCGTAAAATCATGGGCATGGACTACGGCGCCGCCGTCATCTCGGAGGGTGTGTTCCACGCATTGAGCGACGAGGAAATCCGCAAGAGCGGCATCCACTTCACCTACGACGACCACGGGCATCCCGAGCTGGGCAAGGTGTCCAAGGCGCATATCTTCAACGAGATGATCGAGAAGCGCGTCAAGGAGCTCGGGCTCAAGGTCAAGAGCCGTCCCGTGGAGCTGGGCTACGAAATCCGCTGCCAGACCCCCATCGCCTACGACCTCACCTATTGTTCGGAGCTGGGCATCGGCGTACACAAGCTCTTTACCGAGGGCAAGACGGGCTGCATGGTCTACGTCGATTCGGAGGGCAATGTTTCGCCCCTCTACCTCAAGGATTTGCAGGACCCCGCTTCGGGCAAGATTCCGCCCCGCCTGGTCGACATCCATTCGGACAAGTTCACGTCGGTGGTCGAGAATATCCTGAACGCCATCACTCCGGCCGATTACGAGGAGGCCAGGAAGTACGTGCCCAATCCCGAGGAGTTCGATTTCCACAAGATTCTCAACTGGAAATAACCTCTCCGGCCGTTTCAGCCATCCCGGTTCCCCGCAAGGAGGACCGGGATTTTTGCGCTCTGCGGCAGGGTTCGTGCTCCGTATTTTGAATTCCCGGCTATTCGGTTTATCTTTACGCTATGAAAACCTCGTTCCGACTCCTATATATAACAGCGCTCCTGCTGACCGTCGTGTCGTGCGGCCGCCGTGCGCCGCAGACTGCGGCCCGGCCCGAGCGCCGTTACGTCTTTCTGCCGCCCATCCCACCGGCAGCCCTGCCCCAGGAGCAGAAGCGCGATTACTTGCGCGAACACTATTGGGACAAGTTCGATTTCGCGGACACCATGTTCGTCCACAAGGCCGACACGGCGCAGATGCTCAACCATTTCGCCCAGTTCGTGGCTGTCATTTCGGACCGTCCCGCCGACCCCGCCCCCATGGCCGATTTGATGCGCCGGGCCAGCGTTTCGCGGCCCATGACCGATTATTTCGTCTGGCTGGCCGAGCGGGTTCTGGCCGACCCCAATTCGTCGATGCGCAACGACGAATTCTACATTCCCGTGCTCGAAGCGCAGCTCGCCGCCCCGTTCTACGACCAGTACGAGCGCATCGGGCCCCAATACGCGCTGGACATGGCGCAGCAGAACCGCATCGGACAGCGGGCCAACGACTTCCGCTACACGCTCGAATCGGGCGTCTCCCGGCGGCTCTACGACCTCAGGGCCGAATACGTGCTGCTTTTCATCAACAACCCCGGATGCCCGATGTGCCGCGAAATCCACGAAGCCATCGAAATTTCGCCGGTACTCCGGCGGCTGATTGCCGACGGGCGGTTGAAAGTGCTGGCATTCTATCCCGATGAGGACCTCGGCGAATGGCTCGCCTACCGCGGGCATGTCCCGGCATCGTGGATCAACTCCTACGACAAAGGCTGCGTCGTGCGCGAGACTTCCGCCTACAACCTTTCGGCCATCCCGGCGCTCTATCTGCTCGACCGCGACAAGCGCGTGCTGGTCAAGGACGCCACCGACGTGGGGCTCGTCGAGGAAGCGGTTCTCGCCCGCGAACAACTATAAACGCAGCCTATGCCTCCATAAAAAAAGAATATCGGATTTTTATCCGATATTGCGTCCGTTTTGTTACTTTTGCAGAGGAAACAGAAACTACAAACACTCAAACAATCAAGATTATGGCAAAGAAATGGCGTTGTACCGTCTGCGGGTACATTCACGAAGGTCCCGAGGCTCCCGAGCAGTGCCCGATGTGCAAGGTCGGCAAGAATAAGTTCGTCGAGGTCGAGGAACAGGAAGGCAATCTCGATTTCGTCACCGTCCACCAAATCGGCGACGGCAAAGGTGCCAGCCCCGAATTGTGGGAAGGCCTGCAGAACCACTTCATGGGCGAGTGCACCGAGGTGGGCATGTACCTGGCCATGAGCCGCCAGGCCGACCGCGAGGGCTACCCCGAAATCGCCGAGGCCTACAAGCGCTATGCGTGGGAGGAGGCCGAGCACGCCTCGAAATTCGCCGAGCTCATCGGCGAGGTGGTCTGGGACACCAAGACCAACCTCTTCAAGCGCATGAACGCCGAGTGCGGCGCCTGCGAGGACAAGATGCGCCTGGCGCGTCTGGCCAAGGAGCAGAACCTCGACGCCGTACACGACACCGTGCACGAGATGGCCAAAGACGAAGCCCGCCACGGCAAGGGTTTCGAGGGGCTCTACAACCGCTATTTCAAGAAATAGGCGGCGCCCTGTCCCAACGAAAAGCGGCTTTCCATCGGGGAAAGCCGCTTTTCCGTTATTCGGAGGGCCACAGTTCGTGTTTCAGCCGGACGAAGAATTCCAGCTTGGCCGCCACCCAGTCGTAGCCCTGCTTGAGCAGCCGGGCCACGTCGTAAACCGTTTCGATGCGGGCCCGGATTTGCCGTACCGGGTCCTTGATGGCAAAGAAATAGATGCCTGCGGCGGCCAGCAGAAAAACACCTCCCACCAGCAGCGCCGCCCATGTGAACGACCCCAGCCACTCCGACACCGCGATGAGCAGCGCCACGATCAGCAGCACGACTGCAATCATGGCCGTCACGCAGAAAAGAAGCAGCGCGAGGAAGAAATTTCCGCTCCCGGCGGACTTGTTACCCGTAGACATGCGGTTCTCCGAACGGACAGGGGTTTACTGCTGGTGCTCGCACTTGCAGCGGGCGTCCTCGATTTGGTCGTGCACTTTCTGGACCTTGTCCTTCATGCGGTCGATTTCATCGGTCAGGAAGTCCTTGATTTGCTTGCGCGTTTCCATCCCCGACTGGGGCGTGAAAAGCATGGTGAGCGCCGAGCCGACGATCAGCCCGCCCAGCAGCGACGTAATGATGATACCAGTGTTCTTCATGGTTGTTGAAATTAAAAGATTCATGTCCCCGTTCAGCAAAGTCCGGGCCAAAAATACTATCTTTACCGCCGATGAATCCCAACCCCGCAACCGCCGTCGCTTTCACGGGCCACCGCACCTACTGCGGCGAGGCGGCGGCTGCCCTGCAACGCGCCGTCGAGACCCTCTACGCCGAGGGCTGCCGCACGTTTCTGAGCGGCATGGCCGCAGGATTCGACATGGCCGCCGCCGAAACGGTGCTCGCCTGCCGCGACAGACTGCCGGGACTGCGGCTGGTCGCCGTGGTGCCGTTCGAGGGGCATATAAATCGTTTTAGCAACTCCGACCGCGAGCGTTTCGGGCGAATCGTCGCCGCGGCGGACGAGACGACGGTGCTGTCGGCCCGATACCACCGGGGCGTCTACATGCAGCGCAACGATTACTTGGTGAGCCATGCCGCGCGGCTCGTCGCGTGGTTCGACGGTTCGCCCGGCGGCACGTTCTACACCCTCCGCCGGGCCTTGCAGGCCGGGCGCCGCATCGACAACCTGTGTCCCGCAGGCCCCGGCTTCCCGCCGCCCATGCCTACCCTCTTCTGAATACGAAACCCGCGGAACCTCCGGGAGGTTCCGCGGGTTTACAGTGTCCGAGACTAAATCCGAGCGCAACTAAATATCCATAGATTCTTCGCTGCGCTCAGAATGACATTGCAAGAGCTTGTTAAAACGTTTTAACAACTACTCTAAGCCCCATTCGACGTGGTCGGAGACGAACGCATCGGCTTCGGCCGCCGCATCGTCCGAACGGGTGTAATAGTAAATCGAAACGAGCGAACCGTCATGCGCCGCATCGTACAGCACGGTGTTCCACTCCGGATAATCGGTACGACGCCCGACATGGCGGAGCATCCGGATGCCGCCGAGCACGACGATTTCGTCGCTGCCCGTCAGACCGCCGTCGAGGAAAGCTGCGGCCTGCTCGCCCAACGCTTCGGTCATTTCATCCACCTGCGCGATTCCGGCATCCGTCAGATTACCCGCATGGCCCTCGACCATGAACATGCGGTCGTCGTTGTAGGCCAAAACCTTCCGATAGGCATAGGTCGAATCTGTCTCCTCGTGGCCCGTGGTTTCGAGCTCGGAGAATCCGGCCGGAACGCTCACCCGCAGTCCCAGTTCGGGCCATTCGCACTGCTGTTCGGTCGCGAGATACTCCACGTCGTCGGCATGCACCATGCGCCACGAAGCGTAACCCAGCCCAGCGATGACCGCGCCCGCACAAACGCCGAGCACAACGGCCTGCCGGGCAGTGGCATACGCGCCGCGGCCGCGCAGCTCCCGCACGTAGGCGACAAGACCGCTGACAGCCTGAACGGCACCCCAAACGATGGCACCCGTCGCAATGACGTAACGGCCGCCCGCCTCGGTGAAATAATAAGATACGAAGCTGAAAATCAGACCGCCCACGCACCACAGCAACCCCAACAGCATGTTGCGGCGAGCCGTGCGCAGCGTATCGTCTTCGGCAGTCTCCGCGTCGGGAGCCTGCGGTTCTTCGATGGGCTCGAAAAGCCCGTTTTCCTGCTCTTTCATCTGAAATCCGAAATTAAAACGATTTAACGATATGTTTTCCGACGACAAAGGTACGAAATCCGCGGCCGAAACAAACACGCCCGAAGCCAAAAAGAGCAGACCCTGCAAGGTCTGCCCTTTTTGCGGAAGATTCCGGCGGGCGCTAATCCCGCTGCGGAACGGCTAACACTCCTGCTCGACGGCCTTGAACAAATCTACGTCGTCGAACGAAGAATTCATGACGTAGGTATAGGCTTCCGAAATCTTGCCCTCGGCCAACTTGACGAAGATGCGCGCGGAATTGATGTAGTCCTCGCACTCCCCGGCCTGACGGGCGAGCAGATAGGTGATGATGATATGCCCGGCGGTCTCGACGAGACGGCGTGCATGGAAGTCCTTGAACCCGGACTTCTCCTTGTCGCCGGACTCGACGCGCTCGACCATCTCGGCGAACTTGGCCGTCAGCTCCTTGAGCTTGGCGACGACGGGCTGCATGCACTCGCAGTAGGTGTCGGCAGCGTAACGCTCGATCTGCTCCATGAACGTGCCCTTAGTGACGGCGTTGATGGCCGCCACGACCTGCAACTGCGAGGTACCCTCGTAGATGTTCATGATGCGGGCGTCGCGGTAGATGCGCTCGCAGGGATAATCCTTCATGAAGCCCGAACCGCCGTGAATCTGGATGGCGTCGTAGGCCAGCTGGTTGGCGTACTCCGACGAAAAGAGCTTGACGAGCGGCGTGAAACCGTCGGCCAGGCGGGTATAGAACTTCATCTCCTGGCGCTCCTCGGCTTCGAGCGAACGCTCGTGCGAAATATGGGTATACTGCTTGTAAATCTCGACGAAACGGGTGGTCTCGTAGAGCAGCGCGCGGGCACCCTGCAACTTGGCCTTCATGTTGGAGAGCATCTCCGAAATGGCGGCGAACCGGATGATGGGCTTGCCGAACTGGGCGCGCTCGTGGGCATACTTCAGCGCCTCGCGGTAAGCGGCCTCGCACGTACCGACCGACTGGGCGCCGATACCCAGGCGGGCGGCGTTCATGAGCGACATGACGTACTTGATAAGGCCCATCTTACGGTCGCCGACCAACTGTGCGGGAGCGTTGGTGAAGACCAACTCGCACGTGGGCGAACCCTTGATACCGAGCTTGTTCTCGATACGGCGCACCTTGACGCCGCCGTCGCGCTTGTCGTAGACGAGCATCGAGAGACCGCGCGCATCGGCGGTGCCCTCCTCGGTGCGTGCCAGCACGAGCGAGACGTCGCCGTCGCCGTTGGTGATAAAACGTTTTACACCGTTCAGGAGCCATGTCTGCTTCTCCTCGGACCAGGTGGCCTTGAGCATGACGGCCCCGAGGTCGGAACCGGCGTCGGGCTCGGTGAGGTCCATGGCGCAGGTGGCCCCGGCCGAAACCCACGGCAGGAACTTCTGCTTGATCTCCTCGGACGCGAACTCGTTGAGCGTCTCGGCGCAGTCCTGCAAACCCCAGATATTCTCGAACCCGGCATCGGCGCGGGCGACCATCTCGTTGGCCATGACGAAGCAGACGAGCGGGAAGTTCAAACCGTCGTACTTGCGCGGCAGAGTGAGGCCGCTCAGACCGGCGTCGACGATGGCCTTCATATTCCGGACGGTGCCGGAAGCGTACTCGACGTGGTCGTTGACGACGCGCGGACCCTCGTGGTCGACCCCCTCGGCGTTGGGCGCGATGACGTCGCCGCACACCTCGCCGGCGATTTCGAGCACGCGGCGGTAGGAATCCATGGCGTCGTCGAAATTCTGCGGAGCGTAGTCATAGAGGTCCTTTTCGGCGAAACCGCGCTCCTTGAGCTCCACGATCTTGCGCATCGCGGGATGCTGGAGGTGGAACTGCAAATCCTTGTTATCTGAAAAGAAATTGGCCATTACTTTGAATTTTGCTTGTAATACTTGATCATTTTGGGAATGATGTCGTTGACGTCGCCCGTGATGGCATAGTCGGCGAGCTTGCAGATGGGAGCCTCGGGGTCGGAGTTGATGGAAATGACCATCGACGACTGGTCCATGCCGGCCGTGTGCTGGATCTGACCCGAGATGCCGCAGGCGATGTAGAGCTTGGGACGCACCGTGACGCCTGTCTGGCCGACCTGGCGCGCATGGTCGGTGAACCCGGCGTCGACGGCGGCGCGGCTGGCGCCGACCTCACCGCCCAGGACGTCGGCGAGCTCGTGGACGAGCTTGAAATTCTCCTTGGAACCCATGCCGTAACCTCCGGCGACGATGATGCCTGCCCCCTTGATGTCGATTTTGCGCTCCTCGATCTGGCGCTCGACGATACGCACGGCGAGGTCGGTATCCTTGACGAACTTCTTCCAGTCGATGGCGCGGACCTCGCCCCTGCCGGGCTGCGCGGCGTACTCCTTGCGCATGACGCCCTCGCGGACGGTAGCCATCTGCGGCCGGCAGTCGGGGTTGACGATGGTGGCGATGATGTTGCCGCCGAAAGCGGGACGAATCTGGTACAGCAGGTCGGTGTACTCCTTGCCGGTCTTGGGGTCCTTGTGGTCGCCGATGACTAACTGGGTGCAGTCGGCAGTCAGACCGCTGTGCAAGGCGGACGACACGCGGGGCGCGAAGTCGCGGCCGATGCAGGTGGCGCCGAAAAGGACGATCTGAGGCTTCTCCTGCTCGATGAGCCCGCACAAAACTGCCGTATGGGGCAGCGTGCGGAACGGAGCGAAAGTCTTGTCGTCGGCGACCCACACGGTGTCGGCGCCGTACTTGGCGAGCTCCTTTTCGATGCCTGCGAGCTTCTCGCCGAGCACCACGGCGTCGAGCCCGACGCCCAAGGTCGAGGCCAACTCGCGGCCCTTGGTCAGCAATTCGAGACTTACGTCGGCGACCTTGCCCTCCTCGATCTCGATATAGACGAATATGTTGTTCATAATGCTAAAACGATTTAACCGAGCGTATGGCTCGCGATGAGTTCGACCATCAGTGAATTGATATCCTCGTCGGCGGCCGTGAGCCGCTTGGCCTCCTTGGCCTGGAAGACGACGTTCTCGATCTTCTTGACCTTGGTGGGCGACCCGCTGAGACCCAACTGCTGGGGATCGGGGTCGACGTCGGCGGCGGCGAACTCGACAATCTGAAGATAAGGCTTCGCAACGGCGCGCCGTGCGGCCTCGGAATCGGGCGCGGCGGCGATTTCGGACCCTGCGAGGGCGCACTTGAACTTCATGACGCGCTTGGCGTTGCGCGGCCGGCACTCGGGAGCCGACGCGTTGACGGTGACGACGGCGGGAACGGGGCACTCGACGACCTCGGTACCGCTGCTGAGCCGCCGCTTGATGACGAGCGAAGCGTCCTTGATTTCGACAATCTCCTCAGCGTAAGTGACCTGCGGCAAAGCGAGCTTCTCGGCGACCTGCGGCCCGACCTGCGCCGTATCGCCGTCGATGGCCTGGCGCCCGGCGATGATGATGTCGGGCCCGATTTTACGCAAAGCGCACGAAAGGGCGTAGGAAGTAGCCAAGGTATCGGACCCGGCGAACTCGCGGCCGGAGAGGAGATAACCCCCGTCGGCCCCGCGGAACATGGCGTCGCGGATGATGTCGGCGGCGCGCTGGGGCCCCATGGTGAGGATGTGGACCGTCGCGCCCTCGACACGGTCCTTCAACGAAAGGGCCATTTCGAGCGCATTGAGGTCCTCGGGGTTGAAGATGGCGGGCAGAGCCGCGCGGTTGACCGTGCCCTCGGGCGTCATGGCGTCCTTACCCACGTTGCGGGTATCGGGCACCTGCTTGGCCAGAACAACGATTTTCAACTGGTTTTTCATAAATATGGATTAAATAATGTTAGATTCTTCGCTTCGCTCAGAATGACAATGAAAGGGGCTCAGAATGACAATAAACAAACTAAGAATGACAGTAAACAAACCCGGGATGACAATAAACAAACCCGGAATAACTGCGGGAAGCCGAATGACAAAACGGCGGATTCACCTTTCACCTTTATTCTCTTACGATGGTTTCGCCGCGGTCGGGACCGACGGAGATGATCCGGACGGGAACGCCCGTTTCGCGCTCGATGAACTCGACGTAACGCCGGAACGCGGCAGGGAACTCGCCGTAGGATTTGCACCCGCGCAAGTCGCACTTCCAACCCTCGAAGTCGGTATAGACGGGCTTGAGAGAATCGGCGATGTCATAGGGGAACTCGCCGGAGACCTGCCCGCCGATGTCGTAGGCCGTAGCGACGCGGATGGTGTCGAAGTCGTTCATGACGTCGGACTTCATCATGATGAGCTGCGTGACGCCGTTGATCATGATGGAATACTTGAGCGCGACGAGGTCGAGCCACCCGCAACGGCGCTTGCGCCCGGTGACGGCGCCGAACTCGTGGCCGACGGAACACAACCTATCGCCGGTCTCATCGAAAAGCTCGGTAGGGAACGGACCGCTGCCGACGCGCGTACAATAGGCCTTGAAGATACCGAAGACCTCGCCGATGCGGTTGGGCGCGATGCCGAGCCCGGTGCAGACCCCGGCACTGACGGTATTGGACGAAGTGACGAACGGATAAGAACCGAAGTCGATGTCGAGCAAGGTGCCCTGCGCCCCCTCGGCCAAGACGCTCTTACCCTCGGCAAGGGCGCCGTTGATGAAATACTCGCTGTCGATGAAGCGGAAGCGCTTGAGGAACTCGACGGCCTCGAACCACTGGCTTTCGAGCCCGGCGAGGTCGTACGAATAATCGAGACTGCGGAGAATACGCTCGTGACGGGCCTTGGCGCGGCTGTAAATCTCCCGGAAATCGGGGCTGAGCAAATCGCCGACGCGCATGCCGCTGCGGCTGACCTTGTCGGTATAGGTCGGACCGATGCCTTTGCCCGTGGTGCCGATTTTGGCGCTGCCCTTGGCGGCCTCGTAAGCGGCGTCGAGCAAACGGTGGGTAGGCAGAATCAGATGGGCCTTCTTGGAGATGCAGAGCTGGCGCGTGAGGTCGTGGCCGCTCTTGGCCAACTCCTCGGCCTCGGCGCGGAACAGAATGGCGTCGATGACCACGCCGTTACCGATGACATTGGTCTTGCCGCCCTGGAAGATACCCGAAGGAATGGACCGCAGGACGTACTTCTCGCCGTTGAACTCCAGCGTATGCCCGGCGTTGGGGCCGCCCTGGAACCGGGCGACGACATCGTAACGCGGAGTGAGCACGTCCACGACCTTGCCCTTGCCCTCGTCGCCCCATTGCAGCCCGAGGATCACATCGACTTTTTTCATGCTATAGCTTATTCGTAATTTGGACTTTTTGCATTCAAAGGTAAGAAAAATTCGGCGGAAAAGGAAAAAAATCGGCCGATTATATACACTGCCCGGCGGAGAAAAAAACGGCCGCCCGAAGCAACGGGCGGCCGGAGACGAATCATACGGAGCGGGGAATCAAGGGTGGGTAGCCTGCCACCACTCGGTGTCGAGCTTGGCGGAGACGGTCAGCGACGAGACGCTGGGGTCGGAAGTGGTGATGCCCGAAAAGGTGCGGATGGGGTTGACGCCGTTGGTCATGGAATAGAACGCGGGCGTATGACGGCGGAACGCGGCGGGAACGACCCGCTCCAACTGCGCCTCGAACTCGCCGAGGAGCGCCGGGTCGGAACAAAGCTGCCGCACGTAATCGCCCATGTCGAAGAACCGCACGGGCGAATAGCCGTCGAGCCGCTGCAAGGCGGAGAGGTTGGCGCTGTCGAACGCGAACCGCGCGTTGATACGGGCCATGACGCTGGCAAGGGCGTCGAGCTCGGAACAGACGATGGTGCTGACCGTACCGTAGGGATACGGATAAGCCATATAGAAATCGTAGAACGCCTGAGCGATACCCTCGAAATCGGTCTGCCCAACGAGGTGAGGCCCGACATGGGCATAAGGAAACCCGGCGGCCATGACCTCGGAAGTGGAAGCCACGAGGTGGTCGGCAACGTCCCTCAACGCGTAGGCGACCTCGACGGAAGCCATGTAACAATCGTCGAAGAGGATGAAATCCAGCTTCATGCCAACGCTGCGGATACCCTCGGCCAAAGAAGCGATGTCGGCGCGGGAATCGGGCGTAGTACCGCCGAACCACCGGGTGAGGGGACGATCGGGGGCGGCATACTCCCAATATTCCTTCTCGGGAATGCCCGAACGGTCGGCAGCCCTGGGAGAGGCACTCCGGGCGGGCAACCAAGCCATGCCGTGGCTGCCGATGGTCATGGCGAAACGGTCGGCGGGCGCGAAACGGCGCACGTCGTCGAGCACCGAAGCGATACCCTGGGCGGTGGTGACGTCGGGCGCGGGGGCATAACTTTTCTTCCACACCCGAATGCAGCGTCCCTTATCGGCGCGCAACTCGAACAAGGAAGCAGTCGTATGGGAATCCATGTAAAAGACCAACAACCGCTCGTCGTGCAAAGCCCCCTGCGCGACGACGCGCTCCATGTCCTCGATATTCTTCTTGGTATAGGTCGCAAGGTCCTGCGCCCACGGGAAATACATGAGCACGGTCCGCCCGACAGGACCCTGCGGAGTTTCGATCTTGTTGCGGGAACAAGCCGAGCAAACAGCAAGGGTCAGCAGCAGGAAAAACAGGCGACGAATCATTTGTATTCGCGGGGTTTGAGGTTATTGAACTGCCAGGTACGGTCGCGCTTATAAGTATAGCCCTCGGGCTTGTTCCAATAAACACGGCCGAAGTCGAAGTAGAAACCGCGGCGCTTGCGCCCCTCGACGACGTAAGGCTTGAGCAGGGGCACGAACTCGACGTTGCGGCTGACGATGCGGGCCTTGCCGTAAGGCAACTCCTCGACGTCGAGCAAATCGAGCGCGTGGTCGAACATGAGCACGTGGCGCGGCGACTGCTGGCTGAGCCCGTCGCCGGAAGCGAGGACAGCACGCAAAACGCCGTTCATGCGGGCGGCATAAGCGGCGGCCTGCTCCTTGTCGCCGAGCATGTCGTAGGCGAAAGCCATGAGGTTGAGCACCTTGGGACTGAACGGATCGCGCGCGAGCACATCGTTGCCAGTGGCGATGATGGCTTCGAGGGTCTCCTTCTGGGGATTCTCGGTATCGACGGACGATGCGAGCAACAACAGCTTGTCCAACTCGGGAACGGGAATCAAGGGCTTGTAACTCTCCTGGTAGGCGTAACCGTAATAAAGATAGTGGTAGTCGAGGTCGGTGAGGGTCGGATCGCCTGCGCGGTAACGCATCATGAGCGTCGTATAATAATAAGGAGACGACGAATCGAGCGTCCGGGCGAGGATGTCGTCCTCGACAGGCACCTGGGCCCCGGCCCATGCGGGGAGAAGCAACAACAAGCACAGAAACCGTTTCATGACAAATGCGTTTAAGAACAATAACGCAAATCTATCGCAAATCGTATTCCGCAATCAACCGCCGGAACCGCTCGCGCAAGTCGGCGGAACCCTCGACCAACGGCAGCCGCAAGGCGGGACCGATTTTGCCCATGACCGAAAGGGCGCACTTGACGCCTGTGGGATTGCCCTCGGCGAAAAGAGCCTTGACGGCCTCGTCCAAAGCGGCGAACTCGGCCTCGGCCTGCGCGAAGTCGCCAGCCTTGGCGAGGTTGACGCACTGCATGAAACGGGCGGGAAAGGCGTTGGCCGCGACGGAAATGACGCCGTCGCCGCCCCGCTGCATGACGGGCAGGACCATCCCGTCGTCGCCGGAAAGGACCAGGAACCCGTCGGGCCGACGGTCGATAATCTGCTGTATCTGGTCGATATTGCCGGAAGCCTCCTTGATACCGATGACCTTGTCGAAATCGCGCGCGCAGCGCAGCGTAGTCTCGGCGGTCATGTTGACCCCGGCGCGGCCGGGGATGTTGTAGAGGATGACGGGCAGGGGCGAATGCTCGGCGACGGTACGGAAATGCTGGTAGAGCCCCTCCTGCGAAGGCTTGTTATAATAAGGCGTGACGCTGAGGATGGCATCGGCGCCCCGCAGGTCGAACTCGCGCAACTGGTCGAGGACCTCGGAAGTGGAATTGCCGCCGCACCCGATGACCAACGGCACGCGCCCGGCGATGTGGTTGGTGATGAACATGGCGATGACGGCCCGCTCGGGCATGTAGAGGGTCGGCGTTTCGGCCGTGGTGCCCAAGGCGACGATGTAATCGACACCCCCCTCGATGACATAGTCGATCATGCGGGCCAACGCCTCGTAATCGACCCGGCCCTCGGCCGTGAAAGGGGTAATCATGGCGACCCCGACGCCGGCAAGTTTGTGCTGCAACATATCTTTTCCCTAATTAAAAATCACGGTTCGGGCCCTGCCGAGAAAAACGACGCGAGCCCTCCGCCGTCAGAACAACGTTCCCTGCTCCGCCTTTTCCGCCGCATCCTGCGAAGACGCGTCACCGCCGAGCATGGCGATGAACTCCTGCTCGGAGATGATGCGGACGCCCAACTTCTCGGCCTTCTTCAACTTGGCAGGCCCCATGTTCTCCCCGGCGACGATGAAATCGACGCTGGCGGAGACGGCCGCGAGGTTGCGCCCGCCGTGCAGCTCGATCAACTCCTTGAGCTCGTCGCGGGAATGATCGGCGAACTTGCCGGAGATGACGAAACTTTTCCCGGCCAACGCCTCGGAAGCCAACGCCCGCTCCTCGGCCTCGAACTGCAACCCGGCGTCGCGCAGACGACCGATAATCCGCAGGTTCTCGGAATCGGCGAAGTAATCGAGAATGGCGTCGGCAATCTTGCCCCCGACCTCGTCGGCCTCGACCAACTCCTCGCGCGAAGCGTGCATGACGGCGTCCAACGACCGGAAATGGTCGGCCAGGTACTTGGCCGTAGTCTCGCCGACGAAACGGATGCCCAACCCGAAGAGCACGCGCTGGAAAGGCACCTGAAGCGACGCGCGGACCGACCGGACGATATTCTCGGCGGACTTCTCGCCCAGACGCGGGAGGGGCGCGAGCTGCTCGGCCCTCAAATCGTAGAGGTCGGAAATATCATGGACCAACCCGTTCTCGTAGAGCAGCTCGACCGTCTCCTCGCCCAACCCGTCGATGTCCAGCGCCTTGCGCCGGATGAAATGGATGATGCGCCCGATAATCTGCGGGCGGCAGCCGCTCTGGTTGGGACAATAATGCTTGGCCTCGCCCTCGTAACGCACCAACGGAGTGCCGCACTCGGGGCAGGTGTCGATATACTTAAAGGGTCTGCTGTCGGCAGAACGCCCGGCGAGCTCGACCCCGGTAATCTTGGGGATGATTTCACCGCCCTTTTCGACGTAGACCATGTCGCCGGGACGGATGTCGAGAAGGGCCATCTGCTCGGCATTGTGGAGCGTGGCGCGCCGCACGGTAGTACCGGCCAGCTGCACGGGCTCGAGGTTGGCGACGGGCGTGACGGCCCCGGTGCGTCCGACCTGGAAATCGACGCTGACGAGCCGGGTGAGCGCCTGCTCGGCCTTGAACTTATAAGCCACGGCCCACTTGGGCGCCTTGGCGGTGAAACCGATTTTGCGCCGCTCGGCGAAGCTGTTGACCTTGATGACGACGCCGTCGGTCGGGAACGGCAACTTGCGCCGCGCCTCGTCCCAATGGGCGATGAAAGCGTCGACCTCGGCGGCGGAACGGCAGATACGGCCGCAGTCGGAGACCTTGAAACCCCACTCGCGGGCCTTCTGCAAACTTTGCCAATGGGTCTCGAACGGAAGGCCGTCGCCCGAAAGCTGGTAGAGCGTACAATCCAACCCACGGCGCGCGACCACGGCCGACTGCTGCTGCTTGAGCGTCCCGGCGGCGGCGTTGCGCGGATTGGCGAACAAAGGCTCCCCGGCGGCCTCGCGCTCGGCGTTGATCTTGTCGAACGAAGCGTAAGGCATCAACACCTCGCCGCGAATCTCGAAGAACGCAGGCCAATCACTGCCCCGCAATCTTAGGGGCACGGACCGCACGGTACGGATATTGGCGGTGACGTCGTCGCCCTGGACGCCGTCGCCGCGCGTGACGGCGCGCAGCAAACGCCCGTTCTCGTAAGTGAGCGAAATGGCCGTGCCGTCGAACTTGAGCTCGCAAACGTACTCCGCAGGCCCGCACTCGCGCTCGATACGCTCCAAAAACTCGTGGAGCTCGTCGAGCGAATAGGTATTGCTCAACGACAGCATGGGATAACGGTGCTTGACGGTGGCGAACTCGGCGGAAATGTCGCTGCCGACGCGGGCCGTAGGCGAATCGGGGTCGGCGAACTCGGGATGCGCGGCCTCCAGCTCCTGCAACTCGCGCATCATGCGGTCGAAATCGAAATCCGAAATCTCGGGCGCGTTTTCGACGTAGTACTTATGATTGTGGAATTCGAGCTGCCGGCGCAGCTCCTCGATTCTTCGGCGGACCATAAAAACAACGGATAACTTGGGTAAAGGTACATAATTTGTTCGTAAGAGCGAGCAAAAACAAAAAAATTGCAAAAAAAAATTGCCGGCGTGGCACGATAGACAAATTTTGTTTATACTTGCAGAAAATTTCCGCACAACCATGACCAAACAGCATATTGTGAAGAAACATATCGTAACAAGCTACCGGAACCTGAGCCCCGAGATGCAAGAGGCCGTAAAGGCGAAGTACCCCACCGGATTCACCGACGCGATGATGCGTGTAGACAAACCCAACGGCGACTTCTTCTATGCCGTACCGTTCGACACGGACGAAGTGGCCTACCTGGTGAAAATCGACGTCAAAATCGACGACAACGCACAGGAAGAAGACGAAAAAGACTATTATGACGACGAAATAAAGGGGGCCGACGACCTCCAGGACGACAACGCCGACACTGCGGAACGCAGCGACGACGACATGGAAATATAATCCCCTCGCATACGACGAATACTACTTCTTTGGGCGGCCTGTATCGGAACCGCGGTCGTAACCCACGGCTGCGAACCCTGCGCTGCCACACCAACCCGCTGAAGATGCTGAGCGCAACGAACTGCGCGGCGTCGATGGACGAAGCGGACGCCCGCAGCTGCCCGCTGGAAGTATTCTACAAAAACCGCTGGCAGGAAATCCGCCTGCTGCTGCTCGACGACCCGAACGTAGTCCGGGAACTCTAAATCCATAGCAAATAAAGCGGCGCCCCGAATCGCAAGGATTCGGGGCGCCTGTCTATTGCAAGAACGAGGACTACTCGTAACGGCCGGACTTGAGCCGCTCGACCTCCTCGCGGGTGAGGAAACGCCATGCACCGCGCTTGAGGTTCTTCTTGGTGAGCCCGGCGTAGTAAACGCGGTCGAGCTTGGTGACGGTATAACCGAGGAACTCGAAGATACGGCGCACGATACGGTTGCGCCCCGAATGGATTTCGATGCCGACCTCCTGCTTGTTCTCCTTGACGTAGGAAATCTCGTCGGCGAAAATCTCGCCGTCCTCCAACGTGACGCCCTCGGCGATGCGGTCCATGTCGGCGCGCGTGAGGGGCTTGTCGAGGGTGACCTGGTAAATCTTCTTCTTACGGTAGGAAGGATGCGTGAGCTGCTTGGTCAAATCGCCGTCGTTGGTGAAAAGCAACAACCCGAGGCTGTTCTTGTCGAGCCGCCCGACGGGATAGATACGCTCGGTGCAGGCCCCGGCGACCAAATCCATGACGAGCTTGCCGGCATGGGGGTCGTCGAGCGAAGTGACATAACCCTTGGGCTTGTTGAGCACGAGGTAGACTTTCTTCTCGCCCTCGACGCGGCTGTCGTTGAAGCGGACCTCGTCGGAAGGCATGACCTTGGAACCCAACTCGGTGACGATCTGCCCGTTGACGGAGACGAGCCCGGCGGTGATGAAATCGTCGGCCTCGCGGCGCGAACAGATGCCCGACTGCGCGAGGAAACGGTTCAAACGCATCTCGCCCGTCTGCTTGGCGGGATCGTACTTGGGATAACTCCGCGGCTTGTCGTCCTGCTTACGGAAACCGGGCTTATCCTTGCGGAACCCGGGCTTCTTGGACCCGAACTTGCCGTCGGCTTTGTCGCCGAACTTCTTGAACCCGCCCTTGGCCCCGGGCTTTGCGCCGAAACGCTTGGGACCGCGCTCGCCGAAAGGCTTGCTGTCGGACTGCCCGTCGTATGCGGCCCCTGTCCGGCCTTTGGTCCCGAACCGGGGCTTGTCGGTCTCGGCCTGCGGGCGGCCGCCGCGGAAAGGCCTCTCGCCGCCGGAAGTGCGGCGGGGCTTCTCGTCGAACGCGGGACGGTTGTCGCGCGTGAAATTGGGATTGTACGAAGCTCTCCGGGAAAGGGGCTCCTGCTCCGAATCGGCAGCATCGCGCTGCAAACGCGGGCGACGCTCGACGCGCTCGGCCGCATGGGCGGCAGTACGCGGGCGCCGGTCACGTCCGAAACGCGCGAGCACCTCCGTCGAGTCGTTTTTGTGATCTTTCATATTGGTCTAATTGTCTGCCGCGACGAACATGCAAACCTCGGCGACATGACCGGGCCGCACGCCTGCGAACAGCTTGTGGAGTGCAAAGGTAACAGAATTTTCCGGATTGGAGCGCACGGACCCTGCCAAACCGACCGGAAAACCGATAACTGCCATGTTCCGGTCGAAAAGAGAGAGGAATCCGAAAACGAAAAGAATACGCCCCCAACCTCCATATGCGGCACAGGCAGGCCCGTGAGCACCGGAATTTGGCATTGCCCGCGGCTTGCACTATCTTTGCCGCGATGAAACCGAAGATAACCGTTTTCGATAAGCCGAGAGCTGAGACGAACTCGTTCGGGATTTGCCGAGGCGAGAAAACCTGCATGAAGATGAACGTTTTCGATAAGCCGAGAGCAAAAACGAACTCGTTCGGGATTTGCCGAGGCGAGAAAAGGTGCATGAAGATGAACTACGAAATCATGCGCATAGCGCTGCCGAACATCGTGTCGAACATCACGGTACCGCTGATGGGCATTGTCTCGACGGCGATAGCGGGCCACTGGGGCGCGGACTCGGCGGCGACGATAGGCGCGCTGGCCATCGGGGTGTCGATTTTCAACTTCATCTACTGGAACTGCTCGTTCGTGCGCATGGGCACGAGCGGCCTGACGGCCCAAGCCTACGGCGCGGGCAACCTACGCGAATGCACGAACATGCTGGCACGGGCGCTGGTAGTGGCGGCGCTGATGGGAGCGGTGATGGTGGCACTGCAATGGCCCGTGGGCGAACTGGCGCTGTGGGCGATGAACGGCAGCGCGATGACCCGCGACTACTTCTACGCCCGCATCTGGGCCGTGCCGGCGGGAATCCTGCTGTTCGGCCTCAACGGCTGGTTCACGGGGATGCAGAACGCCGTGATACCGATGTGCACGGCCATTGCGGTGAACGTGGTGCACATTCTGTGCAGCCTGTGGTTCGCATTCGGACTGGACCTGGGAATCGTGGGCATAGCCTACGCGTCGGTGCTGGCCCAATGGAGCGGCGTGGGGCTGTCGGCGCTACTGCTGGTGACGGAATACCGCGCGATGCTCACGAAAATCGACTGGCCGGAAGTGCTGGACCTGCAACCGCTGAAGACCTTTTTCGTCATCAACCGCGACATCATGCTGCGCACGCTCTGCATTGTGGCGGTCTACACCTTTTTCACGGGGGCGTCGGCCCGCATGGACGACCCGGCGCTGCTGGCGGTGAACACGCTGCTGCTGCAACTTTTCACCCTCTTCTCGTACATGAACGACGGCTTCGCCTATGCGGCCGAAGCACTGACGGGCCGCTTCATCGGAGCCCGCGACGGCGAAGCGCTGCGCAAGTACATGCGCCGCTGCATCTTCTGGGGCACGATGGTGTCGGTGGCGTTCGTGGGAATCTATTTGGTGGGCTGGCGCGAACTGGTGGGCCTTTTCGTGGACGGCACAACCCCGGATGCCGCGAAAATCACGGAACTGGCGGGCCGCTACATAGGCTGGATAATCGTCATCCCGATAGCGAGCGCGATGCCCTTCATCATGGACGGAATCATGGTGGGCGCGACCGAGACGCGCGTGATGCGCAACTCGATGTTCCTCTCGACAGCGGCCTACTTCGGAATCTACTATGCGGGCTACCCGCTGATAGGCAACAACGCGCTGTGGATGGCGTTCACGCTCTACATGTTCCTGCGCGGGGTGCTGCAATACTACATGACCGGGCGGCTGCGGACGATAGAGAGAAAAGCGGGATAAGGGAAATTCACAATTCACAATTCACAATTCACAATTCACAATTCACAATTCACAATTC
>NZ_CASQFS010000013.1:0-46196 GCF_949428155.1 Alistipes sp. UBA6068 | reverse complement strand
CCATTCCTCCGTAAACTCCGGGAATCTCAAATGGGGAACATTAGCGAAAAAATAGCTGCAAAACCCACCTTATTTCTATCTTTCTGCTATATAATCTAACCTTTTTAAGATATGATAGCAGAAACCAGACTTTCGGAAATCGTCGCTTTGTGGAAAGAGGACAAAAAACAGTATGTAAAGCGTTCGACCTTTGCGGCCTACACGCTATTGATTGAAAACCACATCTTACCGGTATTCGGAGAAACGACACTCGTTGAGGAGCAGGACGTGCAAACATTCGTATTTCGGAAGCTCAACGAAGGATTGAGCCATAAAACGATTAAGGATATTCTAATCGTTCTGAAAATGATATTGCGTTTCGGCGTTAAGAATCAAATGATGGAATATCGGCAAATAGATATAAAGTTTCCGCCCGAACGAGACAATCATTCGATAGACATATTGAGCCGTTCGCATCAAAAACAAATCATGGAATATATCCAATCCCACTTTACATTCAAGAACTTGGGTATTTATATCTGCCTGAGTGCCGGAATGCGCATCGGAGAAATTTGTGCGTTGACATGGGATGATTTGGATGTCGAAAACGGAATTATCCATGTTCAAAAAACGATTCAACGCATCTATATCGTGGGAAAATCCCGGAAACATACCGAGGTGATTCTCGATACCCCGAAAACAAAAAACTCTATTCGAGAGATTCCGATGACAAAGGATTTGCTGAAGATGCTTCGCCCCATCAAGAAAATAGTGAACGGATGTTTCTACGTTCTGACAAATGAGCCGACCCCAACAGAACCGCGTACCTATCGGAACTATTACAAACAATTCATGCAGTCGCTCGGTTTGCCTTCGATGAAATTTCACGGTCTGCGACATAGTTTCGCTACGCGTTGTATCGAAAGCAAATGCGACTATAAAACCGTAAGCGTTCTGTTGGGACATTCCAATATCAGTACGACGCTCAATCTATATGTGCATCCGAACTTGGAGCAAAAGAAAAAATGTATGGAGCAAATGTCCAGGCTATTACGTTAAAAATGCAGCAAACCGTGGCTAATTGTCACGGTTTGTCCTAAATGGTCGGAAATCTGAAAGGTCCCTGGAATAGCCCGAATGGTCCGGAGAAAAGCTGTTCGATTAAGTAATCATGGATGAAGCGTCGCAGATTTCGGTTGAAATGGGGGCCTTGGTACTTATGTGCGCCCGAAATGCGGTGATTGTCGGTGATTCGATGCAGTTACCCAACGTCATTACCGATGCGGATAGGCCTCGATTGCAGGCCATCGGAGCAAAACATGCGGTAGATGCCCGCTATAATTGCGCAGGAATAAGTTTTTTGGAATCGGTCTGCCAAGTCCTCCCCAACGCTCCGCAGACATTGTTGCGCGAACACTATCGCTGCCACCCGAAAATCATCAACTTCTGCAACCAGAAATTCTACGGCGGGCAACTTGCCATCATGACTGAAGACCGGGGCGAAGCCGATGTAATCTCCGCCTGGCGGACGGTCCCGGGCAATCACGCACGCGGTCAGTTTAATCAACGGGAAATCGAAGTCGTTGCACGCGAAGTGTTGCCGAATCTCCCCTACGACAGTGCTGAAACCGGGGTCATCACACCCTACAACGAGCAGGTCTCGGCACTTAGCAATCGGTTAGGCGGAAATATCGACGTAGCAACGGTACACAAATTCCAGGGACGCGAGAAGGATGCTATCGTGATGTCCACCGTAGACGATACAATCAAAACATTCGTGGACGACCCCAACTTGTTGAATGTGGCCGTCTCGCGTGCCAAGCGCAAGTTTTGTTTAGTTGTCTCCGGTAACGAACAAACCGAAAGCCGTCATATCCCCGATTTGATAGCCTATATCGCGTATAATAACTGCACGATAACGCAGAGCCGGATTTGTTCGGTTTTCGACCTGCTTTACGAACAATACGCCAAGGCCCGGCAGGCATTTCTCAAAAAACATCTCCGGATTTCGCGGTTCGACTCCGAGAATCTGACTTTCGGCCTGTTGGAAAAAATTCTGGCCGAGGATGCTCATTTTTGCCACCTGGGAATCATTTGTCATCAGCCCTTGTGGCAACTCATCCGCGACTGGTCGCTGCTCGACGACGATGAACGTCGCTACGCCTCCAATAGAGCTACGCATCTTGATTTTCTGATTTACAACCGGGTGAGCAAACAGCCCGTGCTGGCAATCGAAACCGACGGATACAAATTTCACAAGCAGGGCACCCGCCAAGCCGAACGCGATGAAAAGAAAGATCGCATCCTGGCCCAATACGGTCTTCCGCTGCTGCGGCTCTCGACTATCGGAACCGATGAGAAAGCGAAAATTCGAGCTCGGTTACATGAGATTCTAATATAAGACATCTGCCACCTCCATAAACAGCGAAGCACAAGGGTTTTGTTTCCTTGTGCTTCGGTCCTTTGTTCATTCTGTCGTGGATGGCTTTGTTGCAGACATGGAGAATGAACATCGGAGGTTGTTGCTGGTGTAATTGTTAAAAATGGGTGCGGAGCAGAAAAACGTTGCTGGGATGTGACGCAACTCAACCTCCGGGGCTCCGTTTCTCCGCACCCAGGGCCCGGCGGTCAGGGTAAGTCTTACGCAGGAATTCTGCGCAGACTATATATTATCAAGTTATTCGGCAGGCAGTCTTAAAAAAACCAGGGCGGGGTGCGACGGTCCCGGCCGCCCTTAAATTTATTCCACAATATGTTGCAGCCGTAATTAGCTTGTGTTGAACACTCACACCCACGAAAACAAAAAAGGGGCGCGGTGTCAGCCCCAGTAAGCAGGTCGTGGAAAACCCGAAGTTGAAGCTGTCCTGCGCCCCAGTCAAGCCCTGCTTGTAGAACATAAGAACAAGCAGGACATAACCGAGACTGACAACCGTTATACCAACTTCAAACCCTCTCGAAAGAGGTTTCCACGTTTGCCTACTGGTATAAAGAGTTGTTTACCCTTTATGTCGTTATGTCCGTCGGCTAAGCCGAACTATTCTCTCGCAAATTTAGCATAAAAGCCATGTTCATTATATGATTTCGGTGCAAATATAGGAAAAAATATTCTATTCCTACGAATTCATAGGAATAAAAATAGCGGTTTCGGAGTGTTCTTTGTAAAAAATATTGAGTGAAGCATACAAACGATAAGTTATTGCACTCAATCGCGGCCCGGTTGAAACAGCTCCGAACCGATCGTGGTTATACCCAAGAAGTGGTTACCGATCAAACCGGAGTGAATGTCGGGCTGTATGAAATCGGAACTACAAATATTACGGTTATACTTTTGACTGTATTATGCAATTTTTACGAAGTGACATTGGAAGAATTTTTCCATAATATGGAATACGAAAAATAATATATACCTTTACTTCCAGTTCAGAATGACATATCGGCAATTTTCCGTTTCGTTATTTTGAACCGCAGGCAAAAGTTCTTGCTTTGACTGCAAAAATTATTTCCAAAAAGTAACACACGACGCAACTTCCGGGGCGGAAAGAAACTGATTTCTTTCCGCCTTTTTATTCTATTTGATGTTGTCAACCGTGTTCCGTCCCGGCACAATGAACCCCCAACTTACCGCCATCCAAAACAAAATCTATGAAATCCGCGGCCAGCGCGTCATGCTCGATTTTGACCTTGCAGCACTTTATCAAGTCGAAACCCGCACACTCAAGCAAGCGGTACGGCGCAACATCGAACATTTTCCCGAAGATTTCATGCTCCGACTGACTCCTGATGAGGCTAATTATTTGATAGCCATAGGGAGATCACAAAATGTGATACCCCCGGACTACAATATCGGCTCTACGGAAATGTTCGCATTTACAGAGGAAGGTGTAGCCATGCTTTCGGGTATATTGCGCAGCAAAGTTGCCGTGGATATTAATATTGCAATCATGCGTGCATTCGTAGCGATGCGCAACTACATTATGACGACCACGACCGTGACGGCCGAACTTGCGGAAATCCGGGCGAAGCTGGCGCTTCTGGAACGCAATGACGAAGACAATGCCGAAGCCGTGAACGACCTTTCGGAAGACATGCGCAAGGAACTGGACAATATCTACGAAGCGATTGCGGCTTTGTCAGTCAAGGTACCCCAGGCCCGAAAACCCCGCCGGGCCATCGGTTACAAAACCGGAGAGGAGGAGTGAAAACAAAAAAGGTTGCAAACCACTGCTTGCAACCTCATCGAAATCCGATTCGCTGGCGGAGAGAGAGGGATTCGAACCCCCGGTACAGTTGCCCGTACACCGCATTTCGAGTGCGGCCCGATCGACCACTCCGGCATCTCTCCGAATAACGGAACCCGAAACCCGCGTTTCGAGACTGCAAATATAGAAATAATTTTTTATTAAAATACGCAAAGGCCCCGAAAAAAAACGCACGAAACGAAAAAACACAAGGAAACACCGCGCAAAGAATTGCTGAACGCGAATAATTTTTACCTTTGCAAAAAAGGCATCCATCGAAAACAACGACGCAAAGGATTGCACCATTTTTGCCGTGGAAAGAGAAGCGGAGCGTACGGAAAGGGTCCGATAATTCCACGAAGCCATACTAAAACCGACACGGATTTCGTTGGATGGACAAACAGATGACGTTAATAACAAGCGCGTTATGAAAAAATGGCTATTTATCATCGGAACGGCCGCGACGACGGTGTGGCTGACGGGATGCTCGTCGAGCTACTTTGCCGCGGCGGGATACGGAAACGACGACCTCTATGCCATTCACGACAAGGCGGAGATCGCCCGGCGCCAACAAGCGGAAGCCGAAAAGAAGAAAGCCGAGGCCGAAGCCCGCAGGGCGGAATGGGAAGCCCGGCTGGCCGAGGCGGAAGCCAACGCCGTGCAGCGGCGCTACTACGAAACGACGTCGAACCCCTACGAGGACGTGCTGGCCGACACCTACGAAAGCGCCTATGCCCGGCGTCTGCGGGGCTTCGAGTCGCCGACGTACCGGATGCCGTCGAGCTACTATGATTTCCGTTACGGCAGCTCGTTCCACTACGTGTCGGCCTACGACCCTGCGTTCTACAACGTGATGGTCATGGGCGACCAGGTGTGGGTCGAGCCCAAATACATCACCGCCATGTTCGGCACGTGGGGCCGCCCGTCGGTCTACGTGGACCCGTGGTACTACGGCTGGAACTGGCGTCCCCATTTCAGCTGGGGATTCTCGTTCGGCAGCTGGGGCTGGGGTTTCGGACCTTGGTACGACCCGTGGTACTATCCGGGCTGGGGTCATGGCTGGGGATGGGGGCACCCGCACTGGGGACCTCCGCACTGGGGCGGGCATCCGCATCGTCCCTACGCCTCGAACATCGTACACCGTGCCAATCCCAATACCCCACCCTCATCGGGCAGCCGCTACTACAACCGTGACCAACGTTTCGGCACCTACGGGACGAGCGGCACGCCGAACCGCGGCAGCAGCAACGGCCATTTCGGCGTACGCAACCCGTCGTCGGGCAATCAGAACGCCCGGCCGGGCACCACGACGAACCGCGGCAACAACCGTGGCAGCTACTCGAATCCGTCGTACCGCAACAACTCGGGCGGCAACACCTACAACCGCGGCGGCTCGACGAACAACAATTCGGGAAGCTCGTACAACCGCGGCAGCAACAACTCGGGCTCGTCGTACAACTCGGGCAGCTACAACCGGGGCGGCAGCACGGGCGGCTCGTACAACCGCGGCGGCGGGGGCGGAAGCTCGCGCAACGCAGGCGGACGCTAAACAGACAAAACACGAAAAGCAATGAAACGCACACGCTGGATTATATGGGCCGCGATACTGGCCGTCGGGACCGCCACGGCCCAGACGAGCTACAACCGCGACATGGGCGGTCTGCTCATCGACCGCGACGTCATGACGCCGGCCGACCTGCTCGGCCTGTCGCAGACGCAGTTCAACTTCGGAACGGCGCGGGCGATGGCAATGGCGGGAGCTTTCACTTCGCTGGGAGCCGACGCCTCGTCGATGGCTATCAACCCGGCAGGACTGGGCATGTACCGCAAAAACGAAGTGACCTTCACACCGATGATGACCTTCGCGCGAAGCACGACGCCGGATGCGGGTGCCTACGGCAGCAACAGGACCAACCGCTTTTCGGCCTCGAATTTAAGCGTGGTCATCAACACGGTGAACCGCACCCGCGGGCTGATCGGGCTGAGCATCGGATTCGGCTACAACCGCATTGCCGACTTCAACTACGACTACTCCTACCAGCGTTCGGGGCAGGCCGCGACGGTGGCCGACGTCTATGCGCGGCAGATGGTGTGGAACCGCATCTCGAAAAACGACTTCTATGACGACGGCGGCCAGGGCAACAGGAACTGGGACCGCATAGCCCCCCAATACTGGAATGCCGCCCTCGCCTACCGGGCCTACATGATCGATCAGACGGGCGAAAACGCCTGGGCCCCGACGTGGATCGGCAACGGTGCCGACATCACGCACTACACCACCGTGAAGAGCCGCGGCTCGGCGGGCGAATTCGCGATGTCGGTAGGCGCCAACATCGAAAACAAACTTTATGTAGGCGCCACGGTGGGCATTCAGAGCATCCACCGGAAACTCTACGTCGACTACGCCGAAGACTACCGCTATGCCGACCCGAGCACGGAACACCCCTACGGCACCGACCCCTCGCTCGACTACCAGCTGCTCTATGCGAAACTCAACCAGGCCATGATTATAAACGGTGCGGGCGTGAACCTGAAAGTAGGTTTGGTCTACCGGCCGATTCCGGGCCTGCGGATAGGCGCGGCGTTCCACACGCCGACTTACTATTCGCTCGACCGCAAGTACCAGAGCTCGGCAGCCTCGATGGCCTTCGCCAACCGCAACACCGACCCCAACGTACGCCCCGACAGCAAGGGCTACATCTCCTCGGGCACGGAAAACATGACCACCCCGCTGCTCTACGACGAAAACCCCGACGGCTGGTCGTTCACCACCCCGGCCCGTCTGCTGCTGGGCGCATCCTACACGTTCGGCAGCCGGGCCATCCTGTCGGTGGACTACGAGCGCGACTGGTACAACGGAATCCGCATGAGCGACAACCCGATAGGCGCCGAACTCAAGCACTCGTACAAGCAGACGTTCCGCGACATGCTCAAAGGCTCGAACATCGTCCGGGCAGGCGCGGAGTTCAAGGCGCTGCCAGGACTGGCCCTGCGTGCCGGATTCGGATACAGCGGTTCGATGCTGCGCGACGAAAACACGATATTCGCACAGCCGGCCATCAAGAAGACGGTCTATTACAGCGCAGGCATCGGCTTGGCGCTGTCGCGGGTATGCACGCTCGACCTGGCCTACCAATACATGAAGCACACCACGACGGACTACTATCTGTTCTACGTGAGCGAGACGGAAGACACCCCCACGGGGCCGCAGGATATGTTCGCGGAGAGTTCGCTCTACCGCACCGATTTCGCCCGTCACAACGTGGCGCTGTCGCTCAGCTTCCGGTTCTGACACTCCGGACCGACCCGGATGCTCGCCCCTGCCGCAACGGTTTGCGGCAGGGGCGATGCCGTTTCAGCCCAAGACATAAAAAAGGCCGTCCGGTTTCCCGGACAGCCCTGCGAAACAACCCGGTGGCCTACTCCCCACCGACCGGACCGTTCCGAACCGGAGGAATCAGTCCTGCTCGACCGGACGGCGGCGGGAACGGGACGCCGTCCCCTTTTTATCGTTTTCGGCCGGGGAATATTCGCACCATTCGAGGTTGCGTTCGGGCGTCGCGCGGCGAACTTCGCGGCTGCGCTCCTTGGCGAGCTTCCGATCGTCGCTGCGCACCGAAGCCAAGGTGCGCGACGTACCCTGCGGCTCGATTCGGGTGAGGCCGTCGGTCTCGCGGACCTGCCGGCAGGGGTCCTCGACATAAATCCACTCCTCGTCGAGCCCCGTGCTGCGGCCCTCGTTCCAAGGCCCGCGCGCGTCGTCGCCGACCGAGTGGTTGGAGTAGATGTTGCTGTAGCGGGGATCGCTCTGAAGCACTCCCGGCGGGAAATTGGGCTGGATGGTGTCGAGCGCCGCCTCGAACTGCTGGAAATGGGCGACCTCGCGCGTGAGGAGGAAGTTGAGCGTTGCGAGCACATCCTTGTCGTCGGTGAACTGCATGAGATACTCGTAGACGATTTTCGCCCGCGACTCGGCGGCGATGTTGGACCGCAGGTCGACCGTCAGGTCGCTGTTGGCGTTGACGTAGGAGCCCTGCCAGGGCACGCCGTTGCTGTCGGTGAGCCGGGGCCCGCCGCCCGTAATCACCCCGAACTGGGGATTGATGGAGAAGGCCTGGTGAATGAAATCATCCTTGGAGAAATCGCCCTCGCCGAAGACGTCGTTGCGCTCGGCGGCATCCTTGAGATTGCCGTTGACACCCGCCAGAAGCATCTGGATGGTAGCGCCGACAATCTCCAAATGGCCCAACTCCTCGGTGGCGATGTCCATCAGAAGATCGTACTTGTCGGGATAGGGGTTGTGGCAGGCGAACGCCTGCACGAAATACTGCATGGCCGCTTTCAACTCGCCGTTGCCGCCGCCGAACTGCTCGAGCAGCAAGCGCGCGAACCGGGGGTCGGGCCGCGAAACCCGGGCCTTGAACTGGAGTTCCTTGGAATGGTAGAACATACGTTTGTTTTTTAGTTCGGTTTATTTCCGCCTGCAACGCCGCAGTCCGGCGGCGGAACCTGCCGGAACCCGACAGAATCATGCGCCGAAAAGACCGCGGCATACTCCGCCAAGTGCAAAAGGGCTGCCAAAAAGGATGCGGAAAAAGGCGCCCGAACGATTATTCGACTACTCTATTTATAAGCAATTCTATTGATATACTTTGTCGATTTTTTGTTGAGAATATTTGGTTTTTGCCGCAGAAGAGTGTATTTTTGCAAAAAATCAACCTGCAGGTTTATTCATGGAGTTTGCGATAATACTGACATATCCTCCGGGAACAAAAAGGTGTGCAGACAGAATATTATTCTCCGCCCGCTACAACGAAGACGAACTAAGATCGTTTGGCATAAGTAATGATAACATCGACTTCAACGACCTATATAAAGGAAATGATGAATTTAACAAAATACGCAAACTTTGGCAAGACCCGGCCTATTTGGATGATTTCTATAACGAAAACGAACATTTTTTCAACTCCGAATATTGGAACAATATAAGCAAAACCCAGTTCATTACCGACACTATCGCCTCTGCACCCCTTATTTTCGACAAACTAAAAAAAGCCACAGAAGAAAACACGCTGGAAGAATTGTTTCAGCCACTGGACAAAGAAGATGGAGAAAAGGCCGACTACACGAGCATACGAGTCAAATCGAAATACGGCGAGATACGACATCGGTTCGCATTCAGAATCTATGCCGTAAAAATCGAGGACGGCTGCTATGTCATTACGGGTGGAGCGATCAAAATAGCCAAAGACATGGGGAAAGCCCCCAATACGCGAATAGAATTAGCTAAAATAAACCAGGTCTATGCCGAAATAGGAGGCATGGACGACAAGAATTCGTTCATCGAGTTCGTTTTTGAGTGAAGCTGTTATGGGAAAACTGAAAGAAATGCTCTGGTCGAAAGCGACCGAGACGGATTCGAGTTGGACCGAAGAAAACAACTATGCGCTTGCGCATGTCGAAGAAATCCGGGCCAACACGAAAATCATCCTGCGAATCAGACAATACATGGAAGACCACGGGATGCGACAGAACGAACTGGCAGAAAAACTTTCCGTCACGCCGCAGTACATCAACAAATTGTTGCACGGCGCCGACCCCGACCTGAAAGTTTCCACGGCCGTTCGCTACAGCAACATACTGGGCATAAACCTGATAGAAATACCGGAACCCGAAGCTAATGCAAAACCGGAATTAATAGTAAAAATCATCAAGGTGGAAGAATGCCGACCGAATCCTGAAAAAGAAATTTCCGGCACACCAGCCGAAAACGGAAATTCCATTTATTATTACAATACATTAACAGCGAAAACCGCACAAGCATTGAAATGGTCTTATGGGAGAAAAACCAAACACGACAAAAGGCTCAGCTAACAGTATCGGCTATGCGCTGAAAGGAATCTCGACCGAAAAGTTTGAAGCTATATTTGAACCGTCCGGTCCGGTGGAAATCAACTTGGCCGTCTCAATCAAAAGCAATTACGACGAACAATCCATCGGTTTAAACTTAGGCATCCGTTTTCGGGAAAACGGCAACGAATTTCTGAAACTCGAAAGCACCTGCCATTTTGAAATAAGCCCCAACGATTGGATCAGCATGTCCGACCCGGAAACCGGAAATGTCACCTTGCCGAAAAATTTTCTGAACCATTTGGCATCAATAGCCATCGGAACAGCGCGCGGCATTCTGCACTCCAAAACGGAAAACACGCCTTACAACAAATTCTTTCTACCATTGATCGACGTTGCCGAATTGGGCGGCAAAGATTTGGTTGTCAAAAAAGAATAAGGATTCTCCGAAATTCATTGAACGTGAATAATGCGCCCGAACAAATTGTTCGGGCGCATTATTTTCAAGGACCTCAGGGAAAAGAGGAAGCAACCTTATAAATTGTGAATAAAAATCACTAATTTTGTGCTTTGAAAAAAGCTAAAACGCAAATCAGCACTATGGCAAAGGAACTCAAGGACCTGACCAAATCGGACGAGAACTACTCGCAATGGTACAACGACCTGGTGGTCAAGGCGGGGCTGGCCGAAAACTCGGCCGTACGCGGCTGCATGGTAATCAAACCCTACGGCTATGCCATCTGGGAAAAGATGCACGACGCTCTGGACCGGATGTTCAAGGAAACGGGCCATCAGAACGCCTACTTCCCGCTGTTCATCCCCAAGTCGTTCTTCTCCAAGGAAGCGCACCACGTGGAGGGATTTGCCAAAGAATGCGCCGTAGTGACCCACTACCGGCTCAAGAACGACCCCGAAGGCAAGGGAGTGGTGGTCGACCCGGACGCCAAGTTGGAAGAGGAGCTGATCGTACGTCCGACGTCGGAGACGATCATCTGGAACACCTATAAGAACTGGATTCAGTCGTACCGCGACCTGCCGATTCTGTGCAACCAGTGGGCCAACGTGGTCCGCTGGGAAATGCGCACGCGCCTGTTCCTGCGCACGGCCGAATTCCTGTGGCAGGAGGGCCACACGGCCCATGCGACGCGCGAGGAAGCCATCGAGGAAGCCACGAAGATGATTCACGTGTACCAAAAATTCGCCGAGGAATGGATGGCCGTACCGGTGGTGGTGGGCCACAAATCGCCCAACGAGCGCTTCGCCGGAGCCGAGGACACGCTGACCATCGAAGCGCTGATGCAGGACGGCAAGGCCCTGCAAAGCGGCACGTCGCACTTCCTGGGGCAGAACTTCGCCAAGGCGTTCGACGTGCAGTACGTCAACAAGGAGGGCAAGCTGGAATACGTATGGGCTACCTCGTGGGGCGTTTCGACCCGTTTGATGGGTGCCCTTATCATGGCCCACTCGGACAACAACGGCCTGGTGCTGCCGCCGAAACTCGCGCCGATTCAGGTGGTGATGGTACCGATTTACAAGACGGCCGAGCAGCTGGCCGAAATCGTGGCCCGGTTCGAGCAAATCGCCGCCGAACTGCGGGCCAAAGGCATCAGCGTGAAAATCGACGACCGCGACAACGTACGCCCGGGCTTCAAGTTCGCGGAGTACGAGCTCAAGGGCGTACCCGTCCGCTTAGCGATGGGCGGCCGCGACATGGAGAACGGCACGGTGGAACTCGTGCGCCGCGACACGCTGGAAAAGGAGACCCTTTCGCAGGAGGGGCTGGCCGGACATATCGAAACCCTGATGACCGACATCCAGCACAACATTTTCCGCAAGGCGCTCGACTACCGCAATTCGATGATTACGCGCGTCGACACGTGGGACGAGTTCAAGCGCGTGCTCGACGAAAAGGGCGGCTTCATATCGGCCCACTGGGACGGCACGGTCGAAACCGAAGTGGCCATCAAGGAGGCCACGAAAGCCACGATCCGCTGCATTCCGGTCGACGCCGAAGAGGAAGAGGGCGTCTGCGTCTTCTCGGGCAAACCGTCGCACCGCCGCGTCCTGTTCGCCCGGAGCTACTAAAGATTTCGGGAAACCGTTTGTCCATGCGCGCCGGAATTGTTCCGGCGCGTTTTTCATGGCGGACAGCCGCACATTTCACCGGCGAAAACGGTCGGTTGACCGGAAAACGGAGGGCAGACAAAACGCCGGAAAAACCTGGCCGGAAAGGCCGTCACGGCACGAAATTTGCACTTCCGCACGACGCAAAAAAGAGCCCGGACGGGTTCGGACGGAGTGGAAGCCGGTTTGGTATTTCGGGAAAAAGTGCTTACCTTGCCGAAGCAAGGCCGCTCCGGAAGACCGGAACCGAAGGCCGGAGCCGCTGGCTCGAATTCGCAACAACGCAAAAAAAACGGATCGCCTATCGAGAAAATTCTACTCTTTGCAACCAAATTGAGGAGAAGAGTATGAACGTACAGTCGAATGACCGGGTATTGCTCAGCCGATACCTTTCGGGGGACCGGAGCGCCATTTCGCAACTCATCGAACGCCACAGCCGCCGCGTGCGCGACTACATACGGATGCTGGTCAAGGACCGCGACGTGGCGGAAGACATCTTTCAGGAGACATTCATCAAAGCGGTGCGCGTCATCGACGAAGGCCGCTACTGCGACAACGGAAAATTCCTTTCGTGGATACTCCGCATAGCCCACAACCAGGTAATCGACCACTTCCGGGCCCGGCGCCAGGACAAATCGGTGACCGAAGCCGAAGCGGGCTACGACCTGCTGGGCTCGCTGCGCCTGGCCGAGAAGACGGTCGAAGACGAAATCGTGAGCCGCCAAATCGAAAGCGACGTGCGGATGCTGATCGAGATGCTGCCGCCCGAACAGCGCGAAGTGGTGATGATGCGCTACTTCGGCGGGCAGAGCTTCAAGGAAATCGCCGAGCAGACAGGCGTGAGCATCAACACCGCGCTGGGACGGATGCGCTATGCGCTCATCAACCTGCGGCGCATGATCAAGGAAAAAAATCTGGTTCTGTGCTGAGTTCTGCACAATATTCGCCGTAGACACTGCGTTATCCATATAAAAAGAGACTTGCCTATGGAGGATATTGACAAAAACGAAGTTTCCGACAGTGCCAACTCCGAAGACGACGAACTGATGCTCAAGGAAGTGATTCGCGACGAAGCCGACCTCTACTACCTGCACCACTATCTCTCGGACGTGCTGCGGCCTGCGGACGATTTTTAACGAGGTTAGTTATTCAATTAGTTTTTGATGGGGAGAGGAACCGGACGTGTCCGGTTCCTCTCGTTTTTGCACGAAAAAACCGGGGAGCGAACTCCCCGGTTTATCATTCGGCGTACGCTTCTCAGCAGTCGCCCTTCGCCAGACAGCGGTGGGCGGTCCGCAGCTGGAACGAGAGCGCCATGGCCGAAACGCCTGCGAAAAGCAGCGCGACCCCGAGCCATACGACCACGAACGCCGTGCCGAAGACCAGCGGCTGGAAAAGCATCCACAGGGCGCACAGCAGCAACAGAACCCCGCCGACGATGGTCCAACCGGCGCCCGAGATGCCCATGGCCCGCATGTCGCCGCCCAGACCGATGGTGCTGAAACCACGGAACAGGAGCCAGAACCCGAGCACGATAGGCAGCGTGACGGCCGAAAGGGCGACATTGAACACCAGAATCAGACCCAGAATAATCTGGATGACACCCCCGGCCAACATCCAGCCGCGGCCCGTGACGAAATGGTCGCTCGAAGCCGAGAGCACGACCTCCAGGATACCTGCGGCGAGGATGACCCAACCGAAAAGCACCGCCATGCTTACGTAACTCTGAGCGGGATAGACGAACACGAGGATTCCGAGCACGAAAAGCGCGATGCCGATGAGCAGCATCAGCCACCAGTAACGCACGGCCTGCTTCGACCGCTCGATAAGGTAAGTTACATTTTTCATCGTAAAACTTGTTAAATTAAAGCTGTCTGCTCTCCGACAATTCGCGTGCCGGAGCGGACGCAGGCCGAATCGATCCGGACCCTGCCGAAGCGGAAAAGCCTGCACGGAATTAAACCGATAAAAACGGCCGGAAAGGAGCGATTGAAAAAATTTTGTTACTTTTGTCCGGAATTTTAACCTTGTACAACATGGCATCTCAATTACTCAAAGGAAAGAAAGGTCTGATTTTCGGAGCGCTCAACGAGCAGTCCATCGCCTGGAAAGTGGCGGAGCGGGCAGTAGAGGAAGGCGCCGAAATCGTCCTCACGAATACGGCCATATCCATCCGCATGGGCACCATCGGCGAGCTGGCCAAAAAATGCAACACGATAGTGGTTCCGGCCGACGCGACGAGCGTGGAAGACCTGGAGAACCTCATCGACAAGACGATGGAGCACTTCGGCGGCCGCTTCGACTTCATGCTCCACTCCATCGGCATGTCGCCCAACGTCCGCAAGGGCCGCACCTACGACGACCTGGACTACGACTATCTGTCGAAAACGCTCGACATCTCGGCCGTTTCGTTCCACAAGGCCATCCAGGTAGCGCGCAAGAAGGACGCCATCAACGAATGGGGCTCGATCGTGGCGCTGTCGTACATCGCCGCCCAGCGCACGCTCTACGGCTACAACGACATGGCCGACGCCAAGGCGCTGCTGGAATCCATAGCCCGGAGTTTCGGCTACATCTACGGCCGTGAGAAGCACGTGCGCATCAACACCGTCTCGCAGTCGCCCACGCCGACCACGGCGGGCAACGGCGTGCTGGGGCTGGGCGACCTGATGTCGTTCGCCGAAAACATGTCGCCGCTGGGCAACGCCACGGCCGAAGACTGCGCCAACTACGTGCTGACGCTCTTCTCGGACTTCACGCGCAAGGTGACGATGCAGAACCTCTTCCACGACGGCGGATTCTCGTCGATGGGCATGTCGCGCCGCGCGATGAAGACCTACGAAAAGGGCATGCGCTTCGACGACGTGCACCAGAACCAATATCCGTTCGGCGAGACGAAAGAATAAGTCCGGACGGACGGAAACGAATGCGGGGCCTCGGATGAGGCCCCGCATTTTTCAATATTGGTGTCCGTCGCCGTGCAGTTCGCCATGCAGCTCGCCGCGTGTGAGCGGCCTGCGGCTGACGGCCCGCCACGCATACCATATATAAGCCAGCACGAACGGAACCAGCAGCGAAACATACGCCATCACCCGCAGCGTGAAAAGGCTCGACGACGAGTTGCGGATCGTCAGCGACGACTGCATGTCGGCCAGCGAGGGGTAATAAGCCGTGTGATTCCACCCGGCACAAAGCAGCAGCGCCAAAACGGCGAGCACCGTTCCGGCACCGCCGTACCAAATCGCCTTGCGGCTGCCGCGCCAGCCCGCATAAACGCTCCACAACACCAACCCCACGCCGACCGCGAGCCCGACAGCCAGAAAAGGCATCTGAGAAAAATTGTGCAGATATTTATAAGGTTCGGCCGTAATCAGCCCGGCCGGGTTCTCCGTGTAACCCGTGGCGAAAAGCAGATGCACCAGCCACGCCACGAAGAAAGGCACGAATCCGCACCCGCAAAACAACATCCGCCTGCGGGCCCGGCAGAAAACGGGTTCGTCGCCGACACTGTTCATCAGATACTGACAGCCGAGCGTCATGGCGAGCAGAACGACAGCGACGCCCAGCACCGGGTTCCACACGACAGCCAGCGCATCGAGCCCATACCACGGGGTGGTCCATTGCGAAATGACGGTGCTGCCGTTGGTGCCGGGGTCGGCCAGATTAAGCCGGTCGACGGTGAACGGGGCCCCGGTGAAAAGGGTCGAAAGGGCCGTGCCCAGCAAGAACGGGCCCAAGATGCCGTTGACCAGCAAAAACGCATCGAACGTTTTTGCGCCCAGCACGTTGGCAGGCTTGCGGCGATATTCGTAAGCCACGGCCTGCACCACAAAACAGAACAGAACCGCCATCCACACGTAGAACGCCCCGCCGAACGAAGTCGAATAGAAAAGCGGGAACGACGCGAAGAATGCGCCGCCGAAGACGACCAGCGTCGTGAAAGTCAGCTCCCACTTGCGCCCCAGCGCATTGACCGCCAACGAACGCTCCTCGTCGGTCCGGCCGATGCTGTACAACAGCGCCTGCCCGCCCTGCACGAAAAGCAGAAAAACGAGCAAAGCTCCCAAAAGCGAAATCAAGAACCACCAGTAGTGCTGCAAGAAAGCGAACGCTTCCGAAGAGCCGCCCCCCTCCGGGCCATGCCCGAGCGAAAAAACCTGCGTGAAGATGAACGTATCCATAAGTATCAGAGTTTCTGGGGTTCGGAATTTCCGGCCGCATCGGGACCGATTTTAATCTGCCGCAGGAGAATGCTCACCTCGGCGGCGAAAAGCGCCGTAAAAAGAGCGAGAAAAAGGAAGAACGTGACGCTGACCGAAGCGCCGGGAATCTTCGAGGCGGCGACCCCCACGGGCATCAGGTCCTGAATGGCCCACGGCTGGCGCCCCGCCTCGGTCACCACCCACCCCGCCTGCGAAGCGAGATAGGCCAGCGGAATCATCCACACACACGTCCGCAGCAGCCACCGCCGTGACGCAAGCCGGTTGCGGCGGTTGAGCCACCACACGACGCCCAGCACCACGATAAAGAGGACTCCGGCGCCGACCATGACGCGGAACGAATAGAAAAGCAGCGGCACGTTGGGCACCAGCTGCGCGGGCGTCTCCAGATAACCGTAACCCAAATAGGCGAAATATTCGCTCAGGAACTCCTCTCCCTCGGAGGTCGCCGGGTCGAACTTACGCCCCACGGCGGCCATCGTCCGGCGGTCGCCCGCTTCCGAAGCCGCCCGGTAACGGGCCAGCTCTGCGACCGCCACCCGGCCGCGGGCCATCTTCTCGGCGGCCGACAAAATCCCCTGCTTCGGATTGCCCGCCAACAGGTCGCCGATACCCGGCACATAGGCCTGCGCATCGCGGAAACTCATGACCGACAACAATTTGGGAACGCCTAACCCGAAATAGAAAGGATCGTCGGCCGTGCGGCTGCCTGCGGGCCGGAGCACCCCGACGACCGTGAGCGGCGCCCCGGCCTGACCGTTGTAGAGCGCCTCCAAAGCGGCCAGCTTCATGGGCTGGACGCGGGCGACGAGCGCCCCCGAACGGTCGCCCGTAAAGGCGGTGACGAGCGCAAAGACGAATCCGAACACCGACGCCACGCCGATGCTCTGCCGGGCCATCCGCTCCTCGCGGCGGCGCAGGAGATACCACGCGCTGACGCCGACGACGAACAGCGCGGCGAGCATGAACGACGAAGCGACGGTATGGAAAAACTTGTTGACGGCGACGGGCGAAAAGGCGACCTCCCAGAAAGAGGTCATTTCGTTGCGCACGGTCCCCAAGTTGAACGTACACCCGACGGGATACTGCATCCAGGCGTTGGCCACCAGAATCCACCAGGCCGAAAGGCTGGCGCCGACGGCCGTGAGCCACGTAGCGGTGAGGTGGACCCTACGGCTCACCTTGTCCCACCCGAAGAACATGACGGCAATGAAGGTGGTTTCGAGGAAGAACGCCATGATGCCCTCGATGGCGAGCGGCGCGCCGAAAATATCGCCGACGAAGTAGGAATAGTTGGACCAGTTGGTGCCGAACTCGAATTCGAGGATGAGCCCCGTGGCCACGCCGATGGCGAAATTGACCCCGAACAGCCGCATCCAGAAACGGGCGGTCCGCCGCCAGAACTCGTCGCCGGTGCGCACCCAGCAACTCTCCATGATGGCGACCAGCACGCTCAGCCCGAGCGTGAGCGGCACGAAAAGCCAATGATAGACGGCCGTCAGAGCGAACTGCGCCCGCGACCAGTCGACGGTCTGCAAATAATCGGAAACCATATTCGATTCAGGATTTCAAATTCCGGTGAGCTGCTCCAGCACGCAGGCCGCCTGCTGGGGCGCGCTTTTCCCGGCGAGCAAATCGGGGAAGAAGAAAAGCCGGAGCACGGCGAACATGACGAAGAGCTTGACCAGGACAATGGCCCACAAGGTCCGGCCGAGGGTCATCGCCCGGAACCCGTCGACATAGAAGAACACCACCCGTCTGAGAAACGCCATCATCGGCCGCACGCATTTGCCGCACGCTCCGCAAAAATCGCCGCAAACCGCCCGCCGTATTCCGCCGTTGCACTTTATTTTGTATTTTTGCCCCCGGTCAGGTTATCCGGTCAGAAAAATGCAACACGAAACAACGAAAACACCGTCGCCGTGGGTGGCGGTCATCCCGCTGGCGGTACTCACGCTGCTGCTCTACGTAGTGATCCGCTGCTTCGGCGGCGGCGCCATCGACGGAGGCAGCCAGATCGCCCTGCTGTCGGCCGCCTCGGTCTGCGTGATGCTCTCGATAGGCATCTACCGCTGCCGCTGGGCGGTGCTCGAAGAAGCCGTCATCGACAACATCCGCGCTTCGGCGTCGGCCATCATCATCCTGCTGCTCATCGGCGCCATAGCAGGGTCGTGGATGGTCAGCGGCGTAGTCCCGACGATGATATGCTACGGTCTGAAAATCCTGCATCCGTCGTTCTTCCTGGTAGCCACTTCGGTCATCTGCGCCGGAGTGTCGCTGATGACCGGAAGTTCGTGGACGACCATCGCCACCATCGGCGTGGCACTGATGGGCATCGGCCGGGCGATGGGATTCCCCGAAGGCTGGGTGGCCGGAGCCATCATCTCGGGCGCCTACTTCGGCGACAAGCTGTCGCTGCTCTCCGACACCACGGTGCTGGCCTCCTCGACCGTCGGGGTCGACGTCTTCGCCCACATCCGCTACATGCTGCGCACCACCGTGCCGTCGATGCTCCTTGCGCTGGCTGTCTTCACCGTAGCGGGCCTCACGCTCGACCACGAAACCGGCACCCACGCACAACTCTACGCCGAGACGCTGCGCGCCTCGTTCCGCATCACGCCGTGGCTGCTGCTGGTGCCGCTGGCGACAGGCCTGCTTATCGCGCGCAAGCTCCCGGCAATCGTCACCCTCTTCGCCGCCACGGTATTCGCCTGCATCGCCATGCTTGCCGCACAGCCCGGGCTGGTGGCCGAAGTGGCGGGGGTCGAAAAACTCGGATTCCTCTCGGGATTCAAGGGGGTGCTGATGACCTGCTTCGGCCCGACGGCCATCGAAACGGGCAACCTCCAGCTCGACGAACTGATCGCCACACGCGGCATGGCCGGCATGCTCAACACCGTGTGGCTGATTATCTGCGCCATGTGCTTCGGCGGCGTGATGACGGGCAGCGGCATGCTGCGGTCGCTGACCGGAATCTTCCTGCGGCTGGTGCGCCGCAGGTTTCCGGCCGTGGCCTCGACCGTGGGTGCGGGCATCTTCTTCAACCTCTGCACGGCCGACCAATACATTTCCATCATTCTTTCGGGACGCCTTTTCCGCGAGCTGTACGCCGAACGGGGGCTCGATGCGCGCCTGCTCAGCCGCTCGGTCGAGGATTCGGCCACGGTCTGCTCGGTACTCGTGCCGTGGAATTCGTGCGGCATGACGCAGGCCACGGTGCTGGGTGTATCGACCTTCGTCTACATGCCCTACTGCATCTTCAACATAGTCAGTCCGCTGATGTCGCTCGCGGCAGCGGCCGTGGACGGACGCATCCGCAGAAAACGATGAAGACCGAACTGGCGATTTTCGACCTCGACGGCACGCTGCTCGACACCATCGGCGACCTGGCCGTGGCGTGCAACGCCTCGCTGGCGCTGCGCGGACTGCCGCAGCACTCCTACGACGAATATTGCGGCTTCGTGGGCAACGGCATCATGCGGCTGGTGGAACGGGCCCTGCCCGAACCGCTGCGCTCGCCCGAGAACGTGGCGCTGATGCGGGCTGACTTCGTGCGCTACTACACCGAACATATCGACACCTACACCAAGCCCTACCCCGGCATCCCCGAACTGCTCTCCGAGCTGGTGCGCCGGGGCGTGCGGCTGGCCGTGGCTTCCAACAAGTTTCAGGCAGGCACCGAAAAGCTCGTCCGGCTTTTCTTCCCGCAAATACCGTTCGATCCGGTTTTCGGGCAGCGCGCAGGGGTGGCGCTGAAGCCCGACCCGGCGGTGGTGGAAGAGATATTGGCCCGCACGGGCATCGCGCGCGAACGGACCCTCTACATAGGCGATTCGGGCATCGACATAGAAACGGCCAAGGCCGCAGGAGTGCGGTCAGCCGGCGTCGCGTGGGGATTCCGCACCCGCGCCGAACTCGAACAGGCAGGCGCGGACCACATCGTCGACCGGGCCGAAGAACTGCTCGGAATACTCTAACAATAGTTCTTGACGTCGTCGGCCGTAATCTTCTCCTCGCTGAGGATGAGCAGCCGCTCGATGACGTTGCGCAGCTCGCGGATATTGCCCGTCCACGGCTTGGCTTGCAGGGCGGCCAGCGCTTCGGGGTCGATTTTCTTGGGCGGGAGGTTGTATTCGGCCGAAATGACGCGGATGAAATGGCCGACCAGCTCGGGGATGTCGCCCGCGCGGTCGCGCAAGGCAGGCACCCGCACGACCACGACGCCGATGCGGTGGTAGAGGTCCTCGCGGAAATTGCCCTTGTCGATCTCCTCGCGCAGGTTCTTGTTGGTGGCGGCGATGACCCGCACGTCGACATCGATGTCCTTGTCGCTGCCGACGCGGCTTATCTTGCTTTCCTGCAACGCCCGCAGCACCTTGGCCTGCGCGGCGAGCGACATGTCGCCGATTTCGTCCATGAAAAGCGTGCCGCCGTCGGCCTGCTCGAACTTGCCCTTACGCTGTTTGATGGCCGAGGTGAAGGCCCCCCGCTCGTGGCCGAAAAGCTCGCTTTCGATAAGCTCAGAGGGGATGGCGGCACAGTTGACCTCGACGAACGGAGCGGCCGAACGGGGGCTTTTGGCATGCAGCCAACGGGCCACCAGTTCCTTGCCGGTACCGTTCTCGCCGGTAATCAGCACGCGCGCGTCGCAGGGCGCAACCTTGTCGATGAGCTGCCGCACCTGCCCGATACGTTCCGAAGTGCCGATAATCTCCTCGGCGTGCATGGCATGGGCCCGGCGCGCGCGGCGCGCAGGAGCGGCGGCGGGTTCGGGCGCCGGGTCGTCGATGGTGCGGTGAATCGACCGCAGCAGCCGGTTCATGTCGACGGGCTTGGTAAGGTAATCGCGGGCTCCGCTGCGCACCGCCTCGACCGCCGAATCAATGGACGCCTCGGCCGAGAGGACGATGAACGGAACGCCCGTATCGGGGACCTTGCAGCCCGTGTCGGAGAGAATGACGTCGAACGGAATCTTACGGCACATCTCCGACGCTGCGGCTTCGTCCTCGACCGCCTCGGTCGAGAAACCCTCGTATTCGAGCCGCTCGCGCAGCGTGTTTCGCATACTTTTTGAACGGTCGAGAATTAAAACCTTTGCCATAATTGTTTTTTCTGAAATTTTACCTACTTTTGTCGGAGCCGAACCCTGCCGCCACGGCAGCAGAAACCGCTTCGCGGAAGCAGCGGGCGGCATCGCAGCGGCCCCGGCCGCAACGGGTCCGCAAAGGCCCCGAAACCCGGCTTCCGACCCAAAGGTAGGGCTTTCCGCCGCGTAAAACCAATTTCCGGGCCCGGTCCGGCGGCCGGATTCCGGCCCGCAGAAACAGCCCGAATCGCACCACTGCAAACGACCTGCCGGACCTCGCGGCCGACCGCACGAAACAGCCGCCGCGACCACAACGACAACCATGAAAAAGAACTACAATTACACACGCCGCAAGCTGTATCTGCCCGAATACGGGCGCCACATCCAGGAGATGATCGATTCGCTGTCGCTCATCGAGGACCGCCGCGAACGCAACCGCCAGGCACGCGCCGTCATCGCCGTCATGGGCAACTTGTTCCCCCTGCTGCGCGACACGGCCGACTACACCCACAAGCTCTGGGACCACATGTTCATCATGTCTGATTTCCAGCTCGATGTCGATTCGCCCTACCCGCGTCCCTCGCGGCAGGAGCTCACCGCGGCGCCCCACCGGATGCCCTACGCCCAGAGCCGTCTGAGCCATAAGCACTACGGCAAGTACGTGGGCCAGATGCTCCGCAAACTGGGCGAGGCGAACAACCCCGGCGCCGTGGCACGGACGGTCGGCAACCTGGCTTGCTACATGCGTGCCAAGAGCTACGAATACAACCAGGAGCACCCCAACAACGAAATCATCATAAAGGACATCAGGCAAATGTCCGCAGGTGCCGTGCAGATCGACGAAACGGCCTTGAATAATCTCCGAAGCGACTACAAACAGCACTTTTCGGCGCGTCCGCAGAAAGGCGGACAGCAGCGTCAACAGCGCATGCAGCGCGGCCGCAACCAGCAGCACGGCAGCCGCAATTTCCAGAAAAACGGCCAGCGGCGCAATTCGCAGAAATAAAACTTGCGCCATTATTGGATTATCCCTATATTTGTAGATAGAAGACAGACGCCGCCCCGACTACGCTCCGGCCCGTTCTGTCGTTGAACCCCGACCATGCGAAAACTCAGCAACATGAACAGACTTACGCTCGGCGCCCTGCTCGCCGCAGCCCTCCTGGCCACCGGATGCCGCTCGACGAAGGCGACCCTCGCAGGCCGTTTCGCGGGCAGCGAAGCCCGCAGCGTCTATCTCGAACAGGTCACCCCGCTGGCGCAGACGATCATCGATTCGGCCGCCCTGGGTCCCGACGGCGGCTACAAGTTCCGGCTCAAGGACGTGGCCGCCACGCCGTCGCTCTACAACCTCGTGTGCAACGGCGAGCGGATTCCGCTGCTGATTGCCGGGGGCGACCGCCTGACGGTGAACGCCGTGGGCAGCGTCGTCCGCAACTACACGGTCGACGGCTCCGAAGAGACGGAACTGCTCCGGCAGTTCTACCAACCCTACGTCGCCGGAGCGCAGAAGCTCGACGCCATCGCCGCGCAGTTCGCCCGGCAGGACCTGGCGGAAGCGCAGCGCAAGGCACTGGGCAAGGAATACACGGCCGAATATTTCCGCATCCGCCGCGAACAGCTCCGCTTCATCATCGAAAACAAGGCTTCGCTGGCCGCCGTCTACGCCCTGTATCAGCGGCTGCCCGGCGACACCTACCTTTTCAACGGCGACAGCGACGTGGTCTACTTCCGCACCGTGGCCGAAGCCATCGAAGAACGCTACCCCGAATCGCCCTACCTGCAGCCCCTGCTGGGCGAAATCGCCCGCATGGACGCCCGCATCAGCCTGACCTCCAAGGTCTCGGAAATGGGCTATCCCGACCTGGAGCTGCACGACATCTACGGCCGTAAAATCCGGCTCTCGTCGCTCGCGGGCAAGGTGGTTCTGATCGACTTCTGGTCGGCCGAAGCGGGCAACAGCAACACCCTCAACGCCGAACTGAAAGAGACCTACCGCAAATATGCCGACGCCCCCACCTCGTTCGAGGTCTACCAGGTGTCGCTCGACACCTCGAAAGCCGCGTGGATTACAGCCGTGCAGGAACAGCGTCTGCCGTGGATTTCGGTGAGCGACCTGCGCGGACGCGCTTCGGCGGCCGTGGGTCTCTACAACATCAGCAAGCTGCCCGCCAACTTCCTCATCGACAAGAACGGCACGCTCGTGGCCAAGGACATCTACGGCAAGAGTCTGGAACGCAAACTCGACGAGCTGACCCGATAAGCCATGCCCGTCTACTTCGCATCCGACGTCCACCTCGGAGGTGGCGACCCGGCGGCGGCCCGCGCCGTCGAACGGAAGTTCCTCGCGTGGCTCGACCTCGCGGGCAAAGATGCCGAAGCGATTCTCCTCGTAGGCGACATTTTCGATTTCTGGTTCGAGTACCGCCGGGTCATCCCGACAGGCTATGCCCGCGTGCTGGGCAAGCTGGCCGAGCTGACCGACCGGGGCGTGCGCGTGGTGCTGTTCACGGGCAACCACGACATGTGGACGGGCGACTGTCTCGCCCGCGAATGCGGCGTGGAGGTCTGCACCTCGCCGCAGGTCATGACGCTCTGCGGCCGCCGGATTTTCATCGCCCACGGCGACAACATGCAGATAGACGGACAGCCGCTGCTCAAACTGCTGAACCGCGTCTTCCGGTCGCGGGCCCTGCGCTGGCTCTTTTCGTGGGGCGTGCATCCCGACTGGGCGGTGTGTTTCGGCCGCTGGTGGAGCGGACGCTCGCGCAAATCGCACCACGCCGAGGGAGCCCCCACCGCCGCCATGACCGAGCCGCTGATCGAATATGCCCGCAACTATGCAGCTACCCACCCCGAGCCGCCCATAGACCATTTCGTATTCGGCCATCTGCATTTCGCCCGCGACTACCGCGAAGCGGGGCTCCACACGGTCCATCTGGGCTGCTGGGAAGAGACCCCTGCCTACGCCGTGCTCGACGACACGGGCGAACTGACCCTCAAACGATTCGACCGATGAAACAATATCTCGACCTCCTGCGCCGCATCCGAACCGAAGGTGTCATCCGCGGCGACCGCACGGGCACGGGCACGAAAAGCGTGTTCGGCCATCAGATGCGGTTCGACCTGAGCGAGGGATTCCCGTTGCTGACGACCAAGAAAGTCTTTCTGAAAGGGGTTATCCACGAACTGCTGTGGTTCCTGCGCGGCGACACGAACGTCCGCTGCTTGGTCGAAAACGGCGTACATATCTGGGACAACGACGCCTACCGCTATTACGGCGAGCTGTGCGCGGCACGGGGAATCCGCCCGCTGGACCGCGATACGTTTCTCGCATCGGCAGGCGCCGAATCGCCCATAGAGGGCTATCGCTATGGCGACCTCAACCACGTCTATGGCTACCAATGGCGTTCGTGGCCGCGGCCCGACGGCAGCACCATCGACCAGATTGCGCAGGCCGCGGAACTGATTCGGAAGAACCCCGAATCGCGGCGCATCATCGTCTCGGCATGGAACGTCGCTGAAGTCGAAGAAATGGCCCTGCCGCCGTGCCACGTGCTGTTCCAATTCTACGTAGCCGAGGGACGTCTCTCGTGCCAGCTCTACCAGCGAAGCGCCGACACGTTCCTCGGAGTACCGTTCAACATCGCGTCCTATGCGCTGCTCACGCAGATGATGGCGCAGGTGTGCGGACTGCGGCCCGGCGAATTCATCCACACGTTGGGCGACACGCACCTCTACCTCAACCACATGGAGCAGGTCGACGAGCAGCTCTCCCGCGCTCCGCGGCCCCTGCCCGTCATGCGGCTCAACCCCGATGTGAAGTCCGTCTTCGATTTCCGCTACAACGATTTCACACTCTCCGGCTACGACCCCTGGCCCGCCATCAAGGCACCGATGTCATTCTGACCGCACAACGTACAAGGCAGAACGTCATTGCGAGGGGGGGGGCGATGGACCGGAAACAATCAAATCGCAGAAAACCTATGATTTCAATAATAGTTGCCGTAGCGTCGAACGGAGTAATCGGCGACAAGAACACGCTGCTGTGGCACATCCGCGAAGACCTGCAGCACTTCAAGGCGCTGACGACGGGCCATCCGGTGGTCATGGGACGCAAAACCTACGAATCGCTGGGCCGCCCGCTGCCCAACCGCCGCAACATAGTCGTCTCGCGGCAGGAGATAGCAATCGCAGGCTGCGAAGTCGTGCACTCGCTGACCGAAGCGCTGGCGCTTTTCGCCGCCGAAGAAGAAGTCTTCATTATCGGCGGCGCGCAGATTTACGCCGAAGCGCTCCCCTTGGCCGACCGCTTCTACCTCACCCGCGTCGAACATCCCTACGAGGGCGACACCCGTTTCCCCGAATGGGACTCGGCGCAGTGGCGGCTCGTCGCGTCGGAAGCCTTTCCGCACGGCGAGACCTATCCCCACCCGTTCGTCTTCGAGACCTACGAACGGCGATAGACGCCCCATTAAATCGTTTTAGCAAGGTTGCTAAAACGTTTCAACAGCCCGGGGCTGCATATCTGTACATGCCATATCGACCCGTCCAATCGGTCCGGCGACCCGAAATTAGGTATTTATACCACCTCGCAGGCGGCCGATAATGAGTACCTTTGCCGAGCAAAGGATACTGCGAACATGGCAAAATATTTCGACATGCTGATGGAAGACGTGCGGTTCCGCGAGGGGCTCAACTCCTGCATGAACTGCGGCGTCTGCACGGGTGTCTGCCCGGCGGCGGAGTTCTACAACTACGACCCGCGGCAGATCGTCAGCATCGTACAGACCCGCGACGAAGAAGCCATCGAACGTCTTCTGAAAGGCGACACCATCTGGTACTGCGGCGAGTGCATGTCGTGCCGCCCCCGCTGCCCGCGCGGCAACACGCCGGGCTATGTGATCCAGGCCCTGCGCACGCTGTCGCAGAAACTGGGATTCTTCGCCGAAAGCGAAAAGGGACGCCAGCAGCTGGCCCTCAAGCGCATCATCGGGGACAACATCCTGCGCACGGGCTACTGCATCGTACCGCGGCTGGTCAAACCCGACCTGCACCCCGAACAAGGCACCGTCTGGAAGTGGATTTTCGACCACGACAAGGATATTTTCCCCCAATTCACCCCGGTCTACATGCGTCACGGAGCCGGGGCCCTGCGGCGCCTGGACGAAGAGTCGCTCGGCGAAATCGACCGCATTTTCGAGGTGAGCGGCGGCAAGGCCATGTTCGAGAGCATCGAACGGCACTCCGACCGCAAGGCCCGCGAACTGGGCTACGAGGAGGGCGCCGACCAACGATACATGATGGACGTCTTTCTGAACAACAGCAACGAACATTACTGACCGACGCCATGAAACGCAACAGCTGGAAAGAATACCAGAAACAGATAGCCGACGACCGCTACTACTACGCGCGCAGCTGCATCCGCCAGAACTTTTTCCCGGGCAGCGAAAAGGCGTTCATCGACATCCTGCAGAACGACCTTGGCCGCGACCTGCTGGACGACCCCAAGCACTCGTCGTGCACGGGCATCGGCTACCACTCGGACATCGTGCCGCTCGAAACGATTATGACCGTCGTGGCGCGTCAGTTCGCCCTGATGACCGAAGCGGGCTACGAGAATTTCGTGGCCTCGTGCATCACCTCGTTCGGCGTCTACTCCGAGATTCTCGCCACGTGGGAGGAGTTCCCCGAGACGGAGGAGAGGACGCGCGAGAATCTGCTGAAAGCCACGGGCCGCGAATTCCGCAAGCCGGCCAGCCTGGCCCACACCTCGGACGTGATGTTCCACTTCCGCGAGGAAATCGCCCGCAAAGCCAAGCACAAGCTGGTGAACGCCCTCACGGGCGAACCGCTGCACGTGGTCGAGCACATCGGCTGCCACTACGCCAAGATTTTCCCGAAATCGGGCATCGGCGGATCGGAATTCCCCTACGTGCTGGCCGGCATGATCGAATCGTGGGGCGGCCAGTGCGTCGACTATCCCGAACGGCGCCACTGCTGCGGCTTCGGATTCCGCAACTACCTGGTGCAGGCCAACCGCGGCTATTCGATTGCCAACTCGCACAAGAAGCTGGAAAGCATGGCCCCCTACAAACCCGATTTCATCGTGGCCAACTGCCCGGGCTGCGCCATGTTCCTCGACAAATGGCAGTACGCCATCGCCGAAATGGAGGGGACGACCTACGGCGAGAACGGCCACGGCATCCCGGTGCTGACCTACGAGGAGATGGCCGGGCTGGTGCTGGGCTACGACCCGTGGGCCCTGGGCATGCAGATGCACCAGGTCGACGTGGAACCGCTCCTGGACAAGATGGGCATCGACTACGACCCTGCGGCCAAATACCTGGGCCGCAACGGCAAATACATAGGCAAACCCGCTTCGGCGGTGGTCAACGGCTGCCCGCCCGACACGCTCTACGACATGCGCGAATAGGCGGCCGCCCGAAACTGAAGAAACTCGTATGAAAAAGGTTATCATCATAGGCGGCGGTGCCGCGGGCATGCAGACGGCCCTGCGCCTTGCGGAGCGGGGCATCGAAGCGCTCATTCTCGAAAAGGAAGCCGAAGCGGGCGGCAAGCTCCGGGGCTGGCACGCGCTGTTCCCCACGTTCACTCCGGCGGAAGAGGTACTCACGGAGCTGCGCCGCCGCATCGAGGAGAAAAAAATCGAGATACGCACCCGTTCCGAAGTCCGCAGTCTCACGCCCAAAAGCGTGACCCTCGCCGACGGCCAGCGGCTCGACTGCGACGCCGTGGTGCTCGCGTCGGGCTTCACGCTGTTCGACGCCGCCATCAAGGAAGAATACGGCTACGGGCTCTACGACAACGTTTTTACCTCGGCCGACATCGAACGGATGCTCAACGAGGGCCGTGTGGCACGTGCCGACGGCTCGGCTCCGCAGCGCATCGCCCTGCTGCACTGCGTGGGTTCGCGCGACGAAAAGGTATGCCAGCAACATTGCTCGCGCGTCTGCTGCATCACAGGCGTGAAGCAGGCCATGGAACTCAAGCAACGTTTCCCCGAAGCCGACATCTTCAACTTCTACATGGACATCCGCATGTTCGGACCGGGCTACGAGGAGATGTACCGCGAAGCTCAGCAGAAATGCAACGTCCATTTCGTCCGCGGCCGCATATCGGAAGCGGCGCCGACGCTCGACGGCCGCATCCAGATCAAGGCCGAAGACACCCTCACGGGACGCCCTCTGCGCATGAGCGTCGACATGCTGATTCTGCTGGTCGGAATGCGGGCCAACGACGACAGCGCCGCCCTGGCCGAAAGCGCCGGACTGCAACGCTCCCCGAGCGGATTCATGGCCCCGCGCGACCACTTCCTGCACAACGTCGAAAGCAACGTCGAAGGCATTTTCTACGCCGGGACCGTCACGGCGCCCAAGAACATCGGCGAGACGCTCAACGAAGCCATCGCAGCGGCCGACGCCGCGGCGGACTATCTGAACGAGTAAAGGCATGGCATCCATCAACTTCGGATATACGATTTCCAAGCCCCGGGCCATCGACGTCGACCGCAACAACCTGCGCCGGAGCGACGAAATCCTGCACGAAATGCCCGAACTGCAAACCTGCATCGGATGCGGGAGCTGCACGGCGGTCTGCACGGCCGGCAATCTGACGGAATTCAACTTCCGCAGGGTCCACACCCTCGTGCGCCGCGGCGAATACCAGGGCGCCTACGAGGAGATGAACAAGTGCATGCTGTGCGGCAAATGCCGGCTCGTCTGCCCGCGGGGCATCAACACGCGCGGGGTGGTCATGCTTATCAAACACAAATTGGGAGACCTCTGACCATGAAGTTCTACGCACCGTTCTGCCTGCCGTTCATCATCGGCGCCACGGCCATGTTCGCCATCGTGCTGGGCAAGTGGCTCGTATGGCTCCTGCGGCTGCCCCGCGCCGACAAGATGCTGATTCTGCGCGGCCTGCCCTCGCGCGCGACCTTCGGAGCCGTCGGCGAAGTCTTCTGCGAATCGCTGCTGCACCGCCGCATTTTCCGGGTCAACCCCGTGCTGGGCTACATGCACATGTCGCTGGCTTTCGGGTGGTTCCTGCTTATCTCGGTCGGCTGGATCGAGACGGTCGCCCACTTGGGATTCCGCTATGTCCCGCTGCAAGGACACGTCTTTTTCAAGTACTTCGCAACGAGCCTCGAACACAAGCCGTTCTTCGACTTCGCGATGGACCTGCTGCTGCTTTTCGTCCTTTCGGGCGTGGCGCTGGCATGGGGCAAGCGACTGCGGTCCAAGGCGCTGGGCATGCGCCGCACGACCAAACACGTCCTCGGCGACCGCATCGCCCTGTCGGCCCTGTGGTTTATCTTCCCGGCGCGTCTGCTGGCCGAAAGCGCCACCTGCGCCCTCTACGGCGGGGGGGGGTTCCTCACCGGGACCCTCGGCGAATGGATGCACGACCGCATCGGAATGCTCGCGCTGATGAACCTCGAAAGCGCCGCATGGTGGTTCTACTCCTCCTGCCTGGGGCTTTTCTTCGTGGCGCTGCCGTTCTCGCGCTACATGCACATCTTCACGGAAATACCGCTTATCTTCCTGCGCCGCTACCGGCTTCGTTCCGGCGAAAAGGCGACTTCGTACGACCGTTTCCAGCTCGAAGCCTGCTCGCGCTGCGGCATCTGCATCGACCCCTGCCAGCTTCAGAGCGTGCTGGGCGTCGACAACGTGCAGTCGGTCTATTTCCTGCGCGACCGCCGCTACAAGATGCTCCGGCCCGAAATCGCCGACAACTGCCTGATGTGCGGCCGCTGTGCGACGAAATGTCCGGTCGGCATCGACCTCAACACTCTGCGGCTAAACTCGCGCGACAGGCTCCGCAACCTGCCCGACAAACGCCGCTACGCCTATCTGAAAGAGACCGACCGCTCGCAGGGTTCGGGCAAGGTGGGCTATTTCGCAGGCTGCATGACCCTACTGACGCCCCGCATCTTGCAGGCCATGGAGCAGGTTTTCACGGCGGCGGGCGAACAGGTGTGGTGGGCCGACCGCAACGGCGGCGTCTGCTGCGGCCGTCCGCTCAAGCTCTCGGGCGAAACCGATGCGGCCCGCAAGATGATGCGCTACAACACCGAGCTGTTCCGTAAACACGGCATCACAACGCTGGTCACCTCGTGCCCCATCTGTCTGAAAGTTTTCCGCGAAGACTACGCGCTGGAAGGCATCGAAGTGCTCCACCACTCCGAATATATCTTGCGCCTGCTGCGCACCGAGCGTCTCCGGCTCAGCCACGGCGACACACGCTACACCTACCACGACCCCTGCGAACTGGGACGCGGAAGCGGCATCTACGACCAGCCGCGCGCCGTCATCGAAGCGATGGGCCAACTGCTGGAACCGGCCGAGACGCGCGAGAACGCCCTATGCTGCGGCTCCTCGGTCGCCAACACGGCCATTTCGGACGGACAGCAGGCAGCCATCGCCCGTTCGGTAGCCGCGGAACTGGAAGCCACCGGAGCCGAAACCATCGTCACAGCCTGCCCGCTCTGCAAAAAAGCCATTGCGCGCGGCGCCACCAAAGAGGTGCACGACCTGGCCGAAATCGTCGCGGCCCATATCCGGCGATAATTTTTTTCGGTGCGTTAACTCCCTGCACGGCAACCCGGTAGAGGAAAAGCGCATGAACGGATGCGATTTTTATTTTGCAAACACCGTTTTTTGTATTACCTTTGCACTCGCAACAGCGATAGATTCATTCTGACGATATATCGCGGGATAGAGCAGTTGGCAGCTCGTCGGGCTCATAACCCGGAGGTCGGAGGTTCGAGTCCTCCTCCCGCTACCAAAGGGGCCGAACGAAAGTTCGGTCCCTTGTTTTTTTGCCCGGAGAGGACGAAAGCGGAGGTTCGGACGGTCTTAGGAGTGAATGCAGAGCCGGATTCGTCCGGGCCCTGCCGAACGACGGCAGGCCGAAGACAAGCAAAGTCCCCCCCCCACTATCGCACGCTGACAGTCGGCATGCGGTTGATATCGAGACCTGGCATCTCGCGGACATCGACCTGGAAACCGCCGAAAGGTGCACAGATTTCCACGCGTGGAATCTCGACGATACGGACGTTGACCACATCCTTGGACAAATAGGCCGCGGCGGCAGGATCGGGGAGCAGATCGGCCTTGGCAGGCGTAACGAACGAAATATCGCGCAAAACAATCAGTACAAGACAAAGAGCGATGACGGTAAGAACCGCCTTGGTATAAAAATCGGTTTTCATAGGAGGGGATTAAAATTGGACAAAATATCTATCGGCTGAAAAGTCCGAAACCTATGCTTTGTCGGATTCGGGCAGCACCAATCCCCGCTCGGCGGCAAGGCGGAGCATCAACGCGTAGGCGGCATCGTATTCGTTGGGAATCTCGCCGTCGAGAATCGCATTCTTGATAACCTCCTTGATTTCGCCGATGACGCGCGAAGGACCTATGCAGTAGGTCTTCATGATGATTTCGCCCGTAATCGGCGGCTGGAAGTTGCGGATGCGGTCGCGCTCTTCGAGGTCTTTCATCTTGCGGCGCACCAGCTCGAAATTGGCCATGTAGCGCTTCACCTTGGCGTCGATGCCCGACGTGATGTCGGCTTCGCACAGCGTCATCAGCGCCTCGATGTCGTCACCCGCCTCGAACAGCAGACGCCGCACGGCCGAATCGGTCACAAGGTCCTCCGAAAGGATGATGGGCCGCAGATGCAGGAACACGAGCTTCTGCACGAACTTCATGTGCTCGTTGAGCGGCAGTTTCAGCTGCCGGAAAATCGCGGGCACCATCTTCGAGCCGAGCACCTCGTGGCCGTGGAAGGTCCACCCGATGCGCGGGTCGTAGGCTTTGGTCTGCGGCTTGGCGATGTCGTGCAGCACGGCGGCCCAGCGCAGCCACAAGTCGCCGGAACGGCGGGCCACGTTGTCCAGCACCTTGAGCGTATGGGCGAAATTGTCCTTATGGGCATGCTGCCCGCGGCGCTCCACCCCCTTGAGCCGGTGCATTTCGGGGAATATCAGTTCCAGCAGTCCGGTCAGTTCGAGCAGCTCGAAACCCATCGAGGGCACGGGCGAAAGCACGATTTTGTTGAGTTCGGACGCAATCCGTTCGCGCGAAACGATTTTGATGCGGGAGGCGTTGCGGCGGATGGCCTCGAAAGTTTCGTCTTCGATGGAGAAACCCAACTGGGCCGCAAAGCGCACAGCCCGCATCATGCGCAGCGGGTCGTCCGAAAAGGTGATGTCCGGGTCGCACGGCGTACGGATGATGCAGGCGTCCAAATCGTCCAGCCCGCCGAACGGGTCGACCAGCTCGCCGAAGCTGTCGCCGTTGAGCGACCAGGCCAGCGCATTGATGGTGAAGTCGCGGCGCCGCTGGTCGTCTTCCAGCGTTCCGGCTTCGACCTGCGGCTTGCGCGAATCGCGCGTATAGGATTCCCGCCGCGCCCCCACGAATTCCACCTCGACCCCTCCGGCCCGAAGCATCGCCGTGCCGAAAGTCTTGAAAACCGACACCTTGGTGTGCAGTTCCCGCCCCAGCGCCTCGGCCAGCGCGATGCCGCTGCCCACCACCACCACGTCGATGTCGGTCGACGGACGGCACAGATAATGGTCGCGCACATAACCGCCCACCACGAAGGCTTTCACCCCCTGGGCATCGGCCAAGCGCGAAATACGGCGGAATATGGGATTCGACAGCGGCACGCGTTATTCGGCGGTTTTGAGTTGGCGGCGATAGAGCTGCACGGTGTTTTCCAGCCCTAAGTAGAGCGCGTCGCTGATAAGCGCATGGCCTATCGAGACCTCGTCTGTCCACGGAATCCGCTGCACGAAATAATGCAGATTCTCCAGTGACAGGTCGTGCCCGGCGTTGAGCCCCAGCCCCTGCCGCCGCGCTTCTTCGGCAGCCGCGACATAAGGCGTAACCGCCCGCTCCGGGTCGGCCGGATACTCACGGGCATAGGCTTCGGTATAGAGTTCCACCCGGTCGGCACCGCAGACCTTGGCCCCGGCGACCATGGCCGGGTCGGGGTCGACAAAGAGCGAAACCCGAATGCCCTGCTCATGGAAACGGGCCGTCACAGCGGTCAGAAATTCCCGGTTGGCCACCGTATCCCACCCGGCATTGGAAGTTATCGCGTCGGGAGCATCCGGTACGAGCGTCACCTGCGCCGGAACGACCTCCGACACCAACGCGACGAACTCCGGCGTCGGATTGCCCTCGATGTTGAACTCGGTCCGAAGCACCCGCCTGAGCGCCCGCACGTCGTCGTAGCGGATATGCCGGGCATCGGGCCGCGGATGGACCGTAATCCCGTCGGCGCCGAACCCCTCGATGCGGGTTGCGGCGAGCACCACGTCGGGCAGGTTGCCGCCCCGCGAATTGCGGACAACGGCAATCTTATTGATATTTACGCTCAACTTTGTCATAAAATTCACTATATTTGCTTGGTGAACCCTGCCGGCGGGACGACACGCCAAAAACGTTCTCAGCCCGGTCCGGATTCCCCGCAATGCCGTTCTCCGACCCTGTGCAGGAGTGCGGCGGCGTGGTAAAGTTACTTACTTTTTTTGAAACTCCGCCGATGAAAATCATACTTTTTTCCCGCAGCGGCCCCGCCCGCAGCGCCGAAGAACTCCGCCAGCTGTTCGACACCCTCCGGGCCTCCGGATTGGGGTTCCTGGTCAACGAAGAGTTCGCCGAAGCGGTCCGCGCAACAATCGGGCTGGAAATCCCTGCCGACTGCATCTACGGCAAGCGCATCGGCCCGCAGCCCGAAGGCACGATCATGGTGTGCTACGGCGGCGACGGCACCTTGCTCGAAGGGGTGCACCGGCTGGGCGGCGCACCCATACCCGTGCTGGGCATCAACGCCGGGCACCTGGGATTCCTCACCGGAGCCCCGAACGAGGGGCTGGAACAGATTTTCGGCCAAATAGCCCGCGGTGAGCTGTCGGTCCAGCCGCGGTCGATGCTCGAAGTGCAGGGCGGCTTCGCCGGAAACCCCGACAGCCGGCTGGCCCTCAACGAAATGACCGTCCGCCGCCACGGAGCCGACATGCTTTCGATAGAGACCTACGTCGACGGTCAGATGGTCGCCACCTACCACGGCGACGGGGTCATCGTTTCCACCCCCACGGGCTCGACGGCCTATTCGCTCAGCGCGGGCGGCCCGGTCGTGGCGCCCTCCTGCGCCTGCCTGATTATCTCGCCGCTGGCGCCTCACAACCTAACCATGCGCCCGGTGGTCATCCCCGACACGGCCCGCATCGACCTGCGCGTACACGAACGCCGCTCCGATTCGTTCGTCACCCTCGACAACCGCATCTACCCCGTCGGCCCCGAAGCGACCTTCACCGTGCGGCGGGCCGAACAAAAGATTTTTCTGGCCATGCCGCACAATATCTCTTTCTACGACACGTTACGCAATAAGATGATGTGGGGCGTGGACTTACGAGAAGTGAAAAGTGAAAAGTGAAAGGCGGAAATTGATTATCCGGGGGCCGGCCTCTCGGGAGCAGCTTACATCTTCCGCACGGCCATGACCGCCATCTTTTCGGCAGACCACAGGCCGCACGAATCGTGAAAGCATTCGGGGCCCGTACTCCAAAATCGACAGAAGCCGGAAACGATTTTTAATTTTTCATTTTTAATTCTTAATTACACCACCTTGGAATAACCCGGTAAAATCCCTATATTTGTGCCCTATTATGAGCGACGAGAAACGCATACCGCAGCACGTGGCCATCATCATGGACGGCAACGGACGCTGGGCCGAGCAGCGCGGACTGGAGCGATACCAAGGCCACGCGGCCGGCATCGAACCCATCCGGGCTTCGTCGCGCGCCGCCATCCGTCACGGAGTCGCCTACCTGACGCTCTACGCCTTTTCCACCGAGAACTGGGGCCGTCCTGCGCAGGAGGTCGACGCGCTGATGGAGCTGTTCTGCCAGAGCGTCATCCATGAAACGCCCGACATGCAGCGGCAGGGCATCCGCCTGCGGACCATCGGCGACCGGAGCCGTTTTTCCGAAAAGGTGCAGGCCCACCTCGCGCAGGCCGAGGAGCTCACGGCTGGGGGCGACAAACTCACCCTCACGCTGGCGCTCAACTACTCCTCGCGCGACGAAATCACCCGGGCCGTCCGCAAGCTCGCAGCCCGCGCAGCCGCCGGGCAGCTCGCCCCGGAAGCCATCGACGAAGCGACCATCGGCCGCACGCTCGACACGGCCGCCGACCCGGACCCCGACCTGGTAATCCGCACCAGCGGCGAACGCCGGCTCAGCAATTTCCTGCTCTGGCAGGCTTCCTACGCCGAACTCTGGTTCCCGGAGGTGCTGTGGCCCGATTTCACCGAGGAGGAGTTCGACCGGGCGATGGAGGAATACGCCCGGCGCGAACGGCGGTTCGGGCTGGTCAAGTAAATGAAGTTGAAGATTAGATTGGAACAGATGAATCATTTCGGCAAGGTATTCGCGGCAACGGCGCTGCTGACGCTCCTTTGTGCGAATACGTCCGCTCAGGAGCCCGCTCCCGCCCAGCCCGCAGCGCAGGAAAAGAGCGTTTCTTTCCCCGAAGACGCACCGATGCTGCGCTCCGACGAAGCCCCCCGGCTCTACCGCATCCGCAGCGTCGACATCCACGGCGTACAATACCTCAACCCCGAAATCATCAAGTCCTCGGCTGGGCTCATCGCGGGCGATTCGATTTACCTGCCCAGCGACTTCATTTCCAACGCCATTTCGCGGCTGTGGAGCCAGCGGGCCTTTTCGGACGTGAAGATAGGCGCCGAAATCGAGGGCGATGACCTCGACCTGCAAGTGTTCCTCAAGGAGCGGCCCCGCGTGCTCAACTGGGATTTCGAGGGGGTCACCAAAGGCAAGAAAAAAGACCTGCTCGAAAAACTCAAGCTCCGCCGCGGCGGCGAGCTGTCGGACTACGTCATCGACAAGAACATCAAGCTCATCAAGGCTTATTGGGCCGACAAGGGTTTCCGCAACGCCGAGGTCGGTGTGCGCGTCGAGAACGATTCGCTGCGGCCCCAGGCGGTCAAGGTGACCTTTCTGATCGACAAGAAGGACAAGGTCAAAATCGGCAAAATCAACTTCATCGGCAACGACCAGTTCCCCGACAAGCGCCTGCGCCGCACGTTCAAGAAGACCCATCAGAAGTCCATCAACTTCCTGCGCAACACCAAGCTCAACGAAAACGATTTCGAGGAGGACAAGGAGCTGCTCATCGACTTCTACAACGCCCGCGGCTACCGCAACGCCACCATCGTGCGCGATTCGGTCTACCCCATCGACAGCAAGCGGCTGGGCATCGACATCGAACTCTCGGAGGGCAACAAATACTATATCCGCAACGTCTCGTGGGTCGGCAATTCGGTTTACGAAACCGACGAATTGCAGCGCATGTTCGGCGTCAAGCAGGGCGACACCTACGACAAGAAGACCATGCACAAACGGCTCGGCATCCAGAAGGAGGTCGACCTCGAAGCCATGTCCGTCTCGTCGCTCTATCAGAACAACGGTTATCTGATGTCGCAAATCGAGCCCGCCGAGACCATCGTGGGCCCCGATTCCATCGACATCGAAGTCAAGGTCTTCGAGGGCAAGCAGTTCACCATCAACAACGTCGGCATCACGGGCAACCAGCGCGTCGACGACGAGGTCATCCGCCGCGAGCTCGCCACCTACCCCGGCGAACTCTACAACCGCTCGCTGCTGATGCGCACCCTGCGCCTGCTGGGTTCGATGGGCCACTTCAACGCCGAGAACATCGCCCCCGACATCCGGCCCGTCTCGAACGAGCTGGTCGACATCAACTGGGCGCTCGAAGAACAGGCTTCCGACCAGTTCAACGTCGCCGGCGGCTGGGGTTCGGGCACGTTCGTCGGCTCCATCGGCATCACGCTCAACAACCTTTCCATCCGCAATTTCTTCAAGAAAGGCGCCTGGCGTCCCTACCCGATGGGGCAGAACCAGCGGCTTCAGCTTTCGGCCCAGACCAACGGTACTTATTACAAGGCCGTCGCTTTCAGCTTCACCGACCCGTGGCTGGGCGGCAAAAAGCCCAATTCGTTCACCCTCTCGGCCCACTACTCCGACCAGAACGACGCCTATTTCATCACCCAGAAGCCCACCCGCTTCTTCCGCACCTACGGTGCCGCGGCCGGTCTGGGCAAGCGTCTGACCTGGCCCGACCCCTACTTCACGTTCTACGCCGAAGCCAACTACGAACGCTATTCGCTCAAGAACTGGAAGACGTTCGTGATGGACAACGGTTCGTCCAACCTGCTGTCGCTCAAGCTGGTATTCGCCCGCAACTCGGTCGACCAGCCCATTTACCCGCGCCGCGGTTCGGAATTCAGCGCCTCGGTCCAGGCGACCCTGCCCTACTCGCTGTGGAACGGCAAGGACTACAGCAACCCCAACATGAGCCAGCAGGAACGCTACCGCTGGATCGAATTCCACAAATGGCAGTTCAAGGCGCAGTGGTTCCAGTCGCTCACGCGCAACGAAAACTTGGTGCTGATGCTCAAGGCCGAAATGGGCTACTTAGGCAGCTACAACAAACACAAGGTTTCGCCGTTCGAGCGCTTCGAGGTCGGCGGCGACGGCATGACGGGCTACAACATCTACGGTATCGACATCATTTCGATGCGCGGTTACGAAGACGGCGCACTCGACCCCTCGGACAACTATTCGCGCGGCTACAACAAGTACACGGCCGAACTGCGCTACCCCGTCATACTGAAACCCTCGTCGCAAATCTACGTGCTGGGCTTCCTCGAAGGCGGTAACGCGTTCGATTCGTGGCGCGACTTCTCGCCCTTCAAAATCAAGCGTTCGGCGGGCTTCGGCGTGCGTCTCTACCTGCCTGTGGTGGGCATGCTCGGCATCGACTGGGGCTACGGCTTCGATCCCCCGGCAGGCAGCACCAAAAAGAGCGGCAGCCAGTTCCACTTCGTCATGGGACAGCAGTTCTGACGGCGGCGGCCGCACCGTGGCAATAAATTTGAAAGAAAAGAGTTATATTTACGGAGTATTCCGCCGCCCAAGGGCATAACTTCAAAACACCGGATTATGAAACGTCTGATTCTCCTCGCCGCTTTCCTGCTGGCCGCCACCGCGCTGTCGGCCCAAAACTGCATCGTCGTCAACAGCGAAAAGGTCTTCAAGTCGATCGACGCCTACAACGAAGCCATCGCCGAGCTGGACAAGCTCGCCGAACAATACCAGGAGCAGGTCGACGCCCGCTATGCCAAAATCGAAAGCATCTACAACAATTATATGGCGCAGAAGACCTCCCTTTCGGCCAGCGCCCGCCAGTCGCGCGAGAACGCCATTCTGACCCTCGAAAAGGAGGCCGCCGAATACCAGGAAAGCATCTTCGGGCAGGAGGGAACGCTCATGAAGAAGCGCGTCGAACTGATTGCGCCCATTCAGAAACAGGTCTTCGCCGTCATCGCAGCCTATGCCAAGCGCGCAGGCGCCGAGGTGGTAATCGACTCGTCGAACAACCCGACGCTGCTTTACACCGACCCCACGGCGGAACGCACCCAGCAAATCATCGACGCGCTCGCCCAATAAACAAGCCATCAAAACATTAACGCATACACTAACTATGAAAAAGGCTATCAAACTGACCCTTGCGGTTGCCCTCATGCTGAGCGCCACGTCGCTCTTCGCCCAGAAGTTCGGGCGCATCAATTCGCAGGAGATCCTGCTGGCGATGCCCGAAACCAAGGAGATGGAGACCAACCTGCAAGCCTATGCCAAGGACCTCCAAGACAACCTGGAAACCATCGCCGTCGAATTCAACCAGAAACTGGCCGACTTCCAGAAAAACTACGCCACCTATTCCGATTCCGTGCGCCAGCTCAAGGAACGCGAACTGCAAGAGCTGCAGAACCGCCGTCAGGAGTTCGAGCAGGTAGCCCAGCAGGACATTCAGAAAAAACAGCAGGAGCTGCTGACCCCGATTATCGAGAAAGCCAAGGCCGCCATCGACAAGGTCGCCAAGGAAAACGGCTACATGGCCATCTTCGAGACCGGATCGCTGGCAGCGTTCGACGAGGCCGCCCTCACCGACCTCGCCCCGCAGGTACGGGCCGAACTGGGCATCACCGACGCTCCCGCCGCACAATAGTTTCCGGAGAAACGTTTCTCCGTTTTTCAACGCGCTGTTTCCAGCGCGTTTTTTTGTTGCCGTTCCCCGGAGCAGAAAGCGATGCGAGTATTCGCGTTTTCGATTCCCTCCGCCTTGTTGTTCGATATGACCTATTTTCCGACTTTCCGGGCCGAATAAAGCATAATATTCTTATTTTTGTCGTCTAACTTGGAACCAATGGACAGCAAGCAACAACCGAATACCGCACCGATAGCCAGCTTCTCGCTCGGCGAACTCATCAGCATAGCAGGCGGCAGCCGACCGGCCCCCGACTTCCTCATCGTCCACAGCGATGCCTCGCAGCTGGACGCATTCCGGTTTCCGTGCAGAATCAACGCCTTCTTCATCGGTCTCGGACACGAGGGCGAAACCGAGATTTCGATCAATCTGAACCAATACACGCTGCGCCGGAACACGCTTTTTCTGATAGGGCCGCAGAGCATCATCCGCACCGGACACGGCGGAACGCTCAAAGGCGACGTCATCGTCGTGTCGCCGCAGTTCATGCAACGGATGAACATCGGGTCCAAGCAAATCATGTCGCTTATTCTTCAGCTCAGCGCCCACCCCTGCATCGAAATTTCCGACGAGGAGAGCCGGCAGCTCCGCGACTTCATCCGTCTGATGGATGCCGAAAGAGGTGTTTCCGGGGAGTTCTCCGACCAGCTGCTCGGCAACCTGCTGCTCGCGACGCTCTACAAAATCGGCAACACGCTCCAAAGCTACCTCGAAGCGCATCCCGCCGCACAGGAGCGCAGCAACAGCCGCGCCGACATCTATTTCCGCAAGTTCCTCCAAACGCTCAGCGAACACTACAAGGAAGAACGCAGCGTCGGATTCTACGCCCGCGAACTCTGCGTCACGCCCAAATACCTGACCACGCTCGTCAAGCGCATCAGCAGCAAGTCGGTTTCGGAGTGGATAGAAATCTATGTCATCCTCGAAGCCAAAACGCTGCTCAAATATTCGAGCCTGAGCATCCAGGAAATCGCCTATACGCTCAACTTCCCCAACCAGTCGTTTTTCGGGAGCTACTTCAAGCGCAACACGGGCATGTCGCCCTCGCAATACAAGTCGGCCGACTGCCCTGCGGAAAACGGCGGGGGGGGGTATTCTTTGGATGCTTCTGAGGTAGAGTAGATTAGAACGGATAGCCCACGCCGAAGTTGAGCGCCGTATTTTTCCAGCGGAAGTTGTGGATCCACCGCTCGCCCGCAGGCTTGTTGGGATTGTGAAGCTGAATGCCCCAGTCCAGGCGCAGCACGGCGAACTTGATGTCGAGCCGCAAGCCCAGTCCGGTGTTGAATCCCAGCTGCTTGTAGAAATCGTCGAAATGGAAGACCGCCTCGCTGGAATACTCCGACGGATTGGTCCGGACGTACCAGATATTGCCCACGTCGAAGAACGTGGCTCCGTGGACGATGCCCCATATCGGGAAACGGAATTCGAGGTTGGCCTCCAGCTTCATGTCGCCCAACTGCGTCGGAAATTCGTCCGTCCGGGTAATCGGCACCGAACCCGGGCCCAACGTACGCGGGGTCCAGCCGCGCATGCTGTTGCTGCCGCCGGCATAGAACAGACGGTCGAACGGCACGACCTTGGAATTGCCGTAGGCCAGCGCCACACCGCCGTACAGACGCCATGCAAGGGCCGTTTTCTCGCCCATCATGATTTTGCGGCTAAGGCTGAGGTCGGTGCGGAAATACTGCGCATAGCGCAGTTTGAATATCGTGTAGTAGTCCTTGCCGGGCACAGGCTCCGAAAAGAGGTGTTCGAGCCCGTCGATCAGATTGCCCGAAGTCTCCACGTTGAAGCGGATGACCGTAGCGTTGCGGCCCAGGTGCTTGAGCTGGTTGTTGAAACCGTAGCTGAACGCAAGGCCCGCAATGAACTGCGATTCGTAGCTCTTGATAAGGTACTTGTTGGTGGTCCCTTGCAGGAAATCACTGTTCAGATAGCTCACGTCGACCACATTGATGTCGATGGGCCGCAGCGAGAACGACGAATAGCGCGAATTGGTCCACAGATAGGTCCATCCCGCACTCGACAGCGTTCGCCGGTAGTAGGGGCGGTCCTGGAAGTTGATGGAGAGCTCGACCTTGGTTTTGGGCTGGTTGACCGAACGGTAGCGCCGCGTGCGCCACGGCACTAAGAAGCGGGGAAAGGTCAGTCCTACCGTGGCACCGAACTCGGTGGCGCGCTTCTTTTTGGCGTCGCGCGCCTTCATGAATTCGTATCCGCCCGTAAACGACACGTCGAACGATTCGGCGCCGCGGAAGATGTTGCGGTTCTGGTATCCGGCCGTCGCCTTGAGCCCGTAGAAACTCGACGTCGTACTCCCCTCCAGCTCGATCTTGAAACTCTGCTTGAGCATCGGCGTGCAGAGAATGTTGCAGGTCAGATAACCCTCCTGGGTATAGTCGGTGCGGGTCGAATCGGCCGTCGCACCGATATACGAAACGTAATTGGTGACGTCCACCGTCTGCGGCTGCTCGACGAAAGCGATGCGGGCGCTGCGGAAATACCCCATCGCCATGAGGTCGGTATAGGTGCGGTCGACCTGCGCCGAATTGTAGACATAGTTGGGATAGAGCGGCACCGCCTGCCGCAGAATCGAAGGCCGCAGGTTGGGCTTGCCCTCGTAGATGACGTTCAGACCCCGGTAGTAGAGCGTGTCGAGCCGCGAAACGAGGGTCGAATCGCTCCGGATGGCCAGCGGGTCGTAGTCGGGGAAGATGTTGATCCGCTCGATACGGTAGACCATGTTGTTGTCCATGACGGCCTGCCCGCGCTCGTCGTAACCCGTCAAGTGCTGCTTGACCACAATCCGCACCCCCACGCGGTGGTCGGCCGAGAGGGTGTCGGCCACGAACTCGATGTTGTTGACCGAAAAATTGTAGTAGCCCCGCTCCTTCAGATAGGCCGTGATGCGCTCGCGCTCGCTGTCGAGCATCGTGATGTCGAAAATCCGCCCCGGGCGCACCAGCGTGTTGGCCGTGTCGGGGGCCAGAATCTGTTCGAGGAACTTGTCGCGGAACTCATAAGAAACCGTGTCGATCAGATAGGGCGCCCCCTGCCGCACGCGGTAGGTCACCTTGGCCCGCCTGCGGCGCGAAAGGGTGTCGACCTCGAACGACGCCCGCGACGAAAAGAACCCCTTGGTATCCATGTAGACCTTCAGATTCTCGGCGCTCTTCTGCGTCAGATTCATGTCGAGCAGCACCGGCTCCTCGCCGATTCGGCGCTTCCACTCGTTCCATTTGTTGGTCTTCGCGGGGTCGGCCTGCTCGTAGAGCCACACGTAGAAATTGGTCCCCAAAAACCGTTTGTTGGGGGTCTGCCGCACGTACTTTTCCAGGTCGGCCGTCGGGATCCGCTGCTTGCGGGGCGCCGAACGGTCCTCCTCGACGGTCACTTTCTGCAGGAAATATTCCCCCTCGGGGATATGGCGCGTGACGCTGCATGCCGAGCAAACAATGCCCAGCACCACAGCTGCCCCTATGCGACGCGCCTTGTGCACCCTCGTTAATTGTTGAAGAATCCTTGTTCCTTGAGCAAAGCGAAATAAGCCTGCGAAACGGCGAGGTTGTCGCGGCGGACATAGCGGCGCTCGGTGAATATCTTGGCCAGGTTTTCCAGCCCGTTCTCCTCGATAAGCCGCTTCGTCTCCTCCGACTCCTCGCGCTCGGCCCACAACTCGTCGATTTCGGCCGCCGTGTAGTCGGTATACTTCTCGTAGTGGACCACCGCATCGAGCGGCAGACGGTCGGTCAGCCCGGGCGTTTCGTCGGGATACCCCACCACCACGGTGGTCAGCGGAATGACCCCCTTGGGCAGCTCCAGAATCCGGGCGATGTCGGCCGCCGTATAGAGGGTCGTACCGAGGTAGCAAATGCCCAAGCCGTGGATTTCGGCCTGCACGCACAAATTCTGCGCCGCCAGCAGCGCATCGGTCGCCGCATTGAGGAACCACTCGAAATTGTCGTAGGCCGGGTCGGCACCGCGCTGCTCGCACCACTGCGTGAAACGGTGCACGTCGGCGCAGACCGTGACCACGCACGGGGCCTGGGTCACCATCGGCTGGTTGAAATGGCACGGCGCCAGCCGTTCGCGCATGGCCTTGTCGCGCGTGACGACCAACGAATAAAGCTGCATGTTGCCGCAGGTCGAAGCCCGCGTAGCGGCTTCCAGACACTCGCGCAGCACCTCGTCGGGGATGGGTGCCGGGCGGAACTTGCGTATCGAGCGATGCTTGAAAAGCATGTTTTTCATGACGGACGGTTTGTTCGGGTTCTGCAAAAACGATACAAAGAACGGCCCGGAACGGCCGGGCGCATATCTTTTGCAAATTTAGCAAAACTTTCAGAAGTTTTATTATTTTTGTAACAAGATAACTGCCACGGACAAGACAGCAAAACCATGCGTTCGGCTTTCTGGAAATACGAGGGAGCGGGCAACGACTTCATCCTCGTCGACAACCGCCGGGGCGGCTTCACGGCCGACCCGCAGCGAATCGCCCGGCTGTGCGACCGCCATTTCGGCATCGGCGCCGACGGGCTGATGACCCTTTCGGCGAGCCCCGGCCACGACTGCTCGATGCGCTACTACAACGCCGACGGCTCGCCCGGCGAAATGTGCGGCAACGGAGCCCGCTGTTTCGCCCTTTTTGCCGAACACTTGGGCATCGGCGGCCGCGAAAAGAGGTTCGACGCCACCGACGGCCTGCACCGGGCGACGATTCTTGCGGCCGACGCTTTCGCCGGCGAAGTCGAAGTCGGCATGACCGACGTCGAACGAATCGTCAGCGGCGACGGCTGGTGGTTTCTCAATACGGGCGTTCCCCACTATGTGGAATTCGTGGACGACCCGGCCGCGGTCGACGTCGTAGCACGCGGCTCCCGCATCCGCCGCGACACCGCCCGGTTTCCGCAGGGTACCAACGTCAATTTCGCAGCCATCGTCGGCGACGGCCATCTGCGGATGCGCACCTACGAACGGGGCGTCGAAAACGAAACGCTCGCTTGCGGCACGGGCGCCACAGCCGCCGCCATCGTCGCCAACTTCACCCGCCAACCTGCCACCGACCGGTTCCGCATCGACGTACCCGGCGGCCAGCTGCGCGTGACCTTTACCCGCCGCTCCGACCAACACTACACGGACATCCGCCTCACGGGGCCAGCACGCCGCGTCTTCGAGGGAGTGTTCGACACAGACAATCACTAAGTCACCACCCATGAAAACACCCAAGGAGGTTCGCCACCGCGACACGGACGAACTTCGCAAGGCCAAGCGCCTTGAACCGATGCACAAAAGCGGCAAGGAACGCCATGCGCTCTACAGCCGCATGGACGACGAAACCGACGACGAACTGCCGCGCCCCAAACGCGAATCGGCGCTCGACTATCTGGACGACAACGAATAGGCCCATGACCGAAAAGTTCATCATGGCAGGCCCGACGGCCCTGCATGTCTGCGATTCCGAACAAGGCGAACGGTGCGTCGTGCTGCTGCACGGCTATCTCGAATCGCTCCTGGTATGGGAAGAATTCGTACCGCTGCTCTACAAACGCGTGCGCGTGGTCACGCTCGACCTGCCGGGCCACGGCATTTCCGAAGTGAAAGGCGAAGTCCACACTATGGAATTTTTGGCCGACACGGTAGCCGACGGACTGCGGGCGCTCGGAATCGAACGGTGTACGCTGGTCGGCCATTCGATGGGCGGCTACGTAGCGCTGGCCTTTCTGGAACGCCATCCCGAAATGCTCGACGGCCTTGTGCTGCTGAGCTCCACCCCCAATGCCGACACGCCCGAAAAAGCCGAAAACCGCCGCCGGGAAATCGCCCTCGTGCGGGCCGGAAAGAAAGATGCGCTGGCGCGCGTGGCGCCCGCCGCCGGCTTCGCCCCCGAAAACCGCCGGCGCATGCAAGACGAGGTAGAAGATTTGACCGAGCAGGTTTTCATCACCGAGGACGAGGGAATCATCGCCCTGCTGAACGGCATGATTGCCCGCAAGGACCGCAACGAGCTGTTGCGCGAATCGTCCGTACCGCAACTATTCATCCTCGGCTGCCACGACGGGTATATTCCGGCCGAAGCCGCCGAAGCAATGATAGCCGCCCACCCGCAGGCGCAGGTCGTCCGGCTCGAAAACTCGGGACACATGGGGTTCCTCGAAGAACCCGAAGCGACCGCACAGGCATTGCTGCAATTCATCTTCGGCAGCCCGACCGAGTGCGCAGCCGCAACCGAAACCCGGGCTTGAGAGACCATCCCTTTTCTGGGTGGCTTCGCCTCGATTTAACCGCACTTTAATCACAACGGTCGCTTATTGCACGCGCGAACACACGCCGCACTCGGAGACAAGAAAAGCGCATGAATTTCTTGATTTCCGGCATCCCTATCGGCTTTCCATTCTACACGAAAGACTTTTTGTGTTATAAATATAACGCAAAAAGATTTTTTGATTATTCTTTTGGTCTGAAATTTGCGGGGGGGGGATTTTTTGTATCTTTGCACTGCCGGGCT
>NZ_CASQFS010000012.1:0-70044 GCF_949428155.1 Alistipes sp. UBA6068 | reverse complement strand
AAAATAATCGCTCAATTTATTTATCTCAAATCCATCCTTTCCGATTGAACATGAACGAGTTTCAAAGGTGTTGGCTCGTTTGGCCAGTGTAAGGATATTTACATCGACGGTCGCGGAATCGAAGACACGGGTGCCGGCGAAGTCAATCAGTTGAATCGGATCGGTATGCTCTACGAAATAACGGCGCAATGATTCTCCGTAACCGGCCCGCATCCATTTATTCGACGTGATGAAAGAAAGCAGATAGTCGGGTTTGAGCAGTTTCATACCCAGTTCGTAGAACAAACAATAAATATCTCCGGTACGCTCGTAGCTTGCATACTCCATCCGTCCAAGGATTTCGGATTCCTTGCCCATCGACTGAAGCTGGATGTACGGAGGGTTGCCGATCACACAGTCGAAACCGACGAAGTTACCCTCGTCATCCAATATTTCGGGAAACTCTATACGCCACTCGAATGCGCCGAGATACATTTTATTCGACTCGATTTCGGCGAAATACGTTTCAAGTTTTCGGATGTCCTCGTTCAGTTTCTTTTCCCGTTTACGCTTCTCCGACAGCTGTTTGGCAGTCCATTCGGAAGCAAAGAGCTCCTGTCCCTGCAAATCCGACAGCTCTCGGCGATAGCGCAAAAGGCTGGTCTGTTTGGGATCGCGGTTATTGATTTCCGTTTTGAGGGTCGTCTTGATTCTGGCAATCAATTCTTCAAGTTTGCGCTTTTCGTCCTTGCTATGCGCATTCTTGTATGCGGCAACCGTATTCTTATACTCGGCGATCGTAATTCCGGTGGAATGCAATATCTGCGAGATATTTTCTTTCAGATCAAACCGATGAAGCAGTGAGTTGCCGGATTTGATATTGATGTCGATGTTGGGCAGCGTCTCCAATTCCGTAAAATCGCTTTCCCGGGTATAATAAGCATTTTTCAGCAATTCGATCCACAAACGCAGACGGCAGATGTTTACCGAGTTGGGATTGACATCGACACCGAAAAGACAGTTCTCGATAATAATCCGCTTCTCTTTGAACAGCGCCTCTTGAATGCGCTGACACTCGGGATGGCCGGGAATATAAGTAAATGCGTCTCCTTCCGCATCGGTAACGATCAATTCATCGCTTTCGATTGCAATCTGATAATTTTGCCGTTTAATGCGCCGCCCGTCGCAATCGAGCAAAATCCCGAGGTCGAATTTCGTCGCGATGATTTCATTCAATGCCGATACAAGAAAATGCCCGGAGCCTACGGCCGGATCGCAGATGCGAATCGAATTCACGATGCGGTCGGCTCCGTGCAAATCTTCGATTTCCTTATTCTTCAGATCATCGTAATCGGTACAATGCCAGCCGAAATGTTCGTTGAATTTTTGCACAACCACCTTGCGAATCGCCTCACGGCACATATACATCGTAATTGCACCGGGCGTAAATACCGAGCCGTCGCGATGTCCGTTGATTTTCTCAAAAATAAGGCCCAGCACCGAAGCGTTGATCAGAGTCTTCGCTTTCTCTTCGATACTTTCCGTCCCCTCGCTCGCAAAATCGTAGGCATCGAGAAACTCCAGCAGATAGCGCAAAGTCGAGAGTTTACTATATCTCGGCTTATTGTTTTCTTTGAGTACGGTTCCCGACCAGACAGGCAATTCCAGATTTTCAAGATTGCTGATGCGGATTGTCGCATCCTCCAACCGGCTTACTTCGAAAAGAGAGCTGTTCAGATAGGGCACCTTGCCATAACGGCTGTTGATGGTGTCGGTTCGCGCATCTGTTTTCCGCGCAAGCACTTGAAAGAACAGCCGGTTCAGTTCATCGTAATCGGCGATATTGTCCTGATTCATAAAGGCATAGGACTTATCGCCTTTATGATATTTGATCATTTGCGCTTCCAGCAATTTGAGGAACAAGATACGGTTGATCCAGTTGATAGACAATTCCAGTGCGATGTTGAAAAGTTGGGTTTCCCGATCCGGCCCATAAGATTCCAGCTTTTCGACATGGTGCAATCGGTCTTCAGCATCGAGTACATTGATCGTATTTTCGATCATCGAAGCCTCGTTCCGTTCTGCCGGATTTTTCCGCATGATGACACGCTTTCCTTTATCCCCGACCTCTTCGAGACCCATGATATGCAGCAGCTCCGAATAGAAATTCTTGTTCAAGGAATTGCTGTCGTTTTGGAACGGAAGTTTCAGCAAATGAACAGGACTGAATATTTTGTATAATCCGATCAACTTTTCATCGTTACCGGAGCACAAGTAATCGCGGTAATCCCGAAGATCAAAATAGGTGTAGGTCAGTTCGTCCTTGACTGCGTCGATATATTTTGCAGCGATCTCCTTGTAGAAAAAATCCGTTGTATTTCCGGCAAGACTGCCCGACGAAAAATCCGCGAACTCTTTGATTAGTTTCTTATTGCTGAAGAACAGTCTTTCAAATTCGTGTGCATCGAAGACGAAATATTCGAAAATGTTGGTCGCAACAAGATATTTCAGCTGAATGTTCTTTTTCTCGACCCGTTCGCGAAGATAATACAGCACGATCTCCTGCAAAGCCTTTCGGTTAATATCGTTGCGGAGGATCATTTCGGGCGAATTGGGGGTCTTGACCTCGAATATCACTCCGATAGGAGCCTCCGAACTATCGCCGATATGAATGGCGCAATCGATGCGACCGTTCGGCGCAATTTTATATGTCGGGGCATAGAACGACATCTTCAGGAAATCCATGATGTCGCCTTTCATCTTTTCCTCCGTCTCGTTTTCTTTCAACTGGTCAAAAAGATGGTGCAATGTCTCCTTGAATCGTTCAAAATCAGCTTTTTCGATTTTGATTTGCCGATAGGCTTTATTCAGTGATTGGGAAATCTTCAGCTCGGGCATACTTATACAAAATTTATCAAAAATAATAAAAAATTCAATAATCCACGAATCCGTTGGCGCTCCTTCTTGCTACTCAATGCGCAACCACTCGTTTTATACGAGAGGGGGTGTATCCTGAGCCGACATGGCGAACACCACCGCAACGGAGTAACACCCCGAAGAGATAGCAGTATCTACATCAAGGCCCCAAATAAGGTTGGCGCCGGAAGTAAACTCCTGAACTGTTTTCAGCAAGTTGTGCACATTATCACACGACAATCTACCCTCGGCGCCATCAGAAGTAGTGCCTATCCGTACCACACTATTTCGTGCTGATTTCATGGGTAATGCCGCCAACTCATTGCGCAATTTTTCGAGCAAGTCGGGAAATGCAGTGTTTTCGATTTCGATGTATGCAAGGTCCGAAGCGTCTTTCATTGCTTCTTCAAAATCGTCCCGGAAAATCGCAACATAATCGCTATGCTCGGTCTTTTCCAGCAGCAGTTCGATTTTCTGCCAAATCGCGGTTGTATTCATGCAGTTCATAATTCGATTTCGATGATAGTTTCACCGGATTGGGAGGTATTCTGTCGCTGAAACTCTGCGAATTCGTCTTTGGAATTCATCCAAAGCAAAAACGCCTGTTTGTTGATGTAGATACGCTCCGAACGGCGGAACAATTTATCGGCAATAGTCGGAGAAACGCGAAGTGCAAACGGCCGCAACTCCTTATCCAAAGAATCGAGGGGCGCTTCTACGATAAAGTAATCTTCGTTTTCTTCTACAACGCGGACCGTCAAGCCGGAGACGTTGATTTGGATGGTTGTCATGGCATTAGGATTTAATCATCACTTTCAAGTGTTTGCTTTTTATCCCAACAATCACTACAATACCCACCGTGATTACGAACTTGAATCATCTCACTCCATTGGATAGGAATACCACACCGATCACAATTAGTTATTGTATTCATATCGACGATTTCGTCGAAAACATGCTTTTCCTTATTGGATAGGGCTCCATAGACCGCACGCCCTCCATCTACGACGCGTCGTAGGATGTCCTGTTCTTCGGGTTCCTGCTCAATTAGCAGCTCTTGAAGAAAATCAACGAAATCGGGGTCATCGAAATTTGTAATCTCCATATAATCTTTATAGTTATTAGGTAAAAGTTTTTTTGTGTAAAAAGGTATGCCCTACTATTCTTCGGGCATACTTTAGGAGATAATGAATTAATGTTCGTGTTTGCCAGAGGGGCTGTACGAACAATAGCCATAGCCAGAAGAACCACAATACACACATTTACCATAGCCCGATTCATGCTTATGCTTTTGAGAAGGACTATATGAACAATAGCCATAGCCGGAAGAACCGCAATATACACACTTATCACCAATTTGTTGGTGTTCATGTTTCCCATGAGGACTGTAACTGCAATAGCCAAAGCCGGAACTGCCACAAAATTTACACGTACTCATAACATCAAGAGTTTTTGTTGCCATCCGGCTCCTGACATGGCGGGTTAGTATGGAAACAGAAAGTGTGGAGCCGTTCGTTTATCTAACAAGAGGTTCTGACAAAACCCAAGACGAATAAACATAACACAATACCCCACACCTGTTCAGTATGGGGTAAATAAAAAATGCAGCCTCTTGGGGCGCGATATACACATACCGAAACAGATGATGAGTGTTGTCGTTATCCTCGTCTTTTTGAAACTGTCAGATTTCTTGTTAAGGATAAAAGCGAAACACTTTCATCAATATGTCTGCCGCTTGCGCGACGAGACAAAGATAGAAAATGTTTTTGCTTCGGACAACACTCATCGGGGTATTGTTGCGCAAATCTCACAGAAAACACCGTAGGAAATATTGCATGCCAAGCCGGTTCGCATCACGTGAGCGCTCTCACATGACGTTTAAGCCGACGAACCGGGAAACATGGCTATTTCCGGCATAATTTGCGAGCTCACTTTTTAGCCACTTGCTCGATAACGAATTATTCCCATGTGATACGGCTCTGTTTCAAAGATAATAAATCCGCTTCTACTTATTTCTACGAAATCTAACTAATTTTGCAAACAGAAATACCGGCAAAAGACGCAGTAGGCACCTGTTAATCAAAAATGCTGACGGCCTTGGGCATAGGAAAAAGAAACGGCACGAACTAACCATGAAGATATATTTCAATCAGCATTATTCATCGAATCCCTATGTGGACTATGCGGAAGCAGAGTGCTTCGGAACGGTTTATTGCGGAGCCGAAGGCTTACTCAGCATAATGATGCTGCACGGCGGTATCGCTGGCTCCTCCACATCAGTCGAGGAGCGGAAAACAGCATATCACAACAATATGCAGAGATGCATTGAAAACAGGCATTTATGTTATTCATCGTTTAAGCTCGACTCGTTCGCCACAAGCAATGCCGTATTGGCATGGCGCGACACGTTGGTGGCTGCCGGTTGGGACTTGAAGAACGGGGATACGCCTAAATTACAGTTTATCCGCGATATGGAACCAGCGGATATGCCTCCGGGTAACGCCGATCACTGGAACAAGGCCTTGCAACTATCTGCCGAACAGCGCATGTTCCCCGAAAATACCGAAATCATCGTCACCCAGACCCAAAAGCTCCTTGAGCCGAAGTTAGCAGCATTGTTTGCCAACCAAGAGCGATTCGGCATAACCATACGCTACCAAGCCGACGAACGAGCCCTTGCGGATGGGAATCTGGGCGAAATTCAACAATGGTTTCTCGACGAGCAATGCGGGCGCATAAACATCACTAAAAGCGACGATACATTCGAGTTGCTGCGTTTCGACAACGAGGAGGCGGCCTTGCGCTACATAGCCACCCAATCCGCCGACCGATGGTCGCTCTACTATTGTCAGCAGGCAAAACGTTTCGATAATACATTGCGATTACTCGGACAGCCGGTTTGCGGTTCGGAATTGGGGGTCTGCGAGCCACAGGTCGTACAATTATTTACGTTGGGCAATGGCGTCTTTGAATATCCGCTCAATCTCAATCGCATTCTCGCATGGCTCAATGCTCCGATTCATCCACTCGGCCGCAGTCTATGTCAAAAATTGGCCAAGGCGCTGGCTTCGTCGGGCGGTATTTGCAACATCGAATGGAACAGCGTCATCGCGCAGCACCTCGACGCCTGTGAAGATGCTAAAGAGCGCAAGAGAGAGAGGGAGAAAATAGCGACATTCCTGCCGCTGCAAACGACGGAAACGCTGGAGACGCAGCGCATCGCAGCATTCAACAAGGCGTTGGGCTCCTGGGCGAAAAGGCTGCTGTCCATGAAGGAGTTCCCCTACGACGGAATCGTCTTGGAACAACTGCGGCAGATAGATACGTATTGCAGCGCTCTGCTGGGCATACTGCAGGAGTATCGACAAGAGAGCGTCAAGTTTATCGAACTGCAACGCTGGTGTCAGAGTATCGTCTCGCCGAAATCATATACGCAATACGAAGCCGAAGCAGGCTGTCGTTGTGTTATCACGGCAGAAGGCGACATACATTCCGTGGCGGATTCGCTTGTGTGGTTTTGCATCGAAGATAACGGAGCCGGTGCATATCCGTTCGATTTTCTAACAACAGAGGAGTGTGCGGTATTGAAAGATAGCGGCACATATATTTATGATAAAACCCAATACAGCCGCATAAAGCGCGAAGCAATGGTCCAGACACTGCTTCGTACGCGCAAACTTACGATCATCGAGTGTACGAAACTCAACGGGGAGCCGTTGCGCCGCCATCCGTTGATGTTGCAGTTAAACGAAGCTGTTGACGGCGGATTGGCTTCACTGTTCATCACGCCGCAGTTGTCCGAGGAATCATTGACGGATGACAAGTCGGTGAACAACAGTTCGGACGAGCTCGTTTTGCAGCTGGAGGATGATGTTGTTATACATCCTCGCCACGAATACAATAAAGTTGAAAGTTATTCGAGTTTGGATTTGCTGATTCAGCACCCGTTCGATTATGTATGCCAGTACAATGCCGCATTGGACGATGTGGGAATCCCGACATTGGATGACCGCGACCGAACCATGGGCAATGTGGCCCACCGCATCATCGAAAAGGTCTTCGAGCACGGAACGGACAAAGCGGAACAGGGCCGACGGGTCAACGAAGAATATGACCGAATATTCAATGAGACGGTTGATAGCATAGGTCTGTTGCTGCGTCAGCGCGAATATGCTATCGACCTGAATACCATACACAAGCAGATGCGGGGAGCCTTAGGTCAATTGCAGAAGCTCATCATTGATTATAGTCTTACGGTCAATGAATGCGAGTATGAGTTCAAGACGCTCGACTGGCTGGCGGCAGGCGACGGCGTGAAACTGGCATCGCGAGCCGATATGCTGCTGACGGACACGAATGGGAACAAGGTAATCTTCGACTTCAAATGGAGCAAAAACCGCAAATCGTACGAAAAACGGATACAGAACAATTCGGCGTTGCAACTTGCAATCTATAAACATTTGGCCGAAAAAGAGTTTGGCTGCTCCGTCCGCACAGCCTATATCCTGCTGCCGGGAATGGAGTTCGTGTCGGGCGACAAATTCGATGAATATGCTCCTGTGGAACACGACACTTCCGTCGACATGATGCGGCAGGCAGCCAATGCCTACGCTTTCCGCCGGCAGCAACTCGCCGAAAGATGCATCGAACGGGCCGAAGGTTTATGCCTGGAGGAGAGCGAATATGGCGCAGCTCAGGCGGAACAAAATCTCTACCCACTGAACGCGTATGACGGAAAGATTAGCGAGAACATATTTGCGGATTTCAATAAACTGCGCTGACCAATGAAGAACGTAACCTTTATTAGTGCCGGAGCCGGCAGCGGCAAAACATACTCGCTGACCAAGCAAATAGTGGAGTTTATTAAAAACAGGACTTGCTCGGCCGACGAAATCATTCTGACGACATTTACACGTGCTGCAGCCAGCGAACTGCGCGAAAAAGTGCGATCGGCACTCTACAAGGAGGGGCTATACGACGAGGCCGTGCAGATTGACAATGCCGCCATCGGAACGATTCACTCCATATCCTACCAGCTGGTCGCACGATACTGGTATTTGTTGGGTATCAGCGCCGACGTTCGGATGATAGCCGAAGAGGATCAGGCATTCTATGTTTCTCAATCGTTGGCCTCATTACCTCGGGAAGCGGATTTATATACATTCCGCCAAATGATGCAAGCGCTGAACATTACATATCGGGATGACTACAACCGCCCGCAGCCGAATCCCGATTTTTGGAAAAGCGACCTGCAAAACATCATCGACAAAATCAATAATTTCTGCATAGATGCCGAAGGTCTCGAACGCGCCAAAGAGGTCAGCAAAGAGATGCTGGCCCAAGTGTTGAACACCAACAAGGTGACAATCGACTTCAACCCAGCGGAGGTTATTCAAAATATCGATAACCTCCTGGATGCTGCGCTTCAATTGAAGCGCAGCAAGCCGGCCGAAAAACAAAAAAAAATCAAGGAGATTAGGACTAATTTTGAAAAAAACCTCAAAAAAACGAATCCGACGACACTGAATATCCATGCACATCTGCAATTAGTCAAGGATATTAAAGCCGTTGTGACAAACGAACTCAAAAATCTAAGCCCCGAAGCCTACGACTTTTTCGATACTCTGCCGGACAAGATTCTCGCCGACCACAGGACATCGGCATTGATAACATCCTACATCGACATCATCTTCCGTCTGGCGCAGGAGTGGCAGGATGAATACAAGAAGTTCAAGGATGAGCGCCGTCTGCTCGACTTCAACGATGTACAGCGCTATTTCACCGAGCTGCTCGAACGCCCCGAAGTCATCGGAGAGATTCGAAGCCGTTACAAAGTTGCGTTGGTCGACGAGTTTCAGGACTGTTCGCCGCAACAGGTGCGCTTTTTTCAGCGGCTTTCCGAACTGATGCAGCGCAGCGTGTGGGTCGGCGACATCAAGCAGGCGATTTATAACTTCCGCGGCTCGGATACAACCCTTGTCAAGAGCGTAATCGATCAAGCGGACAAGTGTGAGGACGGGAACGAATTGCGGCGCCTCGAATACTGCTGGCGTTCCAACAAGGCAATCGTTGATTTTACCAATTCAGTTTTCGTAGAAGTGTTCAAGAACTCGCTGCCAAAAGAGCTTGTGAAGCTCGATATGCCAAAGGCTGCTGATTATCAGGCGCCAGCGGATCGAGAACTGTACCATTGGCATTTCAATGTCAACAAAGCAGACGAACGCTTCGATGCTCTGACCGCCCAAATCAAGAAGCTACACGAAACCGAAGGACTGGAATTCAAGGATATAGCCATACTGTGCCGCAAAAACGCAGAAGTATCTAAATATGCACAGGCACTGAATGTCGCCGGAATACCCTATAGGATAGCCAATGATGCGAATAACGGGCAGCAAAATCCGATTTTCGACTTTTTGACGGCGCTTGTTTCCGTTGCAGCATACAGCTGCAACTCTCTTTCGCAAGCATTGATTGCCTACTATACGGAACAAGGGTATACAGCAGCCAAAATTCTTTCCGACCGTCTGCGTTACATGGAATCGGGCGGTGATGGGAAATGGCTTGCCGACGTGAGCCTGTTTCGGAAAATATCGAAACTTTCGAAGATTATCGGCAATCAGTCCGTTGCATCGGCCGTTGAAACATTGATCGTCGAACTGAATGCCTATGACTTAATCCAGCGCATCGAACCGAAAGCCGACGCATACGACTACTGCCAAATTTTCATTGCAGCAGCCCGAAGCTATGAAGAGCAATGCGCCAATCTGGGTCTCGGATGCTCGCTGGTGGGATTTGTCGACTTTGTGCGACAGTATGGTCTCGGCCAGTCGGGCGATGAAAATGGCGTAACGGTGCTGACATACCATAAATCCAAAGGTTTGGAGTGGAAATGCGTAATTCTCTGCTCGCTCGACAGCGAAGAAGTCCAGATGAAAAATGTCTTTTCTGGCATACAAGTACTTCGCGAAACAGACCGGGCGACCGTTACGCTTTTCCCGGCCGCGTTGTTTGACTTATGTACCAATACGGTAAAGGGCCGGATATCGGAGAATGATAATTACAAACAGTTGGAATCGGCAACATCAGAGGAGGCTAAACGGCTGATGTATGTCGGCATGACCCGCCCGAAAGAGTTGCTCATTACGACTTCGGCCAAAGCGTCGAAAAAGAGTTACAACACAAGATGGCTGGAGCAAATTACGGGTATTGACATGAGCCCACAGGAATGCAAGGATAAATACCTAATGTGGTTCGGCAATAAATTTCGTTATAGACAAATCGAATACGCGGAACCCACGGATGATATTACCAATGCAAAGGAGTCTATCTCATTCAAAGCATTGAAAACTCCCTCCGAGCGGCAGACCTATGATTTACGTGATATACGACCAAGCCAGGAAGCACCATCGCAAAAGTTGCAAAATGTAGCAATTGCCGCAACCTTTGCCGAAAGATTGCATGTTGCTTCTGAGAATGATACGGTATTGGGAAACTGCCTGCATCATCTGATGTGCATTTATCAAGACGATGCTGCATTTGCAAGCAAAGCGACACAACTTGCAGAAAAATACGGTATCGCTCTCGATGGTGCATTGTTCATGGATTCGGTGCGTGCGTTTTACGCTTGGCTGAAAGACACTTATGGTATTTCCTCAACCGTCGAGCGGGAAATTCCATTCCGATTCCGTCGCGAAACCGGACAGATTGTCCAAGGTGAAATCGATATGATTTATCGTACGGACAATGGCGATGTACTGATCGATTATAAAAGCTATCAAGGCGCTGTCGACAATCTTACAAATCCGGATAGTGATTTTTATGCCGGTAAATACAGCGGTCAGATTGCGCTTTATGACGAGGCGATGCAGCGAGCCGGCCGTATAGTCAGAGACAGATTAATATGTTATCTGTCGCTCGGCAAAATCGCACGAATACATTTAGGATAGACATGCATCACGTGAGCGCTCTCACATGACGTTTAAGCCGACGAAACCGGGAAACATGGCTATTTCCGGCATAATTTGCGGGCGCACGTTTTATCCTCTTGCTCAATGGCAGGTATGCGTTGACTTTGGAACCAGTCGAGAATATCTTTCCGCAGGAAATAAAGTTTGCGCCCGCCGCGATCAAGTTTGCAAAACGGAATTTTACCCTGATGGACCAATTTGTAAATAGTGGACTTGCTGCAACCCATTAACCGAACGACCTTTTCGAGATTCATAACTTCTTTGTCCGAGGATTGAACCGAGGTCGGATTTTCCATGATGCACCAAAAAAGAGTCCAAAGTTCTTTTAGTTGTCCTACAGTCAACGTAGCAATCGGAGTGTCGTCCGTAATTAAATCATTTTTCATAAGAAAAGAATTAAGTTTTACTTGATTTCTTTTCTCAGATATATGATGAGAATCCAAACAGAGTGAGCATAAGAAAACCGCCCCAAAATCAGATGATTTCGGAGCGGGCGCGCACATCGGACAAGAAAAATTTCCAGCCGTTTGGGGCGGGTGGGGTCACAAAGTCACACCCCTATATAAGGGGTTGTGACTGTGACCCGCCTCCCACAAGCCTGTAACGAGACATAGATATTCAGAAAGGTTCATCGTGCAACTCGGGTTGTGAAACCTCGACTTGCGACCCCGGAAGGTAATAACCGCCTGCTTGGTTCTTCACGATATTACCGGCCTTGACAGCACGGGAGATTTTCATCTTGGCCCCGCTCTCTTTTACATTCAACCGTTCACGAATCAAGTCCGCCAGCTCCGAATGCGCATAGACCTTTCCCCGCTCCATGACCTCGGCGAATACGTCCTCTTTCGGTTGAGGAGCCGGCAGACCGCACGACTCCGGTAGGCCGGCCGCATTGATCTGGAATGCGAACTCCGAAAACGGCTCGTTGCGGCAATACTGCGGCGAAACGACGGAAGTATCGCCGTCGGCTTTCACGAGCATGACCGTTTCAGCCTTACGGAGCAATGCCGAACCGAGGTGTCCACGAGCTTTTTCGCCGCCGGGATTGCTATGCAACACGCAAAGGATGTGATTGTCGTACTCACTGCTCCATCGCATCAATTCGCACGTCAAAGCCTCGGATTCGTGCAAGTCATTGGGATCGTTGCAGAGGTCGGCCACACCGTCGATAATCAACAGATCGGGCTTATACCGTCGTAGAATTTCGGAAGCAACCTCCTTGCGCTGGTCGGGCGTCAATTCCCGCAGAGCCGCAACGATTAGTTTATCGTGGTTGCGGTCAGTGGGTAGTCCGATGCTCCGAAGAATCCGCCGGGCGATCTTATGGACGTGGGCTTTCGACTGCTCTGTATCGATATAGACCACCTTGCCCGTAGCGGGCGTATCGAACCCCATGAACTCCGAATCGGAAAGGAAGCCCGAAGCCACGGCACACGTCAAAAAAGTCTTTCTTGACTTGGCCAATCCTACCACGGCGGAGACATTACCCCGAGAAGCGATTAAATTACCCCGAATTCGCACGATCGGCTGCGGATCGGGCACTCGTTCGGACAAGTCGATAATAAGTGCCGAAATGTCGATTTTAGCGCTTTGCTCCGGCTTGCTCATGATACAATCATCTACGAATCCCATACCGCCTACATTTTGAGGTGATCGAGACCTTCGAGAATCAAGTCGAACGCATACCTGACACTCGGAGAATCGGCCGGATTGTGTGTAATGATGGCCCGGCGGTCGCACGCCTCGATTTCCAACAATTCGTACAACCCTTTTTGCGAGTCGTCGAACTTTGTGGTATAGATTAAATCAGCCAATCCGATACGCTTGATTTCGGGATTGGATGTTAGTCTCATGCCCACAATCAATGCGTCGTCCCGGTTCTCGACATTCAAGGCTTTCCATATCGTATCACGCAACAAGATTAGCAACTGATTATCTACGCCGCTGTCGTTGAGGTCTACGCAGTTCTCCAACGCCTTGATTTGCTCCTCCAATTTGTTGATGACATAAGGTTTTGCATCCGGTCGCTGACGGTAACGGGCCAGCTCCTGCTGCTTATCGAGCTTGATCGTTTCGAGGGTTTCCATAAGACTACCCGATTTTAAAAGTGCCGCACGAATGCGCGGAACGACCTTTGTTTTCAACACCTCGAGCAATCCGCAATGCGGCCTCCGAACGCTTCAACGCAGGACGCGTCAGACGCTCGTCAATCCACACAAGCAACTCCTTTTTCGAGAAGACCGTACGTCGTCCGAACTTGCGATAGGGAATCGAATTTTTGTAGATAAGATTGTAGAGCGAAGACCGTGTAGTGGGGATGCCCTGTTCAGTCAGAAACCGGGCTGCATTCTCAACGGTCATGCCGTCCGTTTCGACGGCTTCGTTCTTGCGCCGGAAGTCAGCGAGTTTCGGAATGATGGCGCAGACCGCTTCGTCGATGATGGTTTTCAGCTGCGCTGGAGTAGTTACAATTACGGAATGATCCATAACTTTACACTATTTAACGATTTGACATTTCCCGCCGGCCGAGCGGGTTGCTCAACGTTGATAGTGCAAAGGTGAGGAATACGAATCCAAAACGTAAATAGCGGATAACCAAGTACTAAATGCCAATAAATGTAAACGGCATGCCCAGCAAAGCGAGATAAATACTGGGCAACACAATAGTTAAATGTAACCTAATGTAAATGGGCTGACCAGTAAAAACCTATTTTTACCGGTCAAAAAAATCATAATTTTTTACAAATTTCTTCAATTGTTGCTTCTATATCGATTTTTCTGGGCCCGATACCCGAATCAAACCGCACGATTAATCCTTTGCGCATCCAGTCTTCGACCGTTTTCCGATTACGTCCTGTAATCTTTGAAAACTGCCCAACGGTTACAGCACGTTCTTCATCCGGAAAAGACGACAAAGGAAAAGCTCTCTCATTACCATTCATATCGCACAATAGAACATCCGAAGTCATATAATTTTGAAGTTTTTCGAGAGTCTCCTTGAATCTATGCCGTTGTGCATGATCAGCCTTTTTTACTCGAATATCAATATTGCACCAATCATAATCGTCTCTATTGACTCCATGACATTCAACCAACTCTTTTGCAATTGCCTCACGAGTTTCTAATGAGAATTGCATTAAAAATTTATCGTATTTATACCGTCCCATAATGCTAAAATTGCGTGAGTAATTCCGCATTTTTCTGCCGCTCCTCGCGCTCGAAGCTGGCGAGATAGTTTTCGGTCGTTTTAAGGTCTTGATGCCCCAGCGATTCGGAGATATAGGCGATGTTGGCACCGGCCCGTTTCAAGACCGTAGCGAACGAATGCCGGGCCGTATAGGTCGAGATATTGCCTATTCCGAGGACACGGCCGATTTCCGCCATCCGTTTGTTGATGGCTTTAGTCAGATACATCGTTTTCATCTTTTGTTTCATCGCATCTTCCGACCCGTCGAGAATCGGGAAAATGAATCGCTCCGGCGCTGGCGCATTGCCTCGTCGGTCGATAATGGCCCGCATCTGTTCGGTGACAATAACTCGAATCTCTTTGCGGGTTTTGGTAGTGTGTTCTGTTTTTTGCCGGACGAAGCAGATTTCGCCGTTCACGATGTCCCGATATCTCAACTTCACGAAATCGGCTACATTGATGCCATTGCAGAGGTAGAGAAACAACCAATAATCGCGGTATTTAGCCGAGGTGTCGGTTCCGTCGTCGTAACGGGCGATTTGTCCGATCTGCTCTAATGTAAGCGCCAGCTTGCGTCCTTCACCAGCTTGTATTTCATAGCGACCGCGGCCGAACGGATATTGCGCCTCCTTGACTACGCCAAGACGTCGAGCTTCATTGAGGATGGCTCGCAGATGACGCAAGTGTATCGAAACAGTCGTCTGTGTTTTTCCCTCCTTGTGCAGAAATGCAGCATACTTGTCCAACCACGCGACCGTGATTACCTCGAACCGGATATGCTCACCAGAGAAACGCTCCAATCCTTTCAACACGTTATCGTAGACAAGCATACTGCCGATACGCTCAGCCTTTCGCAAACACTCTATCTTCGCCCGGAACATCGTATTTACCGTATCCGACGCTGCCCCTTTCAACCGACCGTTGAGAGCATCGAGTGAGAAGCTGCCCGCCGAAGCCAACTCTTCGACGGCAGACCGTACAATCTGATAGCTGTTTTCGATGTCCTTGCGGACTGCGACAGCCTGCCGGGCTTTCGAGGTAGGCAACACATTCCACTCCTCCGGTGTCATATCCTTACCGGTCGGATAATATCGGCGATCCCGCGCATAAGTTACCCGAATACGAACCGGATACAGTCCGTTTTTCTTCGGGTGACCGGTGTCGAGCATCGCGGCCACCGTAATGCCGTCTTTTGCGTAATTCATTTTGTGTATAAATTTCGAAATCGGGTACACAATTTATACACAAAACTACAAAATAAATAGAAATCGACAAAAACAAAATGAAAGAAAATAATTATATTTGCATCTGAAAAACAGCCAATTACAAACAGTCATAGAAATCGGACGAAATTTGCAAAAACAGCCGAATTATGCCTACGGATCAGAAGGTTACAGGTTTGAGTCCTGTCGGTGTCACTCTCAAAATCAACCTCTTACAGCAATGTAAGAGGTTTTTTCGTGTCGTATCCGAAAACTCCGGCCCTAAGAAGAGGTGTAGCACGCAATTTGCGAAAAGGGCGAACATGAACAAGAAAACAATTCTGATACTGCTGCTGGCGACGGCGGCATGGAGTGAACCGAGAGCGGAAATGTGCACGAGAGTAGTATACACGGGCCCGGAAGAAACAACGCTGACGGGCCGGACGATGGACTGGAAAGAAGACCCGCAGAGCAAACTCTGGGTATTCCCGCGGGGCATGCGCCGCGACGGAGCGGCGGGCGCGAACTCGCTGGAATGGACGTCGAAATACGGCAGTGTGGTGACCTCGGCCTACGACATCTGCACGACGGACGGGATGAACGAAAAAGGACTGGCCGCGAATCTGCTGTGGCTGGCGGAATCGGAATACCCCGCGAACGACGGCCGCAAACCGGCCCTCTCGGTCTCGGCATGGACGCAATACGTACTGGACAACTTCGCGACAGTGGACGAAGCCGTGGCCGCCTTTTCGGGCGGCGAATTCGACGTGGTTTCGGACATGATGCCCGACGGCACGAGGATGGCAGCGCTCCATCTGTCGGTGTCGGACGCCACGGGCGACAGCGCCATATTTGAATACATCGACGGCAAACTTGCCATCCACCACGACCGCGCCTACAAAGTCATGACCAACTCGCCCGCATTCGAGAAACAGCTGGCGCTCGACGACTATTGGAACAGCATCGGAGGGCTCGTTTTCCTGCCGGGCACCAACCGGGCGGCCGACCGTTTCGTACGGGCTTCGTTCTACATAGATGCGGTTCCCAAAACCGCCGAGCAGCGGCTGGCCGTGGCGTCAGTCTTCAGCGTCATCCGCAACGTCTCGGTGCCGCTGGGCATCAGCACGCCCGACGAACCGAACATCTCGTCGACGCGCTGGCGCACGGTCGCCGACCAGAAAAACCGCGTCTACTACTACGAATCGGTGCTCTATCCGTTCCTTATCTGGGTGGATTTCGACGAACTGGATTTCACGGCAGGCGCTCCCGTCGGGATGATCGACCCGGCCTCGGGCAAACGGTATGCCGGGAACACGAGCGCAGAGTTCAGCCCGGCCGAGCCGTTCGTCTTTCAAGCGGCGAAATAGCACAAGTCCCGGAAAACGAATGTTTCCGGGACTTTCTCATTCGAGGAAATGATTCTCCTGGTTGTTGGTGCGGGAGAACTCGCGGATGGACTTAAGGTGGCGTTGCAACATGGCGACGCACCCTTGCTCGTCGTGCTCGCGAACGCACCGCAGCAGCTCGCGATGCTCGAAACAAACCTCGTCCAACGACACGGAACAAACCCGGTAACGCTGATAGTAGCGCAGAACGTCGGGCGTAATAACCAACAGCAACGACACGATAACAGGATTGTGCGCCCCGCGCCGAAACTACGATTCTGCCGAAAATCGGCGCAATCGCTAACTTTTTGTTGCCGAAAGCGGTTTTTCTGCTAAAAGTTTTTAACTTTGTACGAAACAGCTAACCGACCGCAAACATGGCAAAACGGGAACTTTTACTCGGAGACGAAGCTCTCGCGCTGGGAGCCCTCCACGCAGGTCTGTCGGGCGTGTACGCCTACCCCGGCACCCCCTCGACCGAAATCACCGAATACATCCAGCTCCATCCGCTCACCGCGCAGCGCGGCATCCACTGCGCGTGGTCGGCCAACGAAAAAACCGCCATGGAGGAAGCCCTGGGGATGTCGTTCGCCGGAAAGCGGGCGCTGGTCTGCATGAAGCACGTAGGGATGAACGTCGCGGCCGACGCGTTCGTCAACGCGGCCATGACGGGAGCCAACGGCGGTCTGGTCGTCGTGGCGGCCGACGATCCCTCGATGCACTCGTCGCAGAACGAGCAGGATTCGCGCTTCTACGGCAAATTCGCCGGAGTGCCGGTCTTCGAGCCCTCGACCCAGCAGGAAGCCTACGACATGGTACAGGAGGCGTTCGGGCTGTCGGAACGCCACCGCATCCCGGTGCTGATGCGCCTGACGACCCGCATGGCCCATTCGCGCGCCGTGGTCGAAGTGGCCGACGTACGCGAACAGAACGCCCTGCACTGCCCCGAAGCGGAGCACAAGCGCCAATGGGTGCTGATGCCGGCCAATTCGCGCGTGCGCTACAAAGCACTGCTCGAAGAGAACGCCCGGCTGGAGCAGGAAGCCGAAACGAGCCGATTCAACACCTATACCGACGGGGCCGACAAGTCGCTGGGCATCATTGCCTGCGGCATCGCCCACAACTATGTCATGGAGAACTTCGCGCAGGGGGCGCCGTATCCCGTGCTGAAGATTTCGCAATATCCCCTGCCCGCGGCGCTGATTCGCCGCATGGCCGCCGAGTGCCGGGCGCTGCTCGTCGCCGAAGAGGGGCAGCCCGTGGTCGAAGAAGCCCTGCGGGGCATTCTGCCGACCCCCATAGCAATCCGCGGGCGGCTCACGGGCGAACTTCCCCGCACGGGCGAACTGACGCCCGACAGCGTGCGCGCCGCCTTGGGACTGGCGCCGCTGGAAGCCCACGCCCCGAGCGAAATCGTCGTACCGCGTCCGCCCGCCCTGTGCCAAGGCTGCGGCCACCGTGACATGTACGCGGCGCTGACCGAAGTGGTCCGCGAAGAATACCCCGCCGCCAAGGTCTTCAGCGACATCGGCTGCTACACGCTCGGGTGGCTGGCGCCGTTCCATGCCATCGACACGGTGGTGGACATGGGCGCGTCGATCACCATGGCCAAGGGAGCCGCCGACGCAGGACTGCGCCCGGCCATCGCCGTCATCGGCGACTCGACCTTCACCCACTCGGGCATGACGGGGCTGCTGGACGCCGTGAACGAACGGAGCCCCATCACGGTCATCATTTCGGACAACCTCACCACGGGCATGACGGGCGGCCAGGATTCGGCGGGCACCGGACGCCTGGAACAGATATGCGCCGGGCTGGGCGTCGACCCGGCCCACATCCGCGTGACGGTGCCGCTGCCCAAGAACCGCGAAGAGATGAAACGGCTTATCCGCGAAGAAATCGCCTACGACGGCGTGTCGGTCATCGTTCCCCGCCGCGAGTGCATCCAGACGGCCAAGCGCCACGCCGCCAAGAAATAGCCCCACCCAACCACCAGCGACAATGAAAAAGGACATCATACTTTCGGGCGTCGGAGGACAAGGCATCCTCTCGATAGCCACGGTCATCGGCCGCGCCGTGCTCGACGCAGGGCTCCGAATCAAGCAGGCCGAAGTGCACGGCATGAGCCAGCGCGGCGGCGACGTGCAGTCGAACCTGCGCATTTCGTCGGACGAGGTGCGCTCCGACCTGATTCCGCAGGGGGCCGCCGACATCGTTATTTCGCTCGAACCCATGGAGGCTCTGCGCTACCTGAAGTGGCTCGCGGCCGACGGATGGATCGTGACCAACACCGTCCCGTTCAAGAACATCGACAACTACCCGGCGGACGACGCCATCGCCCGCGAACTCGCGGCCCGGCCCCATGTCGTCCGAATCGACGCCGAAGCCATCGCCCGGGAAGCCGCCTCGCCCCGCTCGGCCAACATGGCGCTCTTAGGCGCCGCGGCACCCTTCCTGGAACTCCCGGTCGAGAAGCTGGAACAAGGCATCCGCGACATCTTCGCCCGCAAGGGAGAGCAGGTCGTCGAACAGAACCTCGCGGCGTTCCGCGCCGGATACGCCCACGCCCAAAAACAGATAGGATGACAAAGACCCTGCCGCTGCCCGCTTCGGCCCTCGGCGAGGTGCTGGAGCGGATGGAGATCGCCGACATCGCGCAGGCGACCATCCGTCAGTCGGGCGACATCGCCCGCACGCTGGAACAGGAATCGGGAACCGAATTCCTGCATCTGGAAATGGGGATTCCGGGACTGCCGCCCCACGAAGCCGGGGTCGAAGCCGAATGCGCGGCCCTGCGGCAGGGCGTCGCGTCGCTCTACCCCAACATGTTCGGCATCCCGGCGCTCAAGAACGCCGCGTCGCGGTTCGTCCGGGCGTTCCTCGACGTCGATATAGCCCCCAAAGGCTGCATCCCGACGGTGGGTTCGATGCAGGGCAGTTTCTGCGCGTTCCTGCTCTCGTCGCAGCTCGACCCGCAGAAAGACACCATTCTGTTCATCGACCCGGGGTTCCCGGTCCAGCGCAGTCAGGTCAGTCTGCTGAACATCCGCAGCGAATCGTTCGACATCTACGAACACCGGGCCGAAAAACTGGGCCCCAAAATCGAGAGCTACCTCTCGACGGGCCGCATCGCCGCCATCGTCTACTCCAACCCCAACAACCCGGCGTGGATATGCCTGACCGAAGACGAACTGCGCACCCTCGGCGAACTGGCCACGCGCTACGACACGGTGGTCATCGAAGACCTCGCCTACCTCTGCATGGACTTCCGCAAGCCGCTGGGGCGTCCGTTCGAGCCGCCCTACCAAGCCACCGTGGCGCGCTATACGGACAACTATATCCTGCTGATTTCGGGCTCGAAGATTTTCAGCTATGCCGGGCAGCGCATCGCCATTGCGGCCATCTCCGACGCCCTCTACCGCCGCGAATACCCCGCCCTGCGCCAGCGCTACGGCATCGGACGGCTGGGCGAAGCCTACGTGCTGGCGATTCTCTACGCCGCATCGTCGGGCACGAGCCACTCGGCGCAGTATGCGCTGGCCGCCATGTTCGACGCGGCGGCCGACGGTCGGCTGGACTTCGTGGGAGACACTTCCGAATATGCCCGCCGAGCCCGCCGGACCAAGGAAATCTTCCTGCGCCACGGTTTCCGCATCGTCTACGACAAGGACCGGGACGAGGAGGTCAGCGACGGATTTTTCTACACGGTCGGCTACCCCGGGCTGAGCGGCTCGGACCTGCTGCGCGACCTGCTGCTGCACGGCATCTGCGCCATTGCCCTTTCGCTCACGGGCAGCCGCCAGGAGGGCATCCGCGTCTGTGTCTCGCAGATGAACCGCCCCGAACAATTCGACATGCTCGAAGAACGTCTTGCACTCTTCGCACAAACCCACCCGCTTGAATAACCGCCCATGAAATACACTTCCGCCGCCGAAGCCGCAGGGCTCATCCGCTCCCACGACAGCGTCTACATCCAGGGCAGCACCTCGATTCCGGAGACGCTCGTGGCCGCCATGGCCGCCCGGGGCCCCGAACTCACCGGAGTGAAACTCTACTCGGGATTCGCCGTAGGCCGTGCCGACGCCCCCTACTGCCGCCCCGAATACAAGGACGCCTTTTTGGTCAACAGCCTGTTCGTGGCCAACAACATCCGCCGCTGGCTGGCCGAGGGCTACGGGCAGACGATACCTGCTTTCTTAGGCGAAATCCCGCGGCTGTTCCGCGACGGCACGCTGCCTGTGGACGTGGCGCTGCTCAACGTATCGCCGCCCAACGAGGAGGGCTACTGCTCCTACGGCGTTTCGGCCGACCTGGCCGTCTCGGCCGTGGAGTGCGCCAAGACGGTCATCGCGCAGGTCAACCCGCACATGCCTTTCTCCTACGGCGACGCACTGATTCACGTATCGCGCATAGCGGCGGCGGTCGAAGCCGACGAACCGCTGGTGGAGGTTCCCACGGCCACCCCGACCGAGACGGAAACCCGCATCGGCAGTTACATCGCCGAACTCATCCCCGACGGTGCGACGCTCCAGATCGGCGTGGGCGGCATACCCAACGCCGTACTGGCGGCGCTCAAAGGCCACAAACACCTCGGGCTGCACACCGAAGCGATGACCGACGGGGTGCTTCCGCTGCTGGAAAGCGGCGTGATCGACAACTCGCAGAAAAAGGTGCTGCCCGGTACGACGGTGGCGTCGCTGGCGCTGGGCTCGCGCAGGCTCTACGACTACATGGACTACCGCAAAGACCTGCTGATGAAAGACGTGGCGTGGACCAACGACCCGTTCCGCATCCGCGAAAATCCGCGCGTGATGGCCATCAACTCGGCCGTGGAGGTCGACCTGACGGGGCAGGTATGCGCCGATTCGGTCGGCGAACGCATCATCTCGGGCGTGGGCGGCCAGCACGACTTCATGTACGGCGGTGCGCTGTCGGAAGGCGGCAAGACCTTCATCGCCATCCCCTCGGCGACGCCCAAGGGCGAATCGAAAATCCGTGCGCGTCTGAGCCCCGGAGCGGGCGTCGTGACGACCCGCCACATGGTGCAGCACATCGTCACCGAATACGGCGTGGCGCATCTGCGGGGCAAGAACCTGGCCCAGCGGGCCCGGGCGCTGATTGCAATCGCCCACCCCTCGGTCCGCGAAGAACTCGAACGCGCCGCCTGCGAACGCTTCGGCTATTCGTTCGTCCACCTGCGCGGATAGGCCGCAAGCGCCCAGGATAGCCGAATTTCATTCCTGTCACTCCGAGGAAAGGCAAAGCCTTGACGAAGAATCCATCTCGCAAAACAGATTCTTCGCTGCGCTCAGAATGACATTTCACTTATCATTTACCGAAAAGAACGGCTCGGAGCCGTTCTTTTTTTGCTGCCTGCGAAGATGCGCCAACAAGGCATTGCCGGACGGATTATGGCGCTGTCGAGGACCGAAATCCGATAAAAGAGTAAAAATTTATTGATTTTCGATAAAAATAAATTGTTTTTCGAGCAATAAATCGTACATTTGTCCGTTGACATACGAGGAAACCGGCCACCGGTCCCGACCGCAAACAGGAAAAAACATGATAAGACTGCACCAAATCCACAAAACCTACAACAACGGTTCGCCGCTGCATGTGCTCAAGGGCATCGACCTCGAAGTGGCCCGCGGCGAACTGGTGTCGATCATGGGCGCTTCGGGCTCGGGCAAGTCGACGCTGCTGAACATCCTGGGCATTCTGGACAACTACGACAGCGGCGAATACTACCTGGCCGGGCGGCTGATCCGCCATCTGAGCGAGACACAGGCGGCCGAAGCGCGCAACAACATGATCGGCTACATCTTCCAGTCGTTCAACCTCATCGGCTACAAGAACGCGATGGAGAATGTCGCCCTGCCGCTCTATTACCAAGGCGTGCCGCGCCGCAGACGCAACGCCCTGGCGCTCGAATACCTCGACATGCTGGGGCTCCGGGAGTGGGCGGCCCACCTGCCCAACGAAATGTCGGGCGGGCAGAAACAGCGCGTAGCCATCGCGCGGGCCCTGATAAACGAACCGCAAATCATCCTGGCCGACGAACCGACGGGCGCCCTCGACAGCGCTACGTCGCAGGAGGTGATGAACCTGCTGCGGCGCGTCAACACCGACCTGGGCATGACGATCATCTGCGTGACCCACGAACAGTCCATCGCCGACCAGACCGACCGCATCATCCGCCTGCGCGACGGCGTGATAGACACCATCACCACAACGGACCCGGGACGATGAACGAACTGCTGCTCGAAATCTGGACCTCGGTCCGCCGCAACAAACTGCGCACGTTCCTGACGGGCTTTTCCGTAGCGTGGGGCATCTTCATGCTGGTCATCCTGCTGGGCTCGGGCAACGGACTGAAGAACGGCGTGCTCTCCAACCTGGGCAACTACGCCATCAACTCCATCGACCTCTACGGCGGGCGCACCTCCAAACCGTGGAAAGGCTACGAGAAAGGCCGCCGTATCCGGCTCAACATCAACGACCTGGAGATTCTGCAACGTGAATTCCCCGAAATAGACAAGATAGCCGCCAAAGGCTGGTACAGCGCCCAAGCAATCACCCGCAACGACAAGTTCGCCAACGCCTCCCTCTGCGGTGCGCTGCCCCAAACCGCCGAAATAGAAGGCATCGAACTCGCGGCAGGCCGCTACATCAACGAAGAGGACATCCGCCGTTTCCGCAAATCGATCATCATCGACGAACCCCTGCAACGCCTCCTTTTCAAGGACGAAGAGCCGTTAGGCAAGCAAATCAAACTCGACGGCCTGACATTCACGGTCGTGGGTGTCTACAAGGGTGATGCGCAGCGCACCAACTCCACGTGCTACATCCCGCTGACGACCGGACAACTTATCTACAAGGCCAACGACTTGGAGATAAACACCATAGCTATTACCGTACAGGGCATCGACACCGACAAGGCGATGGACGATTTCGAGCAGCGGCTGCTCCGGCGGCTGGCGGCCGAACACGACTTCGCCCCCGACGACAAAAGCGCCCTCTGGATCGACAACACCCTGGAACACTACAAAAGCATGATGATCGTCTTCGGCGGCATCAACCTGTTCGTGTGGATTATCGGCATGGGGACCCTGCTGACGGGCATCGTCGGGGTGAGCAACATCATGCTGGTGACCATCTCGGAGCGGACCGCCGAATTCGGCATCCGCAAGGCGCTGGGAGCCCGTCCGTCGTCGATCGTGCGGCTGATTCTGACCGAATCGGTCATGCTGACCGCCGCGTTCGGCTACATGGGCATGGTACTGGGCGTCGCCGTCATGGAAGCGGTGAATCGCTGTCTGGTCGCCTCGCAGCAGGTGTCGGACGGTCCCACGGTCTTTCTAAACCCGACGCTCGACATCGGGGTAGCCGCCAGCGCCACGCTGGTGCTGGTGCTCTCCGGACTGATCGCCGGCTACATCCCGGCCCGACGGGCCGCACAGCTCAAAACCATCGACGCACTCCACTACAACAAATAGGACAGCCATGCAATTCTTCGACCCCGACCGCTGGAACGAAATCTGGCAGACCATCAGCCGTAACCGCCGGCGCAGCGTCATGACGGCGCTGAGCGTCTTCTGGGGCATCTTCATGCTGACCGTGCTGCTGGGCGCCGGGGCCGGGCTGGAGCGGCTGCTCGCCCGCCAAATCGGAGCGATGAGCACCAACCTCGTATTGATGCAGAGCAACCGCACGTCGGTTCCCTACAAAGGGATGCCCTCGGACCGGCAATGGAACCTCGAAACCGAAGACGTGGCCGCCGTGAAGCAGCTTCCCGAAGTGCTTTATGCCACGGGGCTCAACTGGGGCGGGTCGCACCCGTGCAGCCGCCAGGGGCGCAAGGGCGACTACGGCGTCATGGGCCACACCCCCGACTACCAGCTCATCAACCCCGAAAAAATCATCTACGGCCGCTACATCAACGAAATCGACATCCAGCGCAAGCGCAAAGTCTGCGTCATCGGCACGCAGGTGTGGAAAGACCTCTTCCCGGGCGGCGAGGACCCCACGGGCCAGATGATCCGCATGGGCGGCGCCTATTTCACGGTCGTCGGGGTCCAGCAGCGGCAGAGCTCAATGGTTTCGTTCAGCAACGTCGAACGCACGGTCGTACTGCCCGCCACCCTCGTGCAGCAGCTTTTCGGCTTCGGCAACACGGTCCACATGCTTGCCGTCGCCGGACGCGACGACGTGGACAGCCGGACCTTGCAGGAAGTCTGCAAGAAGACGGTCTTCGCCCGGCACATCATCGCGCCCGACGACGAAAAAGCGGCCTGGATAATGGCCGTGGCCGAGTTCATCGAGAAGTTCCGCGGCGTCACGCGCGGCATCAGGCTGCTGACCTGGATCGTCGGACTGGGAACCCTGCTGGCGGGCATCGTCGGGGTGAGCAACATCATGCTGGTGACCATCAAGGAGCGGACGCAGGAAATCGGCATCCGCCGCGCCATCGGAGCCCCTCCGGGCGCCATCCTCTCGCAGATACTGAGCGAAAGTTTCGTGCTGACGTTCATTGCGGGCGTGCTGGGGCTGACCGCCGCCGTCGGACTGCTCTCGGTGGCCGATTCGGCCTACCACCAGGCGGTGGTCGTGGCGCAGGAGGGGGCCGACGTCTCGTGGCAGGTGTCGTTCGGCACCGCCCTGCTGGCGTTGGCCATCATCGGCGCCGGCAGTCTGCTGGCCGGCGTCATTCCGGCCTTTCGGGCACTGAAAATCAAGGCGGTGGACGCCATACGCGAAGAATAGAGACAACAACAAAACGGATACGGCTATGAAAAAATTCCTCAAAATCCTTTCGGGCGTGCTTTTCGCGGCGCTGCTGCTCGGCACGTTCTGGTTTCTGTGGCAGAAGACCCGCCCCGAGAAGACGGTCTACGCCATCGTGCAGCCCAAGCTCGACACCCTCCGGCAGTACGTCATCGCCACGGGCAAGGTACAGCCCCGCGACGAAGTGCTTATCAAGCCCCAGATTTCGGGCATCGTCTCCGCCGTCTGCAAGGAAGCGGGACAGAGCGTGCGCAAGGGAGACATCATCGCCACGGTCAAGGTTGTGCCCGAAATGGGACAGCTGTCGAGTGCCGAATCGCGCGTCTCGGTGGCCGAAATCGCCCTTGCCCAGACCCGCCGCGAGCACAACCGCACAGAGGTGCTCCACGAAAGAGGGGTCGTCTCCGACGAGGAGTACGAGCAGAGCCGCGCCACGCTGGCCAAGGCCGAGGAGGAACTGCGCAATGCCCGCGAAAACATGGAAATCGTCAAGAACGGCATCACCCAGCGCTATAAGGATTTGAGCAACACGCAAATACGTTCTACCATCGACGGCATGATCCTCGACGTGCCCATCAAGGTCGGCAACTCGGTCATCCAGGCCAACACCTTCAACGACGGCACCACCATCGCCACCGTGGCCGACATGACCAACATGCAGTTCCAGGGCAAAGTCGACGAGACCGACGTGGGCAAACTCCGCAGCGGCATGCCCGTGCGGCTGACCATCGGCGCCTTGCAGGATGTCGAACTCGATGCCGAACTGGAGTACGTGGCCCCCAAGGCGACCGAGGACAACGGCGTCATCATGTTCGAGGTCAAAGCCGCCGTGAGCATCCCCGAGGGGATTTTCGTGCGGGCCGGATACAGCGCCAACGCCAGCGTGATGATCGAGAACCGCGAAGGGGTACTCACCCTGCCCGAAAGCACCGTCGAATTCGACGGCGGCAAATCCTACGTACAGGTCCTCACCAGCCCCGAGGGGAGCGAGGAGCAGACTTTCGAGCGCCGCGAAGTGGGCGTCGGTCTCTCCGACGGCATCGACATGGAGATTACGGAGGGTGTCGGCGAGAACGACCGGGTCCGCGGCGCCAAACAGGCAGTCAAAGAGAAGTAGGCCATGAAAAAGTTCATTCTGACCGTCGCGCTGTGGGCCGCAGCCGCCGCACAAGCCCAGCAGCCCGGGCCCGGCGCCCCGTGGACGCTCGAAGAGTGCATCCGCCACGCCCAGCAGAACAACATCGAAGTGCAGCAGCAGGCTCTGACCGTCGAACGGCGCAGCGTGGAACTCTCCACGGCGCGCTTCAGCCGGCTGCCCGACCTGAACGCCGCCGTCGGCTACAATGCGTCGTTCGGACGCGGCACCTCGGCCGACAACGTCCGCCGGAACGAGACGCTGCAAACCGGTTCGTTCGACCTCTCGGCTTCGATGCCGCTGTTCGAGGGGCTGCGCATCAACCGCCGGATCAAGGGCGGCAAACTCGACCTGGCCGCCGCCACCGAAGACCTCGAACGCATCCGCGAAGACGTGGCGGTGCGGGTCATGACCCGTTATCTGGAAGTGCTCTACAACAAGGAACTTGTCGGCGTGGCCGAACGGCAGCTGGCGCTGAGCAGCCGGCAGGCGGCCCGCAGCCGCGAACTGGTGGACGCAGGCAGGCAGCCCGAATCGGCCCTCTACGAAAGCCAGGCGCTCGAAGCCAACGACTTCCTTGCGCTCACGCAGGCCCGCAACAACCTCAGTCTTGCCCTGCTCGACCTGAGCCAGACGCTCAACCGCGAGAGCGCCGCAGGCTTCGACATCGCGGTGCCCCGGCTCGACAGCATCGCGCTTGCGTCGCTGCGCCGCTTGGGCTCGGCCGATGCGGTCTACGACTACGCGGCGCAGAACCGCCCTCACATCCGCTCCGAAAGGCTGCGGCTCGAAAGCACCGAAAACGCCGTCCGCATCGCCCGCTCGGCCCTCTACCCCACGCTTTCGCTGCGCGGCGGCTTCGGCACAGGCATATACAGCACCATGGACATGGATTTCTCGCCCCAGTTCGCCAAAAACCGCAACGAATTCGTGGGGCTCTCCTTAGGCATACCGATTTTCAACCGCCGCGCCACGCGCAACAACGTCCGCACGGCCAAGATTTCGGTGCGCAGCCAGCAACTTGCGCTGCTGAATGCCGAACAGACCCTGCGCAGGGAAATCGAACAGGCGTGGGTCAACGCCGATGCGGCCTACGCCAAATATGGTGCGGCCGAGAAAGCCCTGGCAGCAGCGCGCGTGGCTTTCGCCTACGAAGAGCGCAAGGCCGAAGCGGGCCGCTCGACCCTCTTCGACTTCAACGACGCCAAGACCCGGATGCAGAAAGCCGAAGCCGAACTGGCGCAGGCCCGCTACGAATTCGTGTTCCGTCAGAAAATCCTCGACTACTACCGCGGCGAACCCCTGACGCTGGGAAAATAAAAAAATTGGGTTACTTTTGCAGCCATAAAACGCACCCGCGATGGACTGGCTCCGAACCATACTCGTCGAACACTCGGCCCTGCAAGCCGTGATGGTCATCTCGCTCATCTCGCTCGTCGGCATCGGGCTGGGCAAAATCCGCTTTTTCGGCATTTCGCTCGGAGCGGCGTTCATCTTCTTCGTGGGGATTCTGGCCGGACACTGCGGACTGACGATCGACCCGGCGATGCTGGCCTACGTCGAGAGTTTCGGCCTCGTGCTGTTCGTTTATGCCCTCGGGTTGCAGGTGGGACCCGGGTTCTTCAGCTCGATGCGCGCCGACGGCGTGCGCCTGCTGCTCCCCTCCATCGCGGTCATCGCGCTCGGCACCGGAGCCGCCGTAGGGCTGAGCTACGCTTTCGGCATCCCCATGCCCAGCATGTCGGGCATTCTGTGCGGCGCCACGACCAACACCCCTGCCTTAGGTGCCGCCCAGCAGACGCTCCAACTGCTCGGAGAGGAGACCAACGGCGCCGCCTTGGGCTGCGCCCTCACCTACCCGATGGGTGTGGTGGGAGTAATCCTGGCCCTACTTTTCGTCCGCAGGGCATTCGTCCGCCCCTCCGACCTGACGGGCCCCGACGCCGAACACCGCCGCAGCGTCTTCATCGCCAGCTACCGGCTGACCAATCCGGCCCTTTTCGGCAAGAGCCTGCACGACGTGGCGGCCGAGAGCCAGCGCCATTTCGTCGTCTCGCGGCTGTGGCGCGACGGGCGCGTTTCGATTCCCACCTCCGACAAGACCCTCGAAAAGGACGACATCGTGCTGGCCATCACCCGGCCCGACGAAGCCGACGCCCTGCGGCTCCTGTTCGGCGAGCAGGAACACAAGGACTGGAACAGCGAAAACATCGACTGGAACTCGGTCGACAACCAGCTCATCTCGCAGCGCATCCTCGTGACGCGGCCCGAAATCAACGGCAAACGGCTGGCGTCGCTGCGCCTGCGCAACAACTACGGCATCAACATCAGCCGTGTCTACCGCTCGGGCGTGCAGCTGCTCGCCACCCCCGACCTGCGGCTTCAGCTGGGCGACCGGCTGACGGTCGTGGGCGAAGCCGAAGCCATCCGCAGCGTCGAAAAGATACTGGGCAATGCGGTGAAAAGCCTCAACGAACCCAACCTCGCGGCGGTTTTCATCGGGCTGTTTCTCGGCCTTGCGCTCGGGAGCATCCCCGTGGCGATACCGGGCATTTCGGTACCCGTCAAGCTGGGGCTCGCGGGCGGTCCGATCATCGTCGGCATTCTGGTCGGCACGTTCGGCCCCCGGCTCCACATGATAACCTACACCACGCAGAGCGCTAACCTGATGCTGCGGGCGCTGGGACTTTCGATGTATTTGGCCTGCCTGGGGCTGGATGCCGGGGCGCACTTCTTCGAGACGGTCATGCGGCCCGAAGGGATGCTGTGGCTCGGCACGGGCGTACTGCTCACCTTCGTACCCGTAGTGCTGGTGGCGCCCCTCGCCCTGCGGCTGTTCCGGCTCGACTACGGTTCGGTGGCCGGACTGCTCTGCGGCAGTATGGCCAACCCGATGGCCCTGGACTACGCCAACGACACCATCGAGGGCGACAACCCGTCGGTCTCCTACGCCACGGTCTACCCCGTCTGCATGTTCCTGCGCGTAATCATCATTCAGATTGTGCTGATGCTGACGCTCTAAGGGCTTCCGCCGCCCGGGTCCATGCGCGGAGGTCGTCGCCCGAGGGCGACTGGAACGCCCGCAGCCCGAACTCGGGCAAAGCGCACAGCATGTGCTCGAAAACGGCCAGCTCCACCTGCACGTAATCGGCGAAATAAATCGACGTGGTATAGAAATAGAGTTCGAGCGGCACGCCCGTATCGGTCGGCGGAAGCATCCGCACGGTCAGCTTCATGTCGCGGCGCGCCGAAGTCTTCTCTTCCAGATAACGCATCATGTAGGCGCGGAAAACCGCCAGATTGGTCTGCCGCAGTCCGTTGACGGAAGGTTCCCCGGCCCCGACACCCTCCGATTCGTTGGCCTTGGCATACTCCTTTTCGGTCCGGTCGATGTAGTCGCCGAGCAGCCGGATCCGGCGGAAACGGTCGAGCATTTCGGGTGTGCAGAACCGGATGGTGGTCATGTCGACGAGCAGCGACAGCTCGATGCGCCGCCCGCCCGAAAGCTGCATCGCATGCCAGTTGACGAACGAATCGCTCACCAGCTGGTAAGGCGGCAGGGTCACTATCGTGTTGTCCCAGTTACGGATTTTGACCGTCGTGAGCGACACCTCCTCCACCGTGCCGTCGGCGCCGAACTTGGGCACCGAAATCCAGTCGCCGACCTTGAGCATGTCGTTGGCCGAGAGCTGGATGCCCGACACGAAGCCCAGGATACTGTCGCGGAATATCAGCATCAGCACCGCCGCCGAGGCGCCCAGGCTGGTCAGCAGCAGCGTCGGCGACTTGTCCATCAGAATCGAAATGACCAGAATGGCGCAGATAAGCAGCGCGATGCCCTGCGCCGTCTGCCGCAGCCCCTTGATGGGCTTGTTCTGCCACGCCGGACGCGTCGCGACGATATGGAACGAAGCATAGATCAGCGCGCTGGCAAACCGGAAGACCGAAACGAGGAGATAGACGTTGAGCAGGCGCATCATGACCGTCTGCGCGTGGGATTTCTCGTCGAAGACCACCGGCAGCACCACGTCCAGCAGCACGGCGCTGACGACATGGCAGCCGCATTTGAGCACCCGCGTGCTGAAAAGCGTATCGTCCCACTTGGTCCGCGTACGCTCCACCACCTTGCGCACACCCGGCACGACGGTCCACTGCAACAGGTAATCGACGAGCGTGACGATGAGAAGGACCAGCCCGCAGGCCACCCAGACGTCCCAGCTGTCATGGGCCGCCGATTCGACCCCCAGCCCGTCGAGCAGGGCGTCGGTCCATTTTTTCAGAAGATGGCGCATAAAGCGCCGTCGAGCAATTTCCGCGCCGCAAAGACCGCACGAAAAGAGCCGGAAAAGCCTGTGTTTCGGGAGAAGCGCTCAGCCCCCGGCAGGGCTCAGCGCGCCGGGAGTTCGGCCGGGCGGAATTCCGGCCGTTCGGGAATCCGTCTCAGAATTTCGGGCCGCCCGAGCGGGGCTGTCCCACCTCGAAGCCCAGCTCGTGCATCCATTCGACCGTAGCCGGATCGACCTGGTCCACGCGGTCGGCCCAACGCCGCTGTGCGACGAGCATCCTGCGGTGCTCCTCGATGCGCCGCTGCAACGGGAACTGCGGATGCCGCAGCGCCTGCCGCGCCTGCCGCTCGGAAGGACGGATGCGGCGGTCGAAGACGTCGGTCTGCGACGGACGCCGCGCCCCCTCCCACCTGAAACCTTTCAGATAGAGCTCCTGCCCGGGCGGCAGCTTGCCGATGGGCGTGATGGAATAATGGGGCTCGGTGTACCAGGCCATGCGGACCACCTGATTTTGGTCGATATAGAAATTGATGCTGCCGCTCTCGACGAAAAAGAGCTCGGTCACCTGCGGCGGCTGACCGTCCTGGTTGAAATAGAGGGTCTGGGCATTGCCGTTGACGCTGTTGAGCCAGATGGCGTTGTCGCGGAAATAGGCCGTCATCTCCTTGCCGGCGATCTGGTTGTAATAGACGCTGTCGAGCCGGCTGACCATCATCGGACTGCCGACGAACTCGGCCCGTTCGAGCTGCTGACTGCGGGTGAACACATCCATCACCTCGGAGGTAATCTGGTTGGTCTCGTTCCACAGCACGGGGTCGATGTAGAAATGCAGCGTCGAATCGGTGCTGACGGCGGTCATCGAATCGCAGACGCTCTGGAAATCGGAACGGTAGATGCGGACGTTGCGGTAGCCCTTGAGCAGGCGGTAGATGCTGTCGTGCGCCGGGGGCAGCGAATCGAGCGTGTCGGCCGGGGCAAACATGGCCGCGCTGTCGATCACCCATTCGTCGTAGAGCAGTCTGAAAAGCGAATCGCGCTCGGCCTGGCTGCGGGCCAGCTGCCGTTCGAGTTCGCGCAGGGCCGCCGAATCCACCGGAATGGGCTTTCCCCTGCGGGCGGCCCGGGCCTGCCGGGCGCGCAGCTTGGATTCGGCCTTGAGCCTGCGGGCCGCCAGCCGCGCCTCCTCGCGCTCTTTCTGCGCCAGCAGTTTGGCCGTAGCCTTGGCCTGCCGTTTGGCCGCGATTTCCTGCAACAACTTTTTCTTGCGGGCCGCGGCCTCTTTCTTACGCATCTCTTTGGCCTTGCGGGCTTCCTCCTTGAGCCGGGCTTTCCGCTCGGCAGACGTCAGCACCACGCTGTCGGCCACCAGCGAATCGACCGCAGGGGCCGCCGCCAGCGAATCGGCCAGAACCTCATGCCGCAGGGAATCGGTCGTCGGAACCGGCTGCGCCGGCTCCACGCTCGGGCGGCCGTTCCTTTCGTCCGCACCCGGACGGGCGGACAGCGAATCGCGCACTTCGGCTTTCGTGCCGGCTTCCTCCTTGGGCGCGTCGTCCACCCAAGGCAACGTATACAGGCAAATCGAATCGGCCCGCATGAAGAGCGAATCGCCCTGCGAAAGGTCGTAGCTGACGACCGCCGGACGCCGGGTCAGCAGGGCGTTGCCGGGCTGCTTCCAATATTCGCCGTAATCGCCGAACGCCAGCACCTTGTGCGTGGTGTCGTCGATTTGGATGTCGCGGCGCAGAATCGCGTGGTTCTGCGCCCGGTAGAAGTCGATGCTGTCGCTCCACAGCTCCTGCTCGGCGGTGAGCAGATAACCGTTGCGCGTCACGAGGTAGAGGGTGTCGGCCTTGCGGTATTCGCCGCGGTCGGCATAGAGGTAGTCGCCCCCGCTGCTCCAGATGTGGGTCCGGTCGAAGAAATAGGCGTTGTCGGTGGCCATGTTGTAAACCACCGAATCGCCCGTGAGCTCGTACTCGTCGCTGCGCATTTCGACCTCGTCGACCGCCACCAGCTCCTTGGTGTCGGCATAGTAATAGCCGCGCACCGATTCGAGGATGTTCTCGCGGTTGGTCAGCACTCCGCCGCCTGCGAAAAACCCGACATTGTCCTTGGTATTGAACCGGAACTCGTAGGTATAGAGCGTGGCGTCGCCGTCGACCACCTTGATGATGGGCGAATAGACACGGGCCTCGTTGACCTCGCCATTGTAGTCGGCCCGGTCGCCGTAGATGTAGGTGGTGTTCTTGTTGATTAGGACGTTGCCGAAGAACTCGATGCGCTTGTCCGAATAGCGCACGGCGCTGTCGCACGTAATGACCGCCCCGTTATGCTGCGCGGCGAAGTTGCCGACCAGGAAGATGACCGAATCGCCCGGAGCCACCGGACCCGAAAGGTCGGACTTGAGGTCGATGATTTTCGGAGCCGACCCCGCGGCCGGCCCCTGCGGCTGCGGCGCAGTCTGCATCCCGCCACCGGCAAAAACGGCCCCGCAGAACGCCGCCCCCCCAAGTATGGCAAACCAACGGCGCACCTACTTGACCCAGTGTTTGTTCTCGAACTCGCCGTCGCGGAATTCGGGAGCTATGAAGACATACATGGCGTCGATCTTCTTGGTGAGCCACTCGCGGAACACCCGGTCCTGCTTGGCCGCGATAGCCATCTCTTCGAGCCGCAGGTAATCCTCCTCGAGCGACGCCTGGTGCGTGGGGATGATTTCGACCAGCTTGACGATTTTGGCCATCTTGTTGCCGAGCATGTCCTCGGTGAGGAACGCGGGCGAGACGCCGCCGGGTTCGAGTTTCATCAGGGCGTTGTAGTCGTCCAGGCTTCTGAAATGGCCGAAATCCTCACGCAGGAACTTCGTGACCGTGAGCTTGGGATTCGACGCGTTGTAATAGCTCATGATGTCGCTGTTCGACACCACGCCGCCGTTCATCTTCGAGCCCTTGTCGTCGGAGTGGAGCAGCGCGGCCCGCTCGAAGGTAACCGAATCCGAACGTATCTGCCGGGCCAGGCTGTCGAGCTGGTCGAGCGACGCAGCCTGCTCCTCGACCGTGTAGATGGGTTTGAGCAGGATATGGCGGAAATGGTAGTAGTCGCCCTGCCTGTCGATCATCTGGATGATGTGGAACCCGAACTGCGATTCGACCACCTCGGAAATCTGCCCGGGGCGCATCTTCTCCAGCGCGGCGGCGAACGACGAATCCAGCTCGGCCAGCCGCGAGGGGGGCATCTCGCCGCCCCGCATCATGGTGCCGGGGTCGACCGAGTACATGCGGGCCAGGTTCTCGAACTTGGCGTTGCCCGTGATGACGCGGCCGCGCATGTCCAGAAGCCGTTCGCGCGTGCGCTGCTTGGCCTCGGTCATCGACTTGGGAAACTTGGTTATCTGTGCGTAGACGTACTGCTCGGCGATGGTCGGCAGGCTGTCGCGCGACAGCGACTTGTAGTAGCGCTCCACCTCGCCCGGCACGATGGTCACCTTGCTCACGACGGTGCGCTGCATTTCGTTGGCGTACTCCTGCTCCTCGTAGCGCTGCCGCATGATCTCGCGGATGGTGAAGACGGGCATGTGGTGCTTGGCTTCGAGCTGTGCAATCGACCCTTCCTCGTCGACCATGCGCTGCACCTGCTCCTCGACGGCCGACACGATGGCGGCGTCGTTGATTTTGACCGAGTCGATCAGCGCCTGGTTGTAGAGCAGCTTGCGGGTCATGAGCGCTTCGAGCGCCTCGCTGCGCGGGTCGCGGTCGGAGGTGTAGCCCTCCTGCCGCCGCTGGCGGACCAGCTGCGCGGCATAATCGTCGACCTCCGAAGCCAGCACCGACGAACCGCCCACCACGGCCACCACCTTGTCGAGCATCACCTGCCGTTTCTGCGCCGCGACGCTCCCTGCGACGAGCAACGCCAGCGCCGCAACCAAGATACCTTTTCTCAACATATTTTTCCGTTCCTAATTCATGCAGCTTTTCCCGCCTCGGCAAAACCCAAGCAAACTCGGCTCCGCACCCGGCTTATCGAAAAGGCCATATTCTCTATTCGTTCTCTGCCGCTTCGTCCTCGGGTTTCTGACGCCCGTAAATCTCCACCTCGCCGCTTTCAAGCGAACGGTTGTAGAGGTCCTCCTCCTGGCGGCGGATGGTCTCGCCCTGCCGCTGGTTGAACAGAATGCGGCGAATCGTGGGCCGCAGCCGCTCCAGCGGAATGGGGTCGCCCGGGCGCCGGACGTCGACGATGCGGAAATAATAGTGCGAATTGTTGTCGCGCATCTCCTGCACCGACGACGAGGAGAGCATCGAATTGTAGTTCTGCGACTTGAGCGTGGGCAGGTAGCTCAGAAACTCCGAAAAGTCGGTCCAGCGGTCGCGGAAGTCGTTGACCATAAGCCCGTTCTTACGGCAGAAAGCCGTGAAGTCGCGCTGGTCGGCATCGGACGGCGAAGCCATCGCCTCGCGCAGGCGGCGGGCCTGCCGGAAGTTCTCGGGGAAGCGGACGATGCGTCCCTTGACCACCGGGTGTTCCAGCTTGAAATCGCCCTTGTGCGAATTGTAATAGGCCGCGATTTCGTCGTCGGTGAAAGTCGTATCGACCCCGTTGTCGACGTAGTGCTGTTCCAGCTTGCGGATCAGCAGTGCCTGCCGGTATTCCTCGACCATCCGGTCGATGTCCTCGACCGAGGAGGAAAAGAGCACTTCGGCCTCCTTGATTTTGAGCTGCTTGCGCACCCACCGATCCACATAGACCTCCAGAAACGCCACGCTGTCGTCGCCCGTGACCCCCGCGGGAACCACCGACTGCACGTTGCTCTGCCGCAGTTCCTTGCCTCCGGCACGCGCGAGCAAGGTATCCTTGTTCAGGTAGGCAGGCAGTTCCTGACACGCCGCCAGCGCCAGCAGCCCGGCGGCAATCCCTATCTTCTTACGCCAATTCATCATAGTTTCAAGTTGCAAAAATAGGCTTTTTCCCAAACATTAACGCCGGAAAGTCCCGTTTATTACTCCAACACCGGATTTTCCGCCCGGTCCTTGAGCCGCCGCAGCGTCCGCCACACCATCCAGCCCGAAACGAGGGTGACGGCCGCCGCACCTATATAGATACTCCAGTAGAGGGTCCGGTTGCCGATCATGTCGGTCAGCAGCAGGTCGCCGCGCCCGCTCGTCATCATCAGATAGGCGATGCCGTTGTTGAGCGCATGGAGAATCATCGACGCCCACAGCGAATCGGTGACCATATAAATATAGCCGAGAATCAGCCCGATGATGAAGGCGTTGACCACCAGCATGGGCTGGAGGTGCAGCACCCCGAAAAAGAGCGACGACAGCAACCACGCCGCCACCACGCCGAAACGCGTACGCAGCGACTCCAGCACCAGCCCGCGGCACAGCAGCTCTTCGAGCACCGGAGCCGCCACGACCAGCGTCAGCACGGCCCAAAGACCCGTACCGTAATCGAGGTCGCCCGGAGCCGGCAGCCACGAAAGCAGCGGTTCGCAGACCACGCCTGCCGCCATCATGAAGACGAACGCCCACAGCAGCAACACGGGATTCAGCCCCCGGACCGCAAAACGCCCGAGCGGCCCGCCACCCCCGCGCATGCGCCGATACCAGATTACGGCCAGATAGGCCGGGAGCATCGACAGCACATAGGCGAGTGCGGTGAAAACACCCTGCTGTGCAGGATTCAGCCGGCCGGGAACCCAGCCTGCCAAGGTAAATCCGACGGTCAGCACGACCCCGGCAACGACCTGCATGCCCAGCACGATGCCCAGCATGGCGAACAAATCGCCCACACCGGGAAACCGTTTCTTGGGGGCGAGTACCGGAAAGGCTCCTCCGGCCTCCGGCTGTCGGTTTTGGTCAGTCATAAGCAATGCGTTACGAAATTTTGCGACTTCCTTGATTTCCTGCAAAGATAGTCGGGCCGGGAGCAGTCCCGAACCTGTTCGGTTTTTGCCGCGGCGCAGTTTATCTTCTACAAAGGTAATCAATTTTCGGCAACGGTTGCGGATTTCGATTTAATTTCATTAAATTTGTCCGCTTATAAACCCATTGCAACATGGCAAAAGTTATCGCACTGGCCAACCAGAAAGGCGGTGTGGGCAAGACCACCACGGCCATCAATCTGGCGGCTTCGCTGGCCCTCCTGGGGCAGAAAGTATTGCTGCTCGACGCCGATCCGCAGGCCAACGCCACTTCGGGCCTGGGCTTCGACATCAACCTCGAAGGCATCTACGAGTGTATTTCGGGGGCCCGGCAGGCTTCCGAGCTGCTGCTCGAAAGCCCCGACGTGAAGAACCTCTGGCTGCTGCCCTCGTCCATCGACCTGGTGGCCGCCGACGCCGAACTGCCCAAGATGGAGGATGCCCACCACGTGCTCAGGCGCATCGTCGATTCGGTCCGCGACCGCTTCGACTACATCTTCATCGACTGCTCGCCCTCGCTGGGCTACACGACGGTCAACATCCTCACCGCGGCCGACACGGTGCTCATCCCCGTGCAGTGCGAGTACCTGGCGCTCGAAGGGCTCTCCAAGCTGCTGGCCACCATCCGCAAGGTGCAGGGTTCGCTCAACCCCGCGCTCCGCATCGAGGGCTTCCTGCTGACCATGTACATGCGCAACCGGCTCAACAACCAGGTCGTCACCGAGGTCCGCGAGCACTTCGGCGAACTGGCCTACGACACCATCATCCAGCGCAACATCCGGTTGGGCGAGGCGCCCTCGCACGGCAAGCCCGTCATGCTGTACGACGCCACGGCCATCGGCTCGGAAAACTACCTCAGCCTGGCCCGCGAGTTCCTCAAACGCAACAAGAACAACGGCTAAAACGTTATAGCAACCCCATGAAACAGCAAAAAGGATTGGGCCGCGGCCTGGACGCCATCTTCGGCGCCGACGCCCTCGACGCCCGCGTCAAGCCCATGAGCCGGATGGCCGAAATCGACATCGCCGACATCATCCCCAACCCCACGCAGCCGCGCACGCAGTTCGACGAGGAGGCGCTCGACGAACTGGCCGATTCGATCCGCCAGTTGGGCGTCATCCAGCCCGTCACGGTCAAGAAGTCCGACAACGGCAAATATATCATTATCAGCGGCGAACGCCGCTGGCGCGCGGCCCAGCGTGCCGACCTCCGGACCCTGCCCGCCTACATCCGCGAGGTCGACGACGAAAATCTCCACGCCATGGCCCTCGTCGAGAACATCCAGCGGCAGGACCTCAACGCCATCGAAATCGCCCTCGGCATGCAGCGGCTCATCGACGAATGCCACCTCACGCAGGACGCCCTTTCGGAAAAGGTCGGCAAGAAGCGTTCGTCGGTCTCCAACTACCTGCGGCTGCTGAAGCTCCCCGACGAGGTGCAGCTGGCGCTCAAGGAAGGGCTGATTTCCATGGGCCACGCCAAGGCCATCGCCGGAGCCCCCGCCGAGGAGCAGGTGCGCATGCTGAAAAAGTGCGTCAAGAAAGCCCTTTCGGTACGGCAGGCCGAAGAACTCGTCCGCGCGCTCACCGAGCAGCCCGCCCCGGCCGCGGCCAATGCCGACGACGAGGAGTACCCCGAAACCTATTCGCGGCTCGTCGAGCAACTCGAAAAATTCTTCTCGCAGGAGATTTCCATCAAGCGCTCGAAGAACGGCGGCGGCAAGATTACCATCGGATTCGCCGACGACAAGGACATCGAGCGTTTCATCGAACGTTTTTCCGCCCGCTCCTGAGCCCATGGCCCGAATCCGGTTCCGACTGCTCCTCCTGCTGGCCGCACTGGCCCTGTGGACGCCCGCCGACGCCCAGCTGCGCCGCGGTGCCCGCACCGTCGTGCGCGGAGGAACGATGCCCCGGACCGATTCGCTGAAGCTCAGGGCCGATTCGCTCGCCGACGCGGCCTTTGCCGCCGAACTCGATTCGCTGTTCGATGCCGAGTTCCGGGCCGATTCGATCCGGCTGACCGAACTGCGCACCGACGACCTGTTCACGCTCGATTCCATCGCCGCCGCACGGATCGCATCGGGCGGTGCGTTCGCGGAAGCCGGCGCCGAAAAGACCGATACCGCCGGACTCCCGGCCCGTCCCTATCGCAAGGGGTGGTTCATGAGCGATTCCATGTCGCTCTCCAAGGTATGCTGGCTCTCGACCGTCCTGCCGGGCTACGGCCAGGTCTACAACAAACAATATTGGAAACTGCCCATCCTCTACGGCACCGTCGGCACGGGGCTGGCCCTTTTCTTCCACGAAAACAGCACCTATCGGCCGCTCAAACGCCAGTACGACGCGCTGACCGACCGGGGCCTGAGCCGCACGCCCGAGCTCAACACCCTGCAATCGAAGATGATTCGCAGCAACACCCGGCGGCAGGTGTACCTGGGTCTTACCATCGCCTCCTACGTCTATTTCATCGGCGACGCGGCGGTCAACTACTCCACCAACGACGTTTCGCACGTCAAGAAAGCCACGACGCTGGCCTGCATCTTCCCCGGCGCCGGACAAATCTACAACAAAAGCTACTGGAAGGTGCCTTTCGTCGTGGGCGGCTTCGCCTCGCTGATTTACTGCATCGACTGGAACAACCGCGGCTACCAGCGTTTCAAGAAGGCCTACAACCTCATCAGCGACTACGACGCCCACCCCGAGAACTATCCCGACGGCCCGACCGACGAGTTCCACGGCCGCTACTCGGCGTCGTTCATCCTCAACCTGCGCAACAACTACCGGCGCAACCGCGACCTCTGCATCATCATCACGGGGGCGCTCTATGCGCTTCAGATCATCGACGCCCACGTCGACGCCCATCTGAAGGACTACGATATTTCGGACGACCTCTCCATGAACCTCGAACCGCTCGTGGACTACGCCTACGTGCCCGGGGCCGGAGGCAACCGACCCGTTTTCGGATTCAACATGAGCCTTAAATTCTGACCATGAAAAGACTGACCGTACTGCTGCTGTTCTGCCTGTGTGCCGCACAGGCCGCCGCCCTCGACCGCAAGCCGCGCAACCTCCGCCCTGCCGCGCAGGCCGCCGAGACCGAGACCGGAGCCGAGGAATGGCAGCTCGAAGAACCCGTACAGCCCCAAAGCGCCCCCCAGGCCGCCGAAACCGCGGCCGACAGCACCCCGGAGCCCGAACCCGCCTGCGTGATTCCGGAGCTCTCCGCCGAGCAGGTCGATTCGCTCGTGGCCGAATGGCGCGAACGGCAACGCAGCGAGGCGTTCCGCGAATTCTTCAACACCTATGTGCTGGTCGATTCGCTCCCCGCCGAAAGCAGCGTCCCCGATTCGGTCTACACCGGACGCCTGCGGGCCCTCGCATCGCCCATCCAGCTCCCCTACAACAGCATCGTGAGGAGCTACATCAACCGCTACGTCGCATCCGGAGGTTCGACCATCGGCCGCATCCTCGGCATGTCGCAATACTATTTCCCGCTCATCGAGGACGAACTCATCAAGGAAGGGCTGCCCGTCGAACTGCGCGCCCTGCCCATCATCGAATCGGGACTTTCGTCCACGGCCATTTCCCACGCCGGAGCCGCCGGGCTGTGGCAGTTCATGCCCTCCACCGGACGCAGCTACGGGCTCGAAGTCAATTCGCTGGTCGACGAACGCTGCGACCCCATCCTTTCGACCAAGGCCGCCTGCCGCTATCTGAAAGACCTCTATCGCATCTATAAGGAGTGGTCGCTGGCCATCGCGGCCTACAACTGCGGTCCCGGCAACGTCAACAAGGCGCTGGCCCGTGCGGGCGGAGAGAGCCGTTCGTTCTGGGACATCTACGACTTTCTGCCGCGCGAGACCCGCGGCTACGTTCCGGCGTTCATCGGCGCCTCCTATGCCTATTCCTACCACCGCAACCACGGCATCGAGCCCGAAGCGGCCCCCATTCCGCTGTCGGTCGACACGATTCGCATCAACCGCCTGATGCACCTCGAACAGATCGCGTCGACAATCGACATCCCGATGGAAACCCTGCGCCAGCTCAATCCGCAATACAAGCTCGACATCATCCCCGCCACGACCAAGACCTACACGCTCGTCCTGCCGCAGCGCAAGGTGGCCCAGTATATCGCCCACGAGCAGGAAATCATGGCCAAGGACTCCACCTATCTCAAGGAGTACATCAACCCGGCCAACATCGACAAGAAGCGCGCGGAGATGGGCAACACCATCCACACGGTCCGCAGCGGCGAAACCCTCAGCGGCATCGCCCACAAATACCACATTTCCACGGCCCAAATCATGCGTTCCAACAAGCTCAAGAACGCCAATAGGCTGCGCATCGGCCAGAAACTCATCATCGAGCGGCGCTGACCATGACCCGCGGGGAGCCCACCATCGTCGCCCCGGCCACCGCGGCGGGCGGAGCCATCGCCGTCGTCCGGTTCAGCGGCCCCGATGCGCCGGCGCTCTGCGACCGGCTGTTCCGGGGGGCTGCTCCCCTTTCCCAAGCCCAGGGCTACACCGTCCACTACGGACGCATCATGGACGGCGAACGGACCATCGACGACGTGCTCGCTACCGTCTTCCGCGCGCCGCATTCCTACACCGGGGAGGATTCGGTCGAGATTTCCTGCCACGGCTCCGCCTACATCGTCTCCGAAATCCTGCGGCTTGCACAAGCTGCCGGAGCCCGCATGGCCGAGCCCGGCGAGTTCACCATCCGCGCCTACCTGGCCGGGAAACTCGATTTGTCGCAGGCCGAAGCGGTCGCCGACCTCATCGCCTCCTCGTCGCGTGCAGCCCATGCACTCGCCACCGGACAGATGCGCGGCGGCTACTCCGCAGCCCTCGAAGGCCTGCGCCAAAAATTGCTCGACCTCGCGTCGCTGTTGGAGCTGGAGCTGGATTTTTCGGAAGAAGACGTCGAATTCGCCGACCGCGAAGAACTGCGCCGAACGATGGAAAGCATCCGCCGCGAAACCGACACGCTGCGCAATTCGTTCTCGCTCGGCAACGCCCTCAAAGAGGGTGTCGCCGTGGCCATCGCCGGAGCGCCCAACGCAGGCAAATCCACCCTGCTGAACCGACTGCTGCACGACGACCGGGCGCTGGTCTCCGACATCGCAGGCACCACGCGCGACGTCATCGAGGAACAGGCCAGCATCGACGGCGTGCTGTTCCGGTTCCTCGACACGGCAGGCATCCGCACCACCGACGACCAGCTCGAACGGATGGGCATCGAACGCACCCTCGCAAGCATCGCCCGAGCCCGTATCGTCATCCATCTGATCGACGCAACTACCCTTAAAGAAGCGATCCCCGCCCCCGATTTCCCGCTCCGCGAAGACCAGACCCTCCTCACCGTCATCAACAAAACCGACGCCGCTCCGACGCTCGTTCTGCCCGACAACGTTATCGGCATTTCCGCCCTCAGCGGCTCCGGGGTCGACATGTTATGCCGCGCGCTCCGCAGCGCCGTCGACACCGAGGGGCTTTTCCACGGCGATACCGTCGTTTCCAACAGCCGCCATTTCCAAGCTCTCAGCGAGGCTTCAGCCGCTCTCGACCGCGCCCTCCTCGGGCTCCAATCCGCTCTCCCTTCCGACCTCCTCGCCGAGGAAATCCGGTCCGTCATCCGCGCCCTCTCGTCCATCACCGGCATCGGCGCCATCATCCCCGACAACATCCTCTCCAACATCTTCTCTAAGTTCTGCATCGGCAAATAAGTCTGATTTTAATATATATCAGCCCAATCATCAAATTTTTCCGTAACTTTGTATATCAAACAAAAAAAATCATTCATTATGAAAAAACTTACTCTGGCTCTATTTGCTGCTTTCTCACTGGTCGCCTGCAGCAACAACTGGGAATACAAAATCGTGAAAGTAGAAGGCACGAAATCGACAGACTACCATCCCCGAACCTACGAAATAACCAACGACGATCTGAACATATTCGGCAAAGACGGATGGGAACTTGTAGATGTTTACGTGATTACAGAAACCGTACATCCCAACTTCGGGAACTCCGAATATGTAACCGGCATCAGAGAAAACACCCGGACCCAATGTATAAATTATGTTTTTAAGCGTAAAATCTGACAACGATGAAATCGCGTTTTACTCTGATAGCAGCAATCGGATTGTTCATATGTTCGTGCAATAATATTCCCAATACATCCATTTTTGAACCCCTCGATACAAAAACGCTTGCAGGCATCATAAAACAAGATTCCCTGTTTACGTCCTTTTACGAAGAATTGCAGGAAAAAACCAGCCAATTCAACGAAATCGAGAAAGCGAAATTCGACGACATTACTTACCGGAAATTATATTCCATGGTCGAATTCTCACGAGATACATCCGAACTGAATCCCAAATACAGGCAGTGGCAACAAGAATGGGACGACCGATTCGGGATGCATGCGGCAAAAGCGGATTCCGTTATCCGTTATTGGGAACAATACAAGAAAGACAATGCGCTCGATCGGTTCGTAAAAATCGAATTTTCGGCAATAGACAAAGAATATTATTCTTATAGCTACGATGTCAAAAATGTAAATTTCGCATTCAAGCTCACCCCGTTGAAAGGGAAAGTCGACCAGATACGATTCAACTATCGTTACTCTGCAAAAATCAACGATGTCCAATACGCCGAAAGCCATAGCTGTATTTCGACCGCTCCTTTCAGCACCACCGTAATACGATATTGGGAAGCAGACTATCGCGACGAACGAAGATTGAAATACACAACATCTTCAGAATTCAAACGAGACTATAACATCGTATTTGAAATAACGGAAATCCGCAAAGACGGAATCAATTACGACATAGGCGATCTGGATATCCCGGAATCCGTAGAATCCGTATTCAAAACGGATTCCGTCCAATATCCGGCTCTCTATCAAATGCGGAAAGATGCTGTCATTGCAGATATTTTGTACCCCGATTATAAAAGTAGATACGAATTTATATACGGGCAGTTCGAGTCGCTGCTGCACAAGAATTTTCCAAAAGAAGCCTTGTTCATGGATTATGCGGATAATAAATAATCAGGAACACTTCACAGAAAATCGTTTCGCAAGCACAAGTCCCGGTCATAAGGCCGGGGTTTTTGCATCTTGTAAGGAGTGACTGAACAGGCTGCTCCGTGGTGCTTTTCCCGAATTCCTCTTTGCGGGATTACACGATCCGGTGCGATCCGCTCCGCAGGACTTTTCATTGCGGACACGCTGCATACGAACCGATTCTCTTCGCGCATGGCAACAAAAAAGTCTCTGCCATAAGGCAGAGACTTCACATTCGATCTTGTCGGGGTGACTGGATTCGAACCAGCGACCACACGCCCCCCAGACGTGTACTCTAACCGGACTGAGCTACGCCCCGATTACCCGAAACCTTTCGGTTTGGGACTGCAAATATAGCATATTTTTGAGAAAACAACAATTTATGCGGAATTTTTTCTACTTTTGAAGTCGATGAAAGCACAGAAGATATTCCTGGCAGTCCTCGTAGCCCTCGCAGCCGCCGCATGCAGCGGCCGCAAAAACTATTCCGCCGCCGATTTCTGCCGCGAAGTCTATACCCCCGCCTACGCCACGGGGTTCGACATCCGCGGTACCGCCCATGACAGCACCACGTTGGTCACCGTCCGCAATCCGTGGCAGGGCGCCGAGCAGGAGGAACAGCATTTGCTCGTTCTGCATGACGACAGCCCCGTGCCCGCCGGGTTCGACGGGCAGGCAGTCAAGGCTCCCGTCCAGCGCGTCGTCTGCTTATCTTCCAGCCACGTGGCGTTGTTCGACGCCCTCGGCGAGGTCCGGCGCATCAAGGGCGTTTCGGGCATCGACTACATCGCCAACCCCTACATCCGCGAGCATCGTCTGTGCGGCGAAGTCCGCGACATCGGCTACGATACCAACCTCGATTTCGAGTTGCTGGCCGCCATGCGTCCCCATGTCGTTCTGCTCTACGGCGTCTACGGCGAAAACAGCGTGTTGACCGGCAAGCTCCGCGAGCTGAAGATTCCCTATATATATATAGGTGATTACCTCGAACCCTCGCCTTTGGGCAAGGCCGAATGGTTGATGGTCGCCGCCGAGCTGTGCGGTTGCCACGACCGCGGCAAGGAGGTTTTCGACGGCATCGCCGCGCGTTACAACGCCGTCGCACAGCGTGTCCGCGCGCATGTCGGCGAAGCGCACCCCGACGTCGTCACGCTCCCCAAAGTGCTGCTCAACACTCCCTACCGCGACACGTGGTTCATGCCGCCCGCCCGCAATTACATGGTGCAGCTCATCCGCGATGCAGGGGGCGACACCTTCACCGTCTCCGACGACGGCAACACCTCGCGGCCCGTCGACATGGAGCAGGCTTATCTGTTCGCAGCCGACGCCGATGTGTGGCTCAACGTCGGCGGGTGCAATTCGCTCGCCGAGCTCAAGGCGCAGAATCCGAAGTTCGCCGACCTGCCCGTCGTGCGCAACAGACAGGTTTTCAACAACAACCGTCGGCAGACCTTCGCCGGAGGGTCCGATTTCTGGGAATCGGGCGCCACCCACCCCGACCTCATTCTCCGCGACCTCGCCGCCATTTTCCACCCCGCGCTCGGTTGCGATACACTCACCTATTACAAGCAGCTCCGGTAGCATGTCCCGTTCGGCCTTGGTCTTCGTCCTGCTCGCCCTCGCCACCGCGGCACTCTTCGCCGCCGACCTCGCCGTGGGGTCGGTCGCTCTGTCGCCCGGCGAGGTGTGGGGTGCGCTTACAGGTGCCGAATCCGACCCTACCGTTCGCAATATCGTGCTAAACATCAGGCTCTTGAAAGCCGCCACCGCCTTGCTGGCCGGGGCCGCCCTCGCCGCGGCCGGGCTCCAGATGCAGACCCTGTTCCGCAACCCGCTCGCCGGGCCCTACGTCCTCGGGGTCAGCGCCGGGGCCAGTCTCGGCGTCGCGCTGTTCCTCCTGGGCGCTCCTTTGCTGGGCATTGCGGGCCATTCGGCCGTCCGCTCGCTCGGCGTCGCCGGGGCGGCCTGGCTCGGGTCGGCGGCCGTGCTGGCCGTCGTCATGGCCGTCAGCCGCCGCATCCACGACATCATGGTGATTCTGATTCTCGGCATCATGTTCGGTTCGGGCATCGGCGCCGTGGTCGAAATCATGCAGTACCTCTCCAACGAGGCCGCGCTCAAGTCGTTCGTCGTCTGGACCATGGGCTCGCTCGGCGACGTCACGGGGCCGCAGCTCGCCCTGCTCGCACCCGTCGTCTGTGTCGGGCTCGTGCTCGCGGTCCTCGTCATCAAGCCCCTCGACCTCCTGCTCTTAGGCGAAAATTACGCACGCACCATGGGGCTCCATATCCCGCGCGCACGGGCCTTGATTTTCCTCTCCACCATCCTGCTCGCCGGCACCGTCACCGCGTTCTGCGGTCCCGTCGGCTTCGTCGGGCTGGCCGTTCCCCACATCGCGCGCATGCTGTTCCGCCGCGCCGACCACCGCACACTGATGCCCGCCTCGATGCTCGCAGGCGCATCGTTGCTGCTCGGCTGCGACCTGCTGGCCAAAACGCTGGCCCTGCCCATCAACAGCATCACCGCGCTGATGGGCATTCCGGTCGTCATCCTCGTCGTCGTTCGCAACCGCAGTTTCTTCGGATGAGTATTTCCTTGCATCATATCCGGCTGGCCTACGGGCCGCGCGTGCTGCTCGAAGAGGTTTCGGCCGAGATTCCGCGCGCATCGCTCACCGCTTTCATCGGCCGCAACGGCACCGGAAAAAGTTCGCTGCTGCGGGTCATCGCCGGGCTGCGGCCCGCTGAGGGCGGAGAGGTCCGGCTCTGCGGCACGCCGGTTTCCGCGCTCAATCCCAGGCAATTGGCATCCACCGTTTCGTTCGTCGCCACCGACAAGGTCCGCATCGCCAACCTCGCCTGCGAGGATATGGTCGCCCTCGGCCGCGCCCCCTACACCAATTGGTTCGGGCGCATGCAGGAGACCGACCGGGCCGCCGTCCGGCGCGCGCTGGAAACGGTCGGCATCGCCGACCTCGCCCGCAAGCCGATGGAGACCCTTTCCGACGGCGAGTGCCAGCGGGCCATGATCGCCCGGGCGCTGGCCCAGGACACCCCTGTCATCCTCCTCGACGAGCCCACGGCGTTTCTCGACCTGCCCAACCGCTACGCGCTGGCGTCGCTGCTCCGGCGGCTCGCCCACGACGAGGGCAGGTGCATTCTCTTTTCGACCCACGACCTCGACATCGCCCTTTCGCTGTGCGATTCGGTCCTGCTCATCGACACCCCCGCCCTACACCATCTGCCCGCCGCCGAAATGGCCGCCAGCGGGTTGATCGAGCGGCTTTTCGCAGGCGCCGGGCTCTCTTTCGACCCCCTCTGCGGACGGATTCGCACCGACGAACCATAGTTTTCGCAACATTTTTCGTCGTTTTCTTTGGTCGATTCACTTTTTTAGTTACCTTTGCACCGCTAAAGTACTTCCGACACGGCGGGAAATAGCGGTAAAGGCCCATTCGTCTATCGGTTAGGACGCAAGATTTTCATTCTTGAAAGAGCAGTTCGATTCTGCTATGGGCTACTCAAGAAGTCAAAAAAATAAAACTATACGGATTATGGCAAACCATAAGTCATCGAAGAAACGGATTCGTCAGACCGCAACCAAGCGGGCCCACAACCGTCTGTTCCACAAGACGGCCCGCAACGCCGTGAAGGCCCTGCGTACGACGTCCGAGAAGAGCGCTGCCGAGGCCCTGCTTCCGAAGGTCACCTCGATGCTCGACAAGCTCGCCAAGCACAACATCATGCACAAGAACAAGGCCGCCAACCTCAAGAGCGCCTTGCAGCTGCATGTGAACGCCTTGTAGCAGTAGCCGTTCAGTTCCACAGGAGCCGTTCTCTCGCAGAGCGGCTCTTTTCGTATCGTCCCTCAACCCCAACCGAAACACCCCGACCCTATGAAACAACAATTGCTATTGCTTCTTTCGCTCCTCTGCCTGCCGCTCGGATTGCAGGCCGAGAATTATCCCTACCGCAGCGACGTGCTGTGGGTCGCACAACCCGACCATGCCGACTGGCTCTACCGCACGGGCGAAAAGGCTGTCATCGAGGTACAGCTCTATCGCTACGGCATTCCGCAGGACGGCATCACCGTCCATTACGAACTGGGCGGCGACCTGATGCCCGCCGACACAAAAGGCAGCGTCGTGCTCAAAAACGGCCGGGCGGCCATCCCCGTCGGCACCATGAAGCGCCCCGGGTTCCGCGACTGCCGCCTTTCGGCCACCGTCGGCGGGCAGACTACCCGGCACCATGTCAAGGTCGGGTTCTCGCCCGAGAAAATCGAACCCTATACCGCCATGCCCGCCGATTTCCGTGAGTTCTGGGAACACAACAAGGAGGAAGCCGCCGCTTTCCCCCTGCGCTATACGAAAGAGCGGGCGGAAAAATACTGCACCGACAAAATCGACTGCTACCTCGTCAAATTGCAGCTCAACAAGCAGGGACAGAGCATCTACGGTTATCTGTTCATGCCCAAGGACGCCCGGCCCGGGAGCTGCCCTGCCGTGCTCGTGCCGCCGGGCGCCGGCATCAAGACCATCAAGGAACCCCTGCGCCACAAGTACTACGCCGAGCAGGGCTGCATCCGGTTCGAGTTCGAGATCCACGGCCTGCACCCCGACCTGCCCGAGGAGCGTTTCCGCGAAATCAGCGCCGCTTTCAACGGCCGCAGCAACGGCTATCTGACCAACGGGCTCGACAACCGCGACAACTACTACATGAAGCGCGTCTACCTCGCCTGCGTGCGTGCGGCCGACCTGCTCGCTTCGCTGCCCGAATGGGACGGCCGGAACATGATTGCCCAGGGCGGCAGTCAGGGCGGTGCACTGGCGCTCATCGCCACCGCGCTCGACCCGCGCATCACGGCCTGCGTGGCCAACCATCCGGCCCTGAGCGACATGGCCCGCTTCAAACTCGGCGAGGGCGACGGCTACCCCCATTTCTCCAAAATCCCGGGGATGGACACGCCCGACAAGCTGCGCACGATGGCTTATTACGACGTCGTCAATTTCGCCCGGCTGATTCGGGTGCCCGTCTACATGACCTGGGGCTACAACGACGACACCTGCCCGCCGACCACCAGCTACGCGGTCTACAACGTGCTGTCGTGCCCCAAAGAGGCCCTGCTCACTCCTGTCAACGAGCACTGGACTTCGGAAGCCACCGGCCGCAACCAGCTGGAGTGGATCAAACGGCACTTAACAAAGTGAAAGGTGGAAAGTGAAAGGTGACCTTTGCGGTTCAGCGAGGGCAGAGACTGCTTGCAGGCTATGCCGAGCACAAGCAAAGTCAAACACTTTGCGGTTCAGCGAGGCCAGAGACTGCCGCTTGCGTTGCCATCTGCGGCGGCCCGCATCGAAGATGCGTCGGCCCCAGCCGCCGCAGATGAAAATAACCCAACGCCCCCGCCAGCCAACAAAACCAGCCGACAAAAAAAGGTCCCGAAAATTCGGGACCTTTATCTTCGCGGACAAATTCTATCTATTTCTCCAGCCCGTCGATGACGGTCGCCACGCGGCCGAACACCTCGTCCATCGTGCCTGTGCCGTTGACCGACGCATATTTGCCCTGCGCCGCATAGTAGTCCGACACCACGGCGGTCTGCTGGTGGTAGACCTCCAGCCGTCCCCGGACCACTTCTTCCGACGCGTCGTCGGCACGGCCCGAATCCTTGCCGCGCAGCAAGATACGGCGTATCAGCTCCTCCTCCGGCACATGGATATCCACCATGATGTCGACCTTCAGTCCATGCTTCTCCAGAATCCGGTCGAACGCCTCGGCCTGCACCGTCGTGCGCGGGAATCCGTCAAAAATACAGCCTTTCGCTTCCTTGTGCGAAGCCACATATTCCTCGATCATTCCGATCACCAGTTCATCGGGCGCCAGCTTGCCCTGGGCGATACACGATTCCATGCTGCGGCCCAGCTCCGTGCCGCGGCGGATGTGTTCGCGGATGACCTCGCCGGTCGAAACATGGTCGATGCCGTAGTGCGCTTTGAGCCGTTGAGCCTGCGTCCCCTTGCCGCAGCCCGGAGCGCCGAACAAGACGATATTTATCATAGCCAATACCTTTTTTGACCCGACAAAAGTACGTCAAATTTTTGGGAAAATGGAAAGATTCGTTAGTTTTGTAAAAATTTTAAGGAATGGCAGCGCAGAAAAAACGCACCGAAATCGCCGAATTGGGCGAATTCGGACTGATCGACCGGCTCACCGCCCGCTTCGCACCCTCCAACGCTTCGACCCTGCGCGGTGCGGGCGACGACAGCGCGGTGCTCGCTCCGCCGTCCGGCGAGCGGACGGTTCTTTCGACCGATTCGTTTTTCGAGGGGATCGACTTCGACCTCACCTATTTCCCGCTCAAGCACTTGGGTTACAAGGTTGTAACGGCCGCCGTGAGCGATATTCTCGCCATGAACGCCACCCCGTCGCAGCTGCTCGTCTCGCTCGGCATCTCGGCCAAGCTGCCCGTCGAGGCGCTGGACGACCTCTACGAGGGCATCGGTTTCGCCTGCAAGGAGTTGGGCGTCGACGTGGTCGGCGGCGATACGCGGGCTTCGATGACGGGGCTGGTCATCAGCGTCACAGCCGTGGGCCACGCACCCGAGGAACGAATCGTCGGGCGCGGCGGTGCACAGCAGAACGACCTTATCTGTCTGACGGGCAACGTCGGAGCGGCTTATATGGGGTTGCAGCTCCTCGAACGCGAAAAGCGGGTTCTTGCCGGCGTGGACAACCCCGAGCCCCAATTCGCAGGCTACGAATGTCTGTTGGAAAAATACCTCAAGCCCCGCCCGCGCACCGACATCCTGGCCGCCCTGGCCGAGGAGAAATTCGTGCCCACGGCGATGATCGACCTTTCGGACGGGCTTTCGAGCGATCTGCTACAGCTCTGCCGCTCCTCGAAATGCGGTGCCCGCATCTACCTGGAGCGGATTCCCATCGCCAAACAGACCACGGCCCTGGCCGAGGAGATGCACTCCGACCCGGTCGTCGCGGCGCTCCACGGCGGCGAGGACTACGAACTGCTCTTCACCGTGCCGCTCTCCATGCAGGAGCAGGTCATGCGGCTGGGGCTGGTCGACGTCATCGGCCACATCACACCCGAATCCACCGGGTGCTTCCTCGTCACGCCCGACGGGCAGGACATCCGGCTCAAGGCGCAGGGATTTCCCGAGCAACGGAATTAAAAATGAAAAATTAAGAATTAAAAATGCGATTCCGGGGAAGCCGGAGACCTGCCGAAGGCAGAAAGCACCTGCACTTGCTTGCTTTCTCCTCGCAGGGAATCCCTGTCCCCGCACATGATCCGTCCGTCGCTTCGCATTGTCCGACCGACATTTTTAATTCTTAATTTTTCATTTTTAATTTATTTATTCCTATCTTTGCCAGCCCGAAAAGGGGATAACTTTTTAATTCAACGTATTATGAACAATTACGAAACCGTTTTCATTGTCACGCCGGTTCTGTCCGAACAGCAGGTGCAGGAGGTGGCCGACAAATTCCAGGGTGTCATCACCGAGAACGGCGGTCAGATTGTGAACAAGGAGTCGTGGGGCCTCAAGAAGCTGGCCTACCCCATTCAGAAGAAGACCACCGGTTTCTACTTCCTCGTGGAGTTCACGGGCGAGGGCACGCTCATCAACACCCTCGAAACGCAGTATCGCCGCGACGAGCGGGTGATCCGTTTTCTGACTTTCAAGCAGGACAAGTACGCCGTCGAGTACTCGGAGAAACGTCGTGCTAAAACCACTAACAAACAGGAGTAAGCCATGGCACAGGAGAATAAAGCACAGTCCGAAATCCGCTACCTGAACCCCGTTTCGGTAGACGTCAAGAAGAAGAAATACTGCCGTTTCAAGAAGCTCGGCATCAAGTACGTCGATTACAAGGACGGCGAGTTCCTCAAGAAGTTCCTCAACGAGCAGGGCAAGATTCTGCCCCGCCGTCTGACCGGTACTTCGCAGAAGTTCCAGAAGAAGGTGGCCCAGGCCGTCAAGCGCGCCCGTCACCTCGCCATTCTGCCCTTCGTAACCGATTGCATGAAATAATTTAAGGAGGACAAGCACATGGAAGTCATTCTGAAGAAGGATATGGAGAATCTGGGCTACGCCAACGACATCGTCAACGTCAAGCCCGGTTACGCAAATAATTACCTCATTCCGCAGGGTCTGGCCACCGCCGCTACGGCTTCGGCCAAGAAGGTGCTCGCCGAGAACCTGCGCCAGCGCGCTCACAAGGACGCCAAGATTCTGGCCGACGCACAGGCTTTGGCCCAGACCATCGGCAACCTCTCGCTGTCGCTGAGCGTCAAGGCCGAGGAGGGCAAGCTCTTCGGTACCGTCACGGCCGCCGACCTGGCCGAGGCGCTCGCCGCCAAGGGCATCGAGCTCGACCGCAAGGTCATCAGCGTCGAGACCATCAAGACCGTCGGCGAGTACGAGGCTTCGGCCCGACTGCACAAGGAGGTCAAGGCCGTCATCAAATTCTCGGTTTCGGCCGCTGAATAGGTTTCGCGCCTGATTCGCAAGTGAAAAGCGCTCCGGATTCGTCCGGGGCGTTTTTTCGTTGGCCACGAAAAGCACGCGCAGGCGGCTCCGAACTTTCATTCTTCGTTTTTAATTACTACCTTTGCCTGCAAGTATGAAAACACTCCGAATATACCTCGCGGCTCTGCTGGCCCTGACGGCCGGAGCCTGCGGCCGCACTGCCTCGGATGCGGAGACCCAACGCAACATCGTCTACGGCATCGACGCCGACGCCTACCGTCTCGAAACGGGCGAAATCGGCAAGGGAGAGACCCTCAGCAAAATCCTCAACAACTACGGCATCACGGTGCGCCAGATCGACCGGCTCGACCGCTCGGCGAAAGAGATTTTCCCGCTGCGCAACATCCGGGCGGGCCACAGGTACACGGTCTTCATCCACGAAGATTCGCTCTACGCCCCGCACCTCGATTACCTCGTCTACGAAACCGACCGGACCAATTACGTGGTCTTCGGATTCCACGACGGCGACTCCGTTTCGATCCGCAAGGACACCAAGCCCACGACCCTGCGCCGCACGCAGCGTTCGGCCGTCATTTCGTCGTCGCTGTGGGGTTCCATCATGGAGCAGAACCTCCCCTATTCGCTCGCCGCCGAGATGGAGAACATCTACCAGTGGACCGTCGATTTCTTCGGCATCCAGAAGGGCGACAGCTTCACAGTCATCTACGACGAGCGGTTCATCGACGACACCGTGTCGGCTGGCGTCGACCGCATCTGGGGCGCCAAGTTCACGCAGGGCGGCAAGGAGTATTACGCCATTCCGTTCCGCCAGGGCGGTAAAATCCAGTATTGGGAGTTGGACGGCACCAGCCTGCGCAAGCAGCTGCTCAAGGCGCCGCTCAAATACACGCGCATCAGTTCCAAGTTCTCCTACGCCCGCAAGCACCCGGTTTACAAGGTCTACCGTCCCCACACGGGCGTCGACTACGCCGCACCCAAGGGTACGCCCGTCCATGCGGTGGCCGACGGCGTGGTGACGTTCAAAGGCTGGGGCGGCGGCGGTGGCAACACCCTCAAAATCAAGCATGCAGGCAACCTCGTCACGGGTTATCTCCATCTGAGCGGTTACGCCAAGGGTATTTCGCAGGGCAAGCGCGTGTCGCAGGGCCAGCTCATCGGTTACGTCGGTTCCACAGGCACCTCGACCGGCCCCCACCTCGACTACCGCATCTGGCGCAACGGCACCCCCATCGACCCGCTGAAGATTCCGCAGAAGCCCGCCGAGCCCATCGCCAAGAAAAACCGCGCAGCGTTCGAGTTCGTCCGCGACCGGATTCTCGCCGAGTTGAACGGCGAACTTCCCGAGGAGGAGCGCATCACACAGCTCGATTCCATCGTCATTCCGGCTCCCGTGCCGCCTGCACAGCCCGCCGGAGCGGCCGCAGAGCCCAAGAAATAGCGCCATGGAGCGGGTCGGGGTCATCATCGTGGCGGGAGGTGCCGGAACGCGTTTCGGCGGCCGCATCCCCAAGCAGTTCGCGCTGCTCGGCGGTGAGCCCGTGTTGGCCCGCACGATAGGCAGCTTCGCCAAGGCGTTGCCGGGAGCTCCCATCGTCGTGGTGCTTCCTGCCGCCCATATCGAGTTTTGGCACAACCTGTGCGCGCGTTTCGACGTGGCGCCCCACACCGTCGCCGAGGGCGGAGAGGAGCGGTTTTTCTCCGTTCGCAACGGGCTCGCGGCGCTCCCGGACGACGTCGGGCTGATTGCCGTGCAGGACGGGGTGCGGCCCCTCGCTTCGTCCAAGCTCATCCGCCGCACGGCCGCCGCGGCCGCCGAGCACGGCACCGCCGTTCCGGTCGTCGAGCCTGCCGATTCTTACCGCCAGACGGACGGCACCGTCTCGCACGCCGTCGACCGCCGCCGCCTGCGCATCGTCCAGACGCCGCAGATTTTCCGCGCGGGACTCCTGCGCGAAGCCTACGGCGCCGACTACCGCCCGGAGTTCACCGACGACGCATCGGTGGTCGAAACGGCGGGGCACAGCATCTGTCTGTGCGACGGGGAGCGGCAGAACCTCAAGATTACGACCCCCGAAGATTTCGCCGTGGCCGAAACCCTGCTGGCGGCCCGCGAAGAGAACGCCTACGAACGACTGCCCGAAAAATAGCACCATGCAAAGCACCTACAAATACCGTTTCGACCGCAACACGCTCTATTGGACGCTCGTCTACTGGATCGTCTTCGCCCTGCTGGGCGGCGGTCTGTTCTATCTCTACGAGGGAGGGTACCTCTCGGCGTGGTTCACGTCGTTCATCGTGGCACTGATTGCGTTGATGGCCCTTTCGATTCCGCGCAAAATCGTCGTCACCGACCAATCGGTCCAGGTGCGCTGCCTGCTGGACATCACCGAAATAAACCGCAGCGAAATCGCGGCTGTGCGCAAGGTCAGCACAGCTCACATGAAGTGGATAGTGCCCGTGTTCGGCGGTTTCGGCTTCTTCGGCTACTACGGCCATTTCATCGACCTGCGGCGCTTCGAGCGGGTGCGGGTCTACGCCACGGAATGGCGCAATTTCGTGGAAATCGTCGACATCTACGAAGACAAGCTCTACGTGTCGTGCAGCGACGCCGACCGCCTGGTGGCCGAGCTGACCCCTCCCGGCGGCAACCGCCCCGTAGACGACGATGAGGACGAATAGGCGTCCCGGCTTTCCATCCGATAAAAAACAGCCTCCGACCCGGAATGGCATGGGCTACGGTTCATTCAAGCCCCTTTTCCTGCCCCGGCAGGTCCGAACGGCTTCGGTCTGCCGGCGGCTCGCCGAAAAGGTGCGCGCCAGCGTGGTCCGGCAGATTCAGCAATCCGCTGGCAGTGTTGTTGTTGAAACGTTTTAGCACCGTTGCTAAAACGTTACGTATGCCGTCAGTTATTCATTCCTGTCTGACAGGAAACTTGGGTTAATGAATAATTAACAATGAATAGTGAATAATTGCTTTTTCATGTCTTTGCCAATTATTCCCTATTAACTATTCATTATTCATTTTTTCTGTCATTCATCCGAGCGATTGCTTCAGCGCCTGCTGCGGGCTACCGCTTCGAGACGACGGGTGCCCTGACACACGTCGGCGAGTGGGGCCTCTGCTGGTCCTCGTCGTCCTATGCCGCAGGCCAGCTCGGCTCGGGCTATCTGAACCTGAACGCGGACAACGTGAACCCGCTCAACCATGGCCGCCGGGCATCGACCCTCTCCGTGCGCTGCGTCCAGCATCTGCGGGCTGTTTTTTATCTTTTTCAGCGTCCGAAGCAAAAAAAATCGGGGGGGGGAACAACATTGCAAAATATCGCTTAACTTTGTGGATGTGCAGGTTGCACGAAACCAAAACCCAAATCCTATGAAAAAACTTTTCTTCCTGATGGCTTTCGCGGCCATGGCGTGGGGGGGGGAGATTTCCGCGGTTAAGGCGCAGTCCCTCGAACCCGAATTCGAGGGCGAAGTGGTCGCCGTATTCCCCGACGGCACGTCCGGCAAACTCGAAAAACACACCGTCCGCATCAAGACCGGCGCCGGAGTCTACATCGCCGGATTCGCCGCGGCCAAGCAAAAGACCAAGGTCGTCATCGACGGCGGCACCGCAAGCGTACGCATGGACGGCAGCCAGCCCGTCGAACTGATCGTCCGGGCCAAGGACAACAAGGCCGACCCGATGTCGATCGTGCGCGTGTTCCGCATGAAAGCCACGCCCAAGAACCGTTCGGCCGTCATTTCGGCCGTCGGCACTTTCAACGTGCAGAGCAACACGCTCGACTTCCTGCCTTTCACGGCCAAGAAATACGGCGAAAGCAGCTATCGTCTTTCGTTCGCGACCCGTCCCACGGGCGAGTACGGCGTCATCGTCTCGAACCCCAACAACGTGGACGAGAAGATGGTCATCGTCTCGACGTTCGCCATCGACAACGGTTCGGACCCCAAGAAGAAATAGCGGTTCCGCTGCGACGCAAGAAAGGCGTACCTCCATTGTGGGAGGTACGCCTTTGTCATTGTAAAAAGCAGCCGCACAGATGCTGGACGCAGCGCACGGAGAAGCCGTAAGCACGGTTATTGTTGTTCAGCGGGTTGACGACGCTGGAATTGAAGCCCAGGTTGCCCGCGCTGGCGCTGCCTGCGAGGTAGGACGACGAAGACCAGTAGTCACCGTTCGCGCCGACATTCATATTCATGCAAGTTTTCTCGCCTCGGCACAGCTCGTGCAAGCACAGCTCTGCCCTCGGCTTATCGAAAACATTCGTCAAGGCTCCCGACTCACGGTGGCGGTAGCCCGCAGCAGGCGTATGCCAGCAATCGCTGGAATGAATGACAGAAAAAATGAATAATGAATAGTTAATAGGGAACAACTGGCAAAGACATAAGAAAGCCAATTATTCACTATTCATTAACCCAAGTTTTCTGCCAGACTGGAATGAATAACTGGCAGCGTATCCGGAACGTTTTCGATAAGCCGAGTACAAAGCCAAGTTTACCTGAGCTATGCCGAGGCGAGAAAACCTGCCCGAAAAGGAACGTTTCAACTGTTTGCTAAAACGTTTCAACAACAACACTGCCAGCGGATTGCTGAATCTGCGGCCGCGCTGGCGGGAGCCGTAACCCACCGCCATTCCGGGCGCAGGCTGCTTTTTAGTTTTTCAGCGGCAGGAACGAATAATTCGTCGAATAGTCCATCATCTGGGCGGCGTAGTCGGTCGGGTAAACAATCTTCACGTCGACCACCTTGCCGTCGCGCTCGACCAATTCGTAGTCGGGATTGAGGAACCCGCCGTAGGGTTCGATGCCCAGCCCGTAGTAGCGTTCGCGGACCTCTGCATGCAGTTCGGGGTCGACCGCCACGGCATATCGCTCGACCAGCGCGCGCCCGGCTTCATAGTCGCCCTCGGACTTGATGCGCTGGATTTCGCGGAGCATCTCGCCGAAAAGCGCGCGCAGTTTCACGAAGTCGTTGACCACAACGTAGCGCTTGCCGTTTTCCTCGACCCATTCGATCACGTTGTCGGCCTTGCCACGCTCGTAGCACCACTCGCAAATCAGCTTGCGGTTGCGCATGTGCGCCTCCTCGACGTTCTTGCCCGGCTCGATGCGCGCCAGCTGGGTCATCATGCCGTTCATGATATACTTGGCATAGCCTGCCCACGCCACGTCGAGCGAGGGAATCAGTCCGAGTTCCACCATCTTGGGGTCGCCTAAGTAGTAGAGCCCGAACAGGTCGGCGCGGGTCTCTTCGAGGGTCGAACCGTAGCTTTTGAGCTCGCCGCCCGAAACGCCCGGCGCCAGCTGACCCGAACCGTGGCCCAGACACTCGTGGAGGTCGGTGTGGAGGTCATCGGCCAGCTTGCCGTAGCGCTCCATGCGGTCGCGGTCGTCGGCACGCAGCACGAATTCTTCGTTGAAGCCGTTGCCGTGGGCCGCCATGTCGTAGGCATAGGTGATGTTGTCGATGGTCACCGACTTCGAGCCGTACTCCTTGCGTATCCAGTCGGCGTTGGGCAGGTTGATGCCGATGGGGGTGGCCGGGTAGCAGTCGCCGCCGAGCATCGCCACGGTGATGACCTTGGCCGAGACGCCGCGGACCTCCTTCTTCTTATACTCGGGTGCGGCGGGCGAATGGTCCTCGAACCACTGGGCGTTCTCCGAGATGATTTCGGTGCGGCGGCACGCCTCGGTGTCCATGAAGTTCACATTGGCCTCCCACGAAGCCTTGCGGCCCAGCGGATCGCCGTAGTCCTCGATGAAGCCGTTGACGAAATCGACGTGCGAAAGCGTGTCGCGGACCCAGCGGATGTTGTACTCGTCGAACTTCTTCAGGTCGCCCGTGCGGTAATACTCCACCAGCGCCGCGATGGTCGATTTCTGCGGTTCGGCAGCCACGGCCTGCGCCTTTTCGAGCCAGCCGACAATGCGTTCGATGGCGGGCGAATACATGCCGCCGACTTTCCACACCCGTTCGTAAAGGCGTCCGGACGCGTCCTTGGCCAACTGCGAATTGAGCCCGTAGGAAACCGGCTCCGGATTGCCCGCGTCGGCGGCCGCCATTGCGGCGTAGAACTTCTCGGCCTCGGCCTGCGAAACCCCGCAGTAATAGTTGCTCGACGAAGTGAGCAGCAGATCGTCGCCCGCCCGCTGGTTGAGCCGCGTCGGGTAGGCCGCAGGGTCGAAAATGGCCGTGCAGACCTCGCCGCGCAGGGCGTTCAGTTCGTCGCCGAACCGCTCCTCGGGGATGGTCTCGATGACCGACAGCAGATACTCCTCGGTGAACTCCGGGGTGAACTTGTCGTTGGAATAGTGGTGGTGGATGCCGTTGGCGAACCACACCTTTTTGAGGTATTTTTCGAGCGCCTGCCACTCGGCCGTCGAACGGTCGCCCTCGAAGTGCTCATAGACGGTCTCCAAGGTCCGGCGCACGGGCAGGTTGGCCGGGCAGTTCTGGTCGAAAAGGATGTCGCGGCCGCACTTGGCAGCTTCGGCAAGATAGAAGACCAACTCCTTCTGTTCGAGCGGAAGTTCCTCGAATCCGGGGACCTCGTAGCGGATCACCTTCACGTCGTCGAAACGGTCGACGATCCACGGCTTGTCGCCCTGCTGCGTGCCGCACGAAGCGAACATAATGGCGGAAAATGACATAAGTGCGATTTTTTTCATGTCGGTTCGGGTTTGTTAACGTGCGAAGATAGCAAAAATCCGGCAAAAGCAGCCCCGACCCGCCGCACAAAAACACCCGCCCGGCGACGGCGAAGCACGGATTTTTAATTCTTAATTTTTCATTTTTAATTATCTTTCCTACCTTTGCCCCGCAACCCGCTTCAAAAGCAGAAAAATGAAGATCCATACGAGCGTCGAAGCATTCCGCGCAGAGCTGGACAAGGCCGGAGCCGCAGGCATCGGATTCGTCCCGACGATGGGCGCCCTGCATGCCGGGCACCGTTCGCTGGTGGAACGTGCGCGCCGCGAAAACGACACGGTGGCGGTGAGCGTATTCGTCAACCCCACGCAGTTCAACGACAAGAACGACCTGCGGCGCTACCCCCGCACTCCCGAAGCCGATGCGCGGCTCCTGGAAGAAGCGGGCGCCGACCTGGTGCTGATGCCGTCGGTCGAGGAGATATACCCCGAACCCGACACGCGGCAGTTCGACTTCGGACAAATCGACAAGGTCATGGAGGGCGCCACGCGTCCGGGCCATTTCAACGGCGTGGCGCAGGTGGTCAGCCGCCTGTTCGACATCGTGCGGCCCGCCCGCGCCTACTTCGGCGAAAAGGATTTCCAGCAGATAGCCGTCATCCGGGCCATGGTCGCGCAGCTGAAACTCCCGGTCGAGATCGTCGAATGCCCCATTGTCCGGGACGCCGACGGACTGGCCCTCTCCTCGCGCAACCAGTTGCTCGATCCTGCGCACCGCGCCGCAGCGCCGCATATCTACGCCACGCTCCGGGCCGCCGCCGAACAATCGCACTCGCTGCCGCCCGCCGAGCTGAAAGCGTGGGTCACGGCCGAAATCGAGCGCAATCCGCTGCTCGAAGTCATCTACTACCAGTCGGTCGACGCCCTGACGATGCAGGAAGTCGCCGCATGGGACGACGCGCCCCGCATCCAGGGCTGCATAGCCGTGCAGGCCGGCCCGATCCGTCTGATAGACAACATCCGAATCCGATAATGAAATTCCAGATCGAAGTCATCAAATCGAAAATCCACCGGGTGCGGGTCACGCAGGCCGACCTCAACTACGTGGGAAGCATCACCATCGACGAGGCGCTCCTCGAAGCGGCCAACATCATCGAGGGCGAAAAGGTCCAGATCATGGACATCGACAACGGCGAACGCTTCGAGACCTACGTCATCAAGGGCGAACGCGACAGCGGCTGCATCTGTCTGAACGGCGCCGCGGCCCGCAAGGTGCAGGTGGGCGACGTGGTCATCATCGCCTCCTATGCGCAGATGGATTTCGAGGACGCCAAGCAGTTCCGGCCGTGGATCGTCTTCCCCGACACGGCGACCAACCGACTGATCGGATAGCGGCATGGACATCCTGCTCTCATTCCTCGCCCTGCTGCTCTCGGTGGTCGGCATCGTCGGGTGCATCGTCCCGGCCATCCCGGGCGTCATCGTCAGCTACGTCGGTCTGCTCTGCGCATGGGGCGCCTCCTACTCGCAGTTCTCGGGCTCGGCCATGCTCATCTGGCTGGCCGTCACGCTGGCCGTCACCCTCTCCGACTATTTTCTGCCCGGCTGGATGACCCGCCGCTTCGGCGGTTCGCGCGCGGGCTCCATCGGCGCCACGGTGGGCGTCTTCGCAGGGCTTTTCTTCGGGCCCGTGGGCATCATCGCCGGACCGTTCGTCGGTGCCGTAGCGGGCGAACTGCTCAACGACCGCAGCGATTCGGCCAAGGCGTTCCGCGTGGGCATCGGTTCGTTCCTGGCGTTCATCGTCGGGACGGGGCTCAAGCTCGTCGCCTGCATCGCCATGCTGGCCCTTGTCGTCGCCGACATCTGGGCGCCGTTCAAGGAATGGGCGGCCGGGTTGTTCTGAATCCGGCAAGCACTGAAAACACCGGATTTCCCCAACAGAAAGACCTTTTTAGCGATAAAAGAGCTATATTTGTAGGACAAACTTCTTTTAATCCTAAAAAGATGAAAAACGTAAAATTGCTCATCGCAATGCTCGCCACCGCAGCGGTAGCGGCTTGCACCGACGCTCCCGACGCGGGGGGGGGAATTCAGTCCTAATCGACGCCTCGCAGCTCAATCCTACATTCACGGCCGCACCCGGCTCCCGGACCATCGGCTTCACGGCGCTCGAACCGTGGACGGCGACCCTCGAAGAGACCACCCGCACCGCACCCGACTGGGTCGAACTGGACAAATACGCAGGCGACGCGGGCGAAGTCTCGATTACCATTTCGATCCTCCAGGAAAACACCTCCGACCAGGCGCGTCATGCGCAGCTCACCATCCTCAGCGGCGACAGCCGGGTGACTGTCCGAATCGAACAGCAGGGCGCCGGCGATCCGGAGAATCCGGACGACCCCGACAAACCGGAAAATCCCGACAAACCAACTCCTGCCGACATCAAGTATGTCGACCGCATCGCCTATCTGCTGGTCGACAACCGCGAAGAACCGGAGATGCGGCTAAGCTCCTCGCAGGCATTCAAGTACGACGACCGCAACCGGGTGGTCGAAATCGTCGAAGACTACGACTTATCGGAGAAAGACAAGGGCACGCACCGCTACCGTCTGGACTACACCACAGCAGGCCAACTCACCGTGACTGAAAGCGATGTCATGGAGAGCGGCGACGAAATTCTGAACAAAATCGCCGCCACGCTCGACGAAAAGGGCCGCATCACCGAAGCGACCACGACCTGCTACTACGACACACCCTTTCTTTCGGCCAAGGAGATCTGCACCTACGACAGCGAGGGACGCATCGGCGGCTGGCTCACCCAATATTCCCGCCTGAGCGACGGCAATCTCGACACCCACAGCGAAAACAAGTTCTTCTACAACGCCGAGGGGATGCTGACCCGCTACACCTACTACGACAGCTATGACAACGAGAGCTGGGAAGAAGAGTTCCCGGCCGCCCAATTCTACCCCAACCGCATCGCCAATGACAAGTCGAACCTCGACTTCACGTTCTATGCGTTAGCGGGTGCCATCGACGAACTCGAAGACCCGCAGGTGCTGTTCACGCTGCTGCGTCTGACAGGCGGCGGCTTCGGCAAATACCTGCCCGAAAAAATGCAGAATCCCGACGATGACAAGGAAATGGCGGGTAATCCCGAGGGCTGGGATACGCCCAACGTGACGGTCCACAAATCCCGCACTTACACCGAATCCACGCTCGGAGAAGACGCCCGCCCGGCCCTTGACGTCGCGACCGACACCGACGGCTGCATCACGCAGATAGCCTGCAAAATGCCCTATGCGGAATACCGCCACGAATACGACATCGTAGTGGGCAGCGAACTGCTTCGCGAGGAGATGAACGACCCCGATTTCCCGGAATGGCAGAAACGCTACAAATACGAAATCCGGAACGAAACAACGACCAAGCTGCGTGACATCGTCAACCCGGTGACCATCGACATCACCTACCGCTAAACGGCCTGCCGCCGAACGCATTCGGGGCGCTCTTGCTATAAGAGCGCCCCGATTCTTTGCCCACCTTTCACCGTAGCTCAATACCGGTAGTGGTCGGCCTTGAAAGGTCCCTCCTCGGGCACGCCGATATAGTCGGCCTGCTTCTTGGTCAGGTGCGTGAGCTCGACCCCGAGGTTGTCCAGGTGGAGCCGCGCCACCTCCTCGTCGAGGTGCTTGGGCAGCCGGTAGACGCCCACCTCCAGCTTCTTCTGCCACAGCTCCATCTGTGCCAAGCACTGGTTCGTGAAGGAGTTCGACATGACGAACGACGGGTGGCCCGTAGCGCATCCGAGGTTGACCAGCCGCCCCTCGGCAAGGATGAAAATCGAATGGCCGTCGGCAAAGGTGTATTTGTCGACCTGCGGCTTGATATTGGTCTTGCGGGCGCCCGACTTTTCGAGCCGCGCCATCTGTATCTCGTTGTCGAAGTGGCCGATGTTGCAGACAATGGCCTGGTCGCGCATCCGCTCCATATGCTCCAGCGTGATGATGTCGCAGTTGCCCGTGCAGGTGACGAAGATGTTGCCCTCGGCCAGCGCGCTCTCGACGGTCTTGACCTCGAAACCCTCCATGGCCGCCTGCAAGGCGCAGATGGGGTCGATTTCCGTGACGATGACCCGCGCGCCGTACGAACGCATCGACCGCGCACAACCCTTGCCGACGTCGCCGTAGCCGCACACCACAACCACCTTGCCCGCTATCATGACGTCCGTAGCGCGCTTGATGCCGTCGGCCAACGATTCGCGGCAGCCGTAGAGGTTGTCGAACTTCGACTTGGTGCACGAATCGTTGACGTTGATGGCCGGAACGAGCAGTTCGCCCGCTTCCTGCATCTGATAGAGCCGATGCACGCCCGTGGTGGTCTCCTCGCTCACGCCGCGCCACTCGGCCACGGTGCGGTGCCATTTCCGGGAGTCCTCGGCCAGCAGCTGCCGGAGCGTGTCGAGGATGACCTCCTCCTCGTAGGACGAGGGAGCGTAATCGAGCGTCGAAGCGTCCTTTTCGGCCTTGTAACCCTTGTGAATCAGCAAGGTAGCATCCCCGCCGTCATCGACGATCAGCTGCGGCCCCTTGCCGTCCGGGAACGACAGCGCCATGGCAGTGCACCACCAATATTCGGGCAGCGTCTCCCCTTTCCACGCGAAGACCGGAACCCCCGCAGCGGCGATGGCGGCGGCGGCATGGTCCTGGGTCGAGAAGATGTTGCACGAACACCAGCGCACCTCGGCGCCCAGCTCGACGAGCGTCTCGATCAGCACGGCGGTCTGGATGGTCATGTGGAGCGAACCCATGATGCGCACCCCCTTGAGCGGTTTCTGCGGGCCGTACTTGCGGCGCACGGCCATCAGACCGGGCATCTCGTATTCGGAAATCGCGATCTCCTTGCGTCCCCATTCGGCCAGCGACATGTCGGCGACCTTGTAGGGCAATGTAGTATCCAAAAACATGGTTTATCGTAGTTTTAATATGTATTCCTTGTCCTTTGCGATTTGTGCGCGCAGTTCTTCGACCGAGGCGAAACGCCGCTCGTCGCGGATTTTCCGCCACAGCACCACGGTCATCCGCCTGCCGTAGAGCGAGCCCCCGAAACCGAACAGATGGGTTTCGAGCCGCCGTTCGCATCCGCCGACCGAGGGGTTGCACCCCAAATTCGACATGGCGCGGTAACGCACCCCGTCGACCTCGGCCCACGAAGCATAGACCCCGTCTTCGGCCGCCACCTCCCCTTGGGCGGAGAGGTTGGCCGTGGGGAATCCCAGCTCGCGGCCGAGCCTGCGTCCGGGCACGACAATTCCCTCGATCCGCACCGGCTCCATGTCAGATATTCTCGGTGAGTTTGCGCACCAGCGCGAACTGCGAAAAGAACTCCTTGGCGAAGACGCGCAGCACGGTATAGGAGGGGATGGCCAACAGCATGCCCAGAATTCCGGCCAGCGACCCGGCGACGAGGATGACCAGAAAGACCTCCAGCGGATGGGCCTTGACGCGCTCCGAATAGAGCGTCGGCTGAAGCACGAAATCGTCCATACCCTTGATCACCAGCAGCGTGGCGGCGATGACGAACGCCGTATGGCCCACGCTCGTCCCGGCAATGGGAGTGACGATGCCGACGAAGACCGAAATCACGCCGCCGATGAGCGGCCCGGCATAGGGCACGACGTTCATGACCCCCATGACCAGCCCGATGAAAAAGGCGTCGGCGGCGGCCATTCCGAAGGCCATCATCGCCAGCGACACGGCGAACATCAGGAGCAGGCTTTCGGCCAGAATCCCGGTGAAGTAGCGCCCCAGCAAGAGAGTGACGGAATCGAGCGCGCGGGTGATGTTCAGGCGGTAACGCTCGGGAAAAATGGCGGTGACCATCCTGTAAAACAAGTCGTCTTCCTTGAGAAAGAAGAACGTGATGAACGAAATCGAGAAGACGGCGATGACCGACGAGAAGACCATGCCGAGCACCGACGAAAAGAAATCGTTGAGCGAATCGAGGTCGACCAGCCTGCGCAGCATGGCGGTAAGCTCCTCGGAGAGCGAAAACGAACTTTCGGGCAGGGCGAACAGCTCCTGCAAGTTGTGCTGTGCCCGGGCGACGGGCTCGCCGATGCTGTTGATGACCATGCCGAAATCGACGTCGGCCAACTGATTTATCTTATTGAAAACCAGCGGTACGAAGAGCGAACACAGCACGGCGGCCACCGTCCAGATGACCAGGAGCGTCACCAGCGCCGCCAACGCACGCGGCACTTTCCACTGCCGCACGTGCAGCGCCGCCAGCCGCTTGACCAACGGGCGCCCCATGACCGCCAGCACCGCCGACACGAGGATATAAACCACTATCGACGAGAAGTACCACACCAGAAAGAGCACCGCCGCCGCAATGGCCGCCCCGGCCAGGAACTTCAGAAAGGTCTGCGGAGTAGCCGTCATGCCTCGGACTTTTTGGGCAGCCGCGCGATGGGGGTCTGCGAACCGACGGTCGGGTCGCCTATCCCGACGAGCAGCTCGCTGTTCTTGGGAACCAGCACGTCGACCCGCGAACCGAATTTGATGAAACCGCAGACGCTGTTCTGCTCGACCTTGTGGCCCACCTCCATGTAGGAGACGATGCGCCGCGCGATAAGCCCCGCAATCTGCCGGAACAGCACCCGCTGGCCCGAAGCCATGCGCACCACGGTGGTGGTCCGCTCGTTCTCGGTCGACGACTTGGGATGCCACGCCACGAGGAAACGGCCGGGATGGTACTTGTAGTACTCCACCTCGCCGCCCACGGGCACCCAGTTCATGTGGACGTTGGTAATCGACATGAAGATCGAAATCTGCAGCATCTCCTCGCGGAGGTATTCATTTTCGCGGACCACCTCGGTCACCACCACGCGGCCGTCGCAGGGAGCGAACACCAGGTCGGCATCGTGGATGCGCACGCGCCGCGGTTCGCGGAAGAACGCCACGATGAAAAACCAGAACAACAGCAGGAATATCGTGCTGCACCACAGAAGCGTAGTTGCCGCGTCGCTGACCAGCAACCGGTAGAACAGCCACCAAATCAAGAGGCAGACCAGCCCCGAGACGAAGATGATTTTGTAACCTTCCTTATTGATTTTCATGGGATACGAGAGGGTTTAGCAGACAAGTAACTCGATGCCGAGCGCCCAGCGGCAGAACAGCAGGTATATCAGTGCGAAAGGAGCCGACAGCAGCACCGCGTCGAAACGGTCGAGCACCCCGCCGTGGCCGGGAATCGAACGGCCGGAATCCTTGACCCCGGCGGCGCGCTTGAACATCGACTCGGTCAGGTCGCCCAACACACCCGTCGCGGCGACGACCAGCGCCAGACCTCCCCAGGCCCACAGGTTGCCGCCGAACAGCCAACCCGCCGCAATGCCCACGGCGACCGCTCCGGCCAGCCCGCCGAAGAATCCTTCCCACGACTTTTTGGGCGACAGCCGCTCGAAAAGCCGGTGACGGCCCAGCGCCATCCCCACCAGATAGGCGAATACGTCGTTGGCCCAAATGATGCACAGATAGGCCACCGCAATCCACGGGCTCCATCCGGCGGCCGCGGAGACCGCCAGCGACGAAACCAGCCAGCCGAAGCAGACCAGCGGCACGGCCACGTAGCAGATGCCCAGCAAGGTCGTTCCCACCGAAGCCACCGGGTCGGCGTTCTTGCGGTAGAGTTCGCAAATCAGCATGGCAGGCACCGACAGCAGGAGCGGCGCTCCGACAGCGGCGAGCCACCAGTCGCCGAACGCTTTCGGAGCGTCGGGGATGACAGGCAGATAAAACAGGCAGAAAAGGAGCAGACCCAGTACGGTACCCAAAGCACGCTGCGGCCGGGCCCCCTTGGCCGCGGCCAGCGCATAGAATTCGAGCATTCCGCCCACAAGCAGCACCGCCAGCAGGAGGCCGAAACTGATCGGCGACCAAACGACGGCACCCAGCATCACAGCGACCAGCACAAGGCCGCTGAGCGTTCGCACCGCAAGGTTTTTCATTTTATCGTTCATAGGTTCGGTCGGGTTGAAAGGCTGTTGCGACTATTCGGAATCGGAGGTCCCGGCACCCTTGGTGTTCGTGGCGCTCTTGGTGCTCTTGGGACGCCGCCCCCGCTTGGGCTTGCCGTCCGTTGTTGGGGCAGAGGTCCGGGCCGTTCCGGACGCCTCGGAGGCTTTGGACGCGCGCCGCCTGCGGGCAGGCTTCGGCGCTTCGGCCGTCGGTTTCCCCGCTGTTTCTCCGGTCGATTTCGCAAACGCCGGAGCCGCCGAAACCTTGGATTCGGCTCTCTTGGCGGCGGCTTCCGCTTCGCGGCGCTCGCGCTCGATATCCTTCTTGCGTTTGCCGAAAATCCGCTCGACGTCCTCGGTGAAGACCACTTCGCGGTCCAACAGCAGTTCGGCCAGCTGTTTCAGCCCGTCGGCGTGTTCGCGCAGCACCTTTTCGGCCATCTTGTAGGCGCGGTCGATGAGCAGCCGCGCTTCGACGTCTATCTGCTGGGCGGTCAGGTCGGAATAGGGCTTGGTCAGCGCCATGTCGCTCTGGCCCGTCGAATCGTAGAACGACAGGTTGCCGACCGCCTCGCTCATGCCGTAGTAGGCCACCATCGCATAGGCCTGCTTGGTCACCCGCTCCAGGTCGTTGAGCGCCCCGGTCGACACATGGCCGAACGTCAGCTGCTCGGAGACGCGCCCGCCCAGCGTGGCGGCCAGCTCGTCCATCAGTTGCTCGCGCGTGGTAATCTGCCGCTCCTCGGGCAGGTACCAGGCGGCGCCCAGCGCCTTGCCGCGCGGGATGATCGTCACCTTGATAAGGGGGCTGGCATTTTCCAGAATCCAGCTCACCGTGGCGTGGCCGGCTTCGTGGTAGGCGATGGTCCGCTTCTCCTCGTCGGTGATTATCTTGTTCTTGCGCTCCAGCCCGCCGATGATGCGGTCGATGGCGGCCAGGAAATCCTCCTTGCCGATGAATTTCTTGTTGTGCCGCGCGGCTATCAGCGCCGCTTCGTTGCAGACGTTGGCGATGTCGGCGCCCGAGAATCCGGGGGTCTGCCGCGCCAGGAAACCGCGGTCGAGCGCCGGATCGAGCTTGAGCGGCCGCAGGTGGACCTCGAAAATCTCCTCGCGCTCGCGCACGTCGGGCAGCCCGACCTCTATCTGACGGTCGAAACGCCCGGCACGCATCAGCGCCTTGTCCAGGATGTCGGCACGGTTCGTCGCCGCGAGGACGATCACCCCGGTGTTAGTCTGGAAGCCGTCCATCTCGGTGAGCAGCTGGTTGAGCGTGTTCTCGCGCTCGTCGTTGCCCGAGAACCCGGCGTTCTTGCCGCGGGCCCGGCCGATGGCGTCGATTTCGTCGATGAAGACGATGCAGGGGGCTTTCTGCTTGGCCTGCTCGAAAAGGTCGCGGACACGCGACGCCCCCACCCCGACGAACATTTCGACGAAGTCGGAGCCCGAAATCGAGAGGAACGGCACATTGGCCTCCCCGGCCACGGCTTTGGCCAGCAGGGTCTTACCCGTTCCCGGAGGGCCCACAAGCAACGCCCCTTTGGGTATCTTGGCACCCAACTCCTTGTATTTGTCGGCTTTCTTGAGGAAGTCGACGATTTCCATGATTTCGACCTTGGCTTCCTCCAGCCCGGCCACGTCCTTGAAAGTAATGGGCCGCGCATTGTTCTTGTCGAAAACCTGCGCCCGGGCCTTGCCCACGTTCATGATGCCGCCGCCCGCACCGCCTCCGGCACCGCGCGACATGGAACGCATCAGGAAGAACCACACGGCGATAATGAGCACCCACGGCAGCAGGTTGACCAGAATGCCGGTCCACTCGCCCGAACGGGTTTCGTAGACCACCGGAACGGAGTGTCCCGACGTCTGTTCGACGGCGCGCAGGTCCTCGCGGAACGAATCGACCGACGGAATGGTGAAGGTCAGATGCGGCCCCTCCACGGGCAGCCGACGGTACAACTTGGCCGAATCGGTCCGGTAACGGTCGGCGGCTGTTTCCGCCAGGAAGACCTCGGCCTTGTCGCGGTTGATGACCCGGATTTTCTCGACCTCGCCCTGGCCGACCATCCGTTCGACGGCCGTCCACTCCGACGGCAGCGGCGTGTCGCTGCTCTCGCCGAAAAGGTACCACCCGAAGATGGCCGCCCCGATCACTCCGTAGACCCACCAGATCGTCGGACGCGGCAGCCCCGCAGGTCTCTTTTTATGCTGATTGTTCTTCTGTGCCATAACCTATTCTTCGTACTCGTGACGGGTCAGCGGAGCGTCGGCCCACAGCTCTTCCAACCGATAGAATTCGCGCAGCTCGGTCTGGAAGATGTGCACCACCACGTCCACATAGTCCATGGCAATCCACACGGCCGACTGCTGCCCCTCGACGCGCCAGACCTTTTCGCCCAGCTCCTGCTGCACCTTCTCCTCGATGCCGTCGGCGATGGCCGCGACCTGCGTCGTAGAATCGGCGTTGCAGACCACGAACGCCGAACAGATGGCCCCGTCGAAACCCGAGAGGTCCAACGATACAATATTCTTACCCTTTTTATCTTCAATCGCGCTGACGATCGTCCCGATGAGTTTCTCCATAAAATTATGCGGAATATCAATTTTGCAAAGATACGAATAAGTGAGAGCAAAAGCAAACGATAGTTTGATTATGCCGAGACAGAGTATCTTCGGCGAAGCCAAAGACAGGAAGAAGAATCCCCGATCCGGCATCTAAGGCGGTTCGCAGCGGCATAAGGCGCCGCACTTCGCTTTTCGCCTTTCACCTCTCGCTTTTTAATTTTCACTTTTCACCTCTCACCTTTCACTTTGATAAAGGGGCAGCCGCAGATGCTGGACGCAGCGCACGGAGAGACCGTTCGCACGGTTGGTGTTGTTCAGCGGGTTCACGAGGTCCGATTTGAAGATCAGACGACCCGCGTTGAGACTGCCCGCGCAGTAGGACGACGAAGACCAGGAACTGCCCTCGACGCCGATGCCGCCCAAGGCTCCCGTCTCACGGTTGCGGAAGCCCGCAGCAGG
>NZ_CASQFS010000011.1:0-78640 GCF_949428155.1 Alistipes sp. UBA6068 | reverse complement strand
TCCGGAACCCGGGGTGGAATTCCAGGTGTTCGACGTCGCGTCCTTCGTGGCGGGTTTTCAGCCGCAATGTGTAGCGTGCCGGGCGGGCGGCGTTCCATTGCAGGGTGTCGGGGATGCGGGCCAGGAAGCGGAGCGTGTCTTCGCGGCGCATGTCGAGCGTCATGTCGTTGTGGCCGATGGCCGCCGTGGTTCCGTCCGGCGCGAGCAACTCGTAGTAGATGCGCGAGGTGCGCGGGTTGAGGGCCGCCGTCTTGACTACGATGCCCACTTCGGCCGTCAGAAAATCGTCCGTGGCCCGGGCGCGGCTGTTCTTGACCAGCACGTCGCGGACGTACATCGTCGGCGGGCTCATGAGCCACGCATCGCCCAGCGTCGGCGCAGGCGATTCCTGCCAGCTTTCGAGCGCCGCCGTGGCCGAGGGTTGCAGCAGTTCGATTTCGAGCGTGTTGGCCCCTTCGTGCACCAGCCGCGTGAGGTTGTATTCGGCGGGTGCGCTGCCGTTGCTGTTGCGGGCCGCCGCCCGTCCGTTGACCCGCACCTCGTAGTCGCCCGAGGCGTGGTCCACATGCAGCAGCACTTGGCGGTTGGCCCATGCGAACGGAACGGTGAAGCGGGCCGTGAAGCGGCCGCCCTCGCGGTTCCAGCCGTCGAGCCGTGTGAAATAGCGGTTGTTCCGGCCCGCGGCCGCCGCAGCTTCTTCGCGCGTCGGGCAGGGCGCCACATGTCCGCGCGGCAGTTCGAGCCCCTGCGAGGGGGTGTATTCCTGTGCGCCGAGCGTGCCGCAGAGGGCCAGCGCCATCCATGTCGAAAGCATCTTTCGCATAATCGTCGTCTCTTGTCCCGGGCCGTCGGCCGGGAGGTTTTCGCTACGAAGGTAGTATATATTCGGTGAAAATCGAAAGGTCGGGGCCGAAAAGTGCGTTTCGCAGGCGGACGAAATTCCGTGCCGCATGTGCATTATTCGTCAAATAATCGCTATCTTGCGCATGCAAAAAAGCGCTTTCATGAATTCTTCCGCCCCCGGAAACCCCGGCATGCCGCATCTGAATTTCCCGCCCGTCCGTCTGCGGGCGCGGCGCCGCGGCGATGCGGTCGAGATTTGGGACGGCCTGCGGGGCATCTATCTGGTGCTCACGCCCGAGGAGTGGGTGCGGCAGCATCTGATCGCCTACCTCGTCTCGGCGTGCGGCGTGTTGGCCAAGCGTATCGTCGAGGAGCATGCCGTGGCGCTCAACGGGCAGCCCCAGCGGGCCGACGTCGTCGTCGTGGGCGACCACGGTGAGCCGCTTCTGCTCGCCGAGTGCAAGGCGCCCGACGTGCCGATTACCGAGCGGACGCTGGCGCAGGCCATGCGCTACAATTCGGTGCTCGGTGCGCGGTGGATTGTCCTCACCAACGGGCTGCGCCACTTCTGCTGGGAACACCGCGACGGGCGCTACGTTCAGCTGCCGGGTTTTCCCGATCTGTCCGTGGATTTATAGATTCTTGAAATTGGTGTCTATGTAGTGCTGGAACGTCTCCTTGTAGTTCTCGCCGATGGGCACGTACTCCGTGTCGCTCAGAAAGATACGCCCCTTTACGTAGGATTTGATGCACCGCAGGTTGACGATGTAGGAGCGGTGCACGCGCATGAATTGGTCGGCGGGCAGCGCCGTCTCCATGTTCTTGAGCCGGAACAGCGTGGTGATGGCCGTGCCGTCGGCGAGGTGCATCCGCACGTATTCGCCCTCGCTTTCGAGGTAGACGATGTCGGCGATGCGCACCAGCGACACTTTGTAGTCGGCTTTCACCGATATGTATTCCTTGTCCTTGGGTTCCGCTTCGGGCGTCGGCTCCGGTGCGGCTTCGCGTTGGTTGCGCCGCAGTTCGTGGAGCGAATTGGCCTTGGCCGCGGCCCGGCTGAATTCGGAGAAGCCGAACGGCTTGAGCAGGTAGTCTACGGCGTCGAGCTTGAATCCGTCGATGGCATATTCCGAGTAGGCCGTGGTGAAGATGACCATCGGCCGTTCGGTGAGCGAGCGGACGAACTCCACGCCGTTGAGGTCGGGCATGTTGATGTCCACGAAAATCAGGTCGACGGGCTGTGCGGCCAGCAGCTGCTGGGCTTCGAGGGCGTTGTTGCACGAGGCAGCCAAGTGCAAATAGGGCAGCTTGGCTATGTAGGCCGCAATCTGGCGCAGGGCCAGCGGCTCGTCGTCGATGGCGATACATTTAAGCATGGAGAGCAGGGATTACGAGTTTGACGGTGTAGGTGTCGGGTTCTTCGCGGATGTCGAGCGTGTAGCCCTTGCGGCCGTAAATCAGGTCGAGACGCTTGTGGACGTTTTCCAGCCCGATTCCGGCCTTGTGGCGCACGTCGCGGGCGGAGTGGCGGCTGTTGGCGATGGTCGCCAGCACCTTGTCGTCGTCGTAGCCCACCCGCAGGTGGATGAACGACGGGCGGTTGTAGCTCACTCCGTGCTTGAACGCGTTTTCCACGAAGACGATCAGCAGCAGCGGCGGAATCGACACCTGCGCCGAGAGGTCGCGCGGATATTCGACCCGGATGTCGATGGCGTCGGTGTAGCGTATGCGCATCAGTTCGATGTAGTTCATCAGAAACTGCATGTCGTGTTCGAGCGAGATGCGTTCGCGGCCCGAATCGTAGAGCACGTAGCGCATCATTTTGGAGAGTTCGATGACGGCGTTCTTGGCGCATTCGGGGTCTATGTCGATCAGCGCATGGATGTTGTTGAGCGTGTTCATGAAGAAGTGTGGGTTGATCTGGTACTTCAGATAGTCCATTTCGGCCTGCAGGTTCTGCTGCTTGAGCGCTTCCATGTGCTGTTCGTCGCGAATCGACTGGTACATCAGCTTGATGGCCGAGTTGGCGCCGTTCATGAAGAGGGCCAGCACCACGTTCCAGTACATTTTCAGATTCGAGAACGACACGCCGTGGAGTTCGTTCTCGGGCAGAAGCGCGGCTTCGGGCAGGTCGGTGAAGAAGTAGACCGGGGTGAAGATGCCCAGTATCAGCAGGAGGTTGCCCGCAATGTATTTCCAGTATTTGTGGCGCAGCATGTAGCGCGGTGCCAGTATCGTGTTGTGCACGAAGAAGATGAGCAGATAGGGCGAAATCTGGCGCCAGGCTATCAGCACGTTCTCGAAACTGACGTGCAGTTCGGCCATCATCAGCGAGTTGAGGACCGGCACCAGGATGATGGCCGACCACACCATCAGATAGAGCAGGTTTTCGCCGATGGCTTGTTTCTTCTGTATTTTCATGTCGTAAAGGTAGCAAAAAAGTTGGGCTTGCCGCCGGGTCAGTTTTTCAGACAGCCTATCGGTACGACCAATACACCGTCGTCGCGTCGGTAGGCGAATTCTCCGCCAGTCAGTACCATCAGGAACGAGGGTTCGCCCATCTTTTCGGTGTTCACTCGCTGGGCAAGCGCCAGCAGATGTCCTGCGGCTTCTTCGATCTGGCGGTTGCCCAGTTTCACTTCCACCGCCGCCCAACGGCCGTCGTGGAGATGGATAACCATATCGGCTTCTAATCCCGTCTTGTCCCGATAGTGGAATACTTCACCATCGTTGGCCTGTGCGTAAATCCGAATATCACGGGCGCACAGCGATTCAAACAGAAATCCGAACGTCTCGAAATCTTCGAGCAGTTCTGCGGGCGAGGTGCGCATGACCGCCGTCGCTATCGATGGGTCTACGAAATGGCGTTTCTGCGCGGTCCGAATGGCGGTTTTCGAGCGCAGCGAGGGTTGCCATGCGGGCATGTCTTCCACTACGAATATCCGGCGCAGGGCGTTGAGATAGCCCGCAAGCGTTTTTTCCGAAATCGTCATGTCGTTGGCTTCCACATCGGCTTTGATGGTCTGAGCCGTGGCCATCGTCGCTACGTTGCGGGCCAGCGAGCGCAGCAGCATGCGCACCCGTTCGGGGTTCTTTTCTATGCCGTCGACCCGTTGCACATCCATGTTGATGACCCCTTCCACATAGTTGGTCGCCATGCGCAGGGCCGCAGGGCCGCCGGTCTTCACTGCGGCTGGCCAGCCGCCGCGGCAGATGGCTTGGACAATGTTTTCGATGGTCAGTTCGCTCATGCTTTCGATTTCCGTATGGCCGTCGAAAAGTTCTTTCAGCGATACCGAGCCGTTTGACTCCAGCGATTCGTACAGGCTCATCGGGCGCATCAACATGCGGGATATTCGTCCCGTGCCCGTGTGGGCCGTCGCTCCGTCGGTCGGTACGGCCGAGCCTGTCAGTAGGAATTGGCCTATTTCGTCGCGCCGGTCTACCTCGAAGCGTACGGCATCCCATAGTACAGGGGCCATCTGCCATTCGTCGATCAGCCGCGGTGTCGCGCCTTTCAGCAACAGCGAGGGTTTTGTGTCGGCTATGTTGCGATATGTGCCTGCTTTGTCGGGGTCCTGCATGTACAGAACGCTTCGGGCCGCGCGGTGGGCCGTGCTGGTCTTACCGCACCACTTCGCGCCTTCGATCAGTACGGCGCCTGCCGCGCTGAGTTCGCGTTGCAGTACGTTGTCCGATATGCGGTGCAGATAGTTCGTTTGTTTCATCTTGCGTCTTTTCGTTGCCATGGGCAGCGGGGCATTGGAGCGCTGCCGTTGCAGCTCCTTCTGCCTTGGTTTTCTGTGGCAAATATAGCTATTATTTTCTCTCCAGCAAATATGATTCCCGATTTTGGCGTGATTTAATTCCTCGTTTTGGCTTATATTCATTCCCTGTTTTGGCGCACTTTTATTCCCTATCTTGGCATTTTTATGGTGCAAAGTCCATGTCCAGCACAAAAATCCCCCGCTGCAACCGGCCGCAACGGGGGAAGATTCAAAATCGGGGGCCGCTATTTTCCTCGCACCGAAGTGGTGTACAGGTAGCGTTTGATGCTTCGCTTCGGCGTTTTCTCGAATTCGGTGGGGTAGAGCACGATTTCCGCCACCCGTTCGTAGGCCGCCAGCTGGGCGTTCAGTTCCTCCAGGTTGTTCTGCATGATGCCCGGCAGGTCGTTTTTGTCCACGCCCTCGTTCTCGGCCTGTTCGTAGTCGGGCACCACCAGCGCCCGCAGACGGCCGCCGCCCACGTCGATGACCAGCGATTCGAGCACCATGTACATGTTGTTCAGCTTGTCTTCGATTTCTTCCGGGTAGATGTTCTGCCCGCTGCCCGACAGAATCATCGTCTTCGAGCGGCCGCGGATGTAAAGCGTGCCGTCGGGGTCCATCGTGCCCATGTCGCCCGTGTGGAGCCAGCCCTCGGCGTCGAGTACCTTCTGCGTGTCCGCTTCGTTTTTGTAGTAACCCTGCATGACGTGTTCGCCGCGTACCAGGATTTCACCCGCCGTGCGTTCCGGATCGGGCGATTCGATTTTCACTTCCAGCAGGTTCTTCAGATAGGTGCCGCACGAGCCCGCCTTGAATTCGTTGTCCGGGGCGAAGCTGATAAGCGGCGCGCATTCGGTCATGCCGTAGCCGATGGTTATCGGGAAGCGGATTCTCATCAGGAACGCTTCGGTCTCCTGGTTCATCGGCGCGCCGCCCACGATGAATATCGATACGTTGCCGCCGAAAGCGTCCATCAGTTTCTTGCGGATGACCGAGTAGATGGCCGCGTTGACCAGCGGTATCTTCACCGCCAGGCTCATCGGACCTTTTTCGAGCAGCGGCAGGACTTGCTTGCGGTATACTTTTTCCAGAATCATCGGCACGCAGCAGATGATCGTGGGCCGTACTACCGACATCGCTTCGATGAGTATCTTCGGTGAGGGAATGCGTCCCAGCAGCGTGATGTGGCCTCCTACGGCCAGCGGGGCCAGAAAGTCGAACGCACAGCCGTAGGCGTGGGCCAGCGGCAGGAACGAGAGGGTCCGGCCGCCTTTCTGAAAGTAGCGCTGTCCCGTCTGGGTGTTGACCGCTTCCTTGGCGAACAGCACGTTGCCCGTCAGGTTGTTCACCGTCAGCATCACCCCTTTCGAGTAGCCCGTCGTGCCCGAGGTGTAGTTCAGCAGAATCACCCGGTCGTTGGGGATTTCCGGGTATTTGATGTCGTTGATGTTGAAGCCCCGCGGGTATTTGGCCCGGTAGTTCTTGACGATGTCGCGCTGGAATTTCGTCAGCGACTTGCCGTCGCGTTCGTAGACCGCCTGGAAGTCCGTCAGCGAGAAGACCGCTTCGATCTGGCGGATCTGTTCTTCTTCGATGACGTCCCAGAAGTTGTCGCTCAAGAAAAGCAGGCGGCTCTCCGAGTGGTTGATGATGTGGATGATGTCGTTGGGCGTGAAGTCTTGCAGAATGGGTACGATGACCGCTCCGTAGGTGATAGTGCCGATGTAGGTGATGCACCAGCGGGGGTTGTTGCGGCCTATGAGCGCTATCTTGTCGCCTTGCCTGATGCCGGCTTTCTTGAACAGCAGGTGGAGCTTGGCTATCTCCTTGGCCATTTCGTAGTACGAGAACTCCTCGTCCTTGAAATAGTCGGTCAGCGCCGGCATCTCGCGGTTTTCGCGGAAGCTCGCTTCGTAGATTTTCAGTAGGTTTTCCTGTAACATAGCGTGGAGTTCTTGTGCGCAAAAACCGGACCGGACGGAGCATCGCCCCTTGCCCGGCGGGGCATGCACCGGGCTATTCCCGGGGTGTTGCGCCGTCGTTTTTCGGTGGCGTCGGGCCGTCGGTGCGGGTGCGGCGGGTTTTCCAGATGTGGATTTTCGATTCGGTCCCCTCGCGCAGCCGTTTGATGTTCTTGCGGTGGGTCACCAGCAGCAGTATCGCAATGATGAACGAGAAGACGACAAAGGCTTTCGAGCCGTTGACCTTGGGCGAGATAAGGGTGAAGACCGGGAAGCAGCAACCCGCAATCATCGACGAGAGCGATACGTAGTGCGAAATCATCAGCACCACGATCCAGACGCCGAAGCAGAGCAGTGCGGCCGGGGGGTAGATGCCCGTCACGGCGCCCACCAGCGTCGCCACGCCCTTGCCGCCGCGGAATCCCGCGAAGATGGGGAATATGTGGCCCAGCACGGCCGCCACCACGGCGCCGATTTTCAGATTGATGATGTCGTTGTGGCCGATCAGATCGTCGTATTGCATCAGTTCGATGACGGTCACCGCGACGAATCCTTTCAGAAAGTCGAGCGCAAAGACGGGGGCTGCGGCACGGCGGCCCAGCACGCGCAGCATGTTGGTCGTCCCGGCGTTCTTGCTGCCGTGTTCGCGGATGTCGATGCCGTAGTATTTCTTGCCGATCCACACGGCGCTCGGTATCGAGCCCAGCAGATAGGCAAGCACAATCATCGTCGTAGCGGTATAAATCGTAAGTATCATAGTCCGGTTCGGTATGGTTCGTTATGCAAATATAATTAAAATTTCCATATTCGGACTTCCCGGTGCGAAAATCGGACCGCCGCAACTGCGTTTTTCATGCCCCGCCCCTCTGTCATTCCGAGGAGCCGCAGGCGACGAAGAATCTGTTACTCGGCGTACATATGTTTCGCTGCGCTCAACATGACAAATGCCTATTATTAATTATTCTCTATATTCATCTGAGTACAGAGACTGCTTGCAGGCTATGCCATGCAAGGAGAAGGGAAACAAGCGTAGTGCAGTTAAGAATCTGTTTCACAGCATCGTCATTGCGAGGAGCGCAGCGACGCAGCAATCTGAACAAAACCCTGCCCCTCCCCATCCCCGTCATTCTGAACGGAGTAAAGAATCTATTTCTACGCTAAACCTTTACGAACAACTCGCAAGTCTCTTTTTTCTTGTACTTTCTTGTGCAAGAAAGTACCAAAGAGCTTTTGCACGGTGAAAATGGCGGCATCCGTCTTCGGTCGTTCGCTGAGCGGGCACGGAAGACTTACGCTGTTCCGAACACCCGCTCCGGGCGCTCGCTCCCTCGACGGACGAAACCCCGCCATTTCCACGAGTGCGGGATTTCGCAAGAATCATTCGCGGGCCCGGCTGGGGCGCCGCGCAACGTATCGTCCTGACATTTTGAGCCCCTCTCCTCTTTCTTTTCTCAGAAAGGCCTCTTGTTTTTCAATTTTTCCGAAGATGAATCTTCGGTTTAGGCAGGCTGCGCCTCGACAATGCTCAAATAAATTTGGCATTGTTCTCGGCTTGCACTTTACCTGCGCTTCGCTTGGTTTAGGTAGGCTGCGCCTCGGGAAAATGCAAACTCCGTTTGCTTTTCCGCTCGGCTTGCACTACTTTGCGAGAGATGAACTCTCGCTTAGGTAGGCTGCGCCTCGACAATGCTCAAATAAATTTGGCATTGTTCTCGGCTTGCACTTTACCTGCGCTTCGCTTGGTTTAGGTAGGCTGCGCCTCGGGAAAATGCAAACTCCGTTTGCTTTTCCGCTCGGCTTGCACTACCTTTGCATTCCTAAACTTTTGTTGCTATGGATGCCAAGTCTTTGCTTGAGCCGATGCGCTCGTGGGCGTGGTGGCGCACGTGGGTCCTTATTTTGCTGGGCTGTTCGATCATGGGCGCGGGCTTCGTCCTCTTCATCAATCCCTACAACTTCGTTCCCGGCGGCGTCTATGGCATGGGCATCGTCTTGCACAATATCTTCCCCTCGGTCCAGGTCGGTACGTTCGGTTACATGTTCGACGTGCCTCTCATGCTGACGGCTCTGTGGATTTTCGGCGGCCATTTCGGTACACGTACCGTCGTGGCCGCGTTCTATACGCCCGGTTTCATGAACATCCTCACCCGGTTGGTCTATCCCGACCAGGCGGCTGTCGAGTCGCTCGATCCCGCGCTGCTTCTGAACGGCCATCTCGACCTCTCCAACGACCTGTTGCTCACCTGCATCATGGGTGCCGTCTGGGTCGGTATCGGGCAGGGGCTCGTCGTGCGGCAGCAGGCTACGACCGGGGGTACCGACATCGTAGGCATGCTGTTGCAGAAGTTCTGCGGCATCAAGTTCTCCACGGGTATCTTCCTCGCCGACGGGTTCGTCGTCATCTCGGGTTTGGCCGTCATCGGTTTCGGGCTCGGTACGGGCGAGGCGTCGTCCAACGGGTGGATGCTCACGCTCTATTCGCTGCTGATGATCTACGCTTCGTCGCGCGTGGTCGCCTACATGCTCGACGGCGCATCCTACGACAAGCTGCTCTTCATCATCAGCGACCACCACGACCCGCTCAAGAAGTTCATCATCGAGGAGCTGGACCGCAGTGCTACCTATATCAAGTCCAAGGGCATGTACACCGATACCGTCCGCGACATGATTTTCCTGGTCGTCAGCCGGAAGGAGGTGCGGCAGGTCCAGCACAAAATCAAGGAGATCGACCCGCGGGCTTTCGTCGTCGTCACCGACGCCTACGAGACTTTCGGCGAGGGTTTCAAGCAGTTCCCCGAGAAGAACGAGATACAGGCCGAATAGCGCGGCTGCGTGTCATTCTGTAGCGAAGCGAAGAATCTGTTAAAATGTTTAATCCTCCTTTCACCTTTCATTTTTCACTTTGAACCTTAGTGTAAATACCTTGCGTCCCCTCGCGGGTGCCGGGCGCAGGCTCTACGTCGAGACCTACGGCTGCCAGATGAACGTCGGCGATTCGGAAATCGTCGTCTCCATCATGCAGCAGGAGGGTTTCGTCCATACCGAGGTGCCCGACGAGGCCGATGTCGTGCTCATCAATACCTGTTCCATCCGCGACAACGCCGAGCAGCGTATCTGGGGGCGTCTGGCCGAAATGCGGCGTTTGCGCAAGGCCAGGCCGTCGCTTATAGTCGGCGTCATCGGGTGCATGGCCGAGCGGCTCAAGGAGAAGCTCACCGAGGGCCCTTCGGGCGTCGACATCGTCGCCGGGCCCGACGCTTACCGCGATTTGCCGCGTTTGGTCCGCGAGGCCGAGGCGGGCGGCAAGGGGATCAACGTGCTGCTTTCTTCCGAGGAGACTTACGCCGAAATCGCCCCCGTGCGGCTCGACAAGAACGGCGTCAGCGCGTTCGTTTCCATCATGCGCGGGTGCAACAATTTCTGTTCCTACTGCGTCGTGCCTTATACCCGCGGCCGGGAGCGGAGCCGCGACCCCGAGACCATCCTCGCCGAGGTCCGGACCCTTTTCGACAACGGTTACCGCGAGGTCACGCTCCTCGGGCAGAACGTCAATTCCTATCGCGCCGGGGAGGTCGACTTCCCCGAGCTCGTGCGGCGCACGGCGTTGGTTTCGCCCCTGCTGCGCGTCCGGTTCGCCACGTCGCATCCCAAGGATATGAGCGACCGTTTGCTCGAGGTCATGGCTTCGATGCCCAACGTCTGCCGTTCGATTCATCTGCCCGCCCAGTCGGGTGCCACGTCGATGCTCGAACGCATGAACCGCAAGTATTCGCGCGAGTGGTACCTCGGCCGCATCGCCGCTATCCGGCGCTACATGCCCGACTGCGGTATCACGACCGATTTGATTGCCGGTTTTTCCGGCGAGACCGAGGAGGAGCATGCCCGGACCCTTTCGCTCATGCGCGAGGTGGGCTACGACTTCGCCTTCATGTTCAAATATTCCGAGCGTCCCGGTACCTTCGCATCGAAGCATCTGCCCGACGACGTGCCCGACGACGTGAAGTCGCGGCGTTTGCAGGAAATCATCGCCTTGCAGAACGAGCTCGGCCGCCAAAGTTACCTCCGCGACGTGGGCAAGGAGTTCGAGGTGTTGGCCGAGGGCGTTTCCAAGCGCGACGCGGGCCAGCTTTCGGGCCGTACTTCGCAGAACAAAGTCGTTGTCTTCGACCGCGGTTCGCACAGCATCGGCGATTACGTCCGCGTGCGCATCACGGGGTGCACTTCGGCTACGCTGTTCGGCGAGGAAGTCGCCGGGGGCAATTAAAAATGAAAAATTAAGAGTTAAAAATTGTTCGCAGTCCGCTCTTTGCCCGACATGGCATTCATGCCGTCGTTCCGAGCGCAGCGAAGAATCTAAAATAAATAATAAAAGACATATGCGATTCGACGAACTCGACCTGGAGGATGAAATCCTCGACGGTCTCTACGATATGAATTTCAGCGAGATGACCCCCGTGCAGGAGCACACCATTCCGGTCATCCTCTCCGGGCGCGACATCATCGGCTGCGCCCAGACCGGTACGGGCAAGACCGCGGCCTACACCTTGCCGCTTCTGAACCGGCTGCTCATCGAGGGCAACCCCGACAACGTCATCAAGTCGGTCATCATCGTGCCCACGCGCGAGCTCGCGCAGCAGATCGACCAGCAGTTCCAGGGTTTCTCCTATTATCTGCCCGTCTCCACGACGGTCGTCTACGGCGGCGGCGACGGCAAGGGCTGGGACGTCCAGAAGCGGGGCATGCTCATGGGTTCCGACGTGGTCATCGCCACTCCGGGCCGGATGATTTCGCACCTTCAGAACAGCGGCATCGACCTTTCGCGCGTCGAGTGCCTGATTCTCGACGAGGCCGACCGCATGCTCGACATGGGTTTCAGCGACGACATCATGAAAATCGTCTCCTACATGCCCAAGGAGCGGCAGACCATCATGTTCTCGGCCACCTTGCCCCCGAAAATCCGCGAGCTGGCCAAGACCATCCTGCGCAATCCCGCCGAGGTCAACATCGCTATTTCCAAGCCCAACGAGGCCATCGACCAGTCGGCCTACGTTTGCTACGAAAGCCAGAAGCTCGGCATCATCCGCGAGCTTTTCGCGCAGCCCGCCGATTTCAAGACCATCATCTTCTCCTCGTCGAAGCTCAAGGTCAAGGAGCTGGCCCATACGCTCAAGCGCATGAAGCTCAACGTTGCCGCCATGCACTCCGATTTGGAGCAGGCCCAGCGCGAGGAGGTGATGCTCGCTTTCAAGAACAACAAAATCAATATCCTGGTCGCTACGGATATCGTCGCGCGCGGTATCGACATCGAGGACATCGGCCTGGTCATCAACTACGACGTGCCCCACGACCCCGAGGACTACATCCACCGTATCGGCCGCACCGCCCGTGCCGCCGCAACGGGCAGCGCCATTACGTTCGTCAGCGAGGACGAGCAGGGCAAGTTCCACCAGATTGAGAAGTTCATCGAGCGAGACATCCGCAAGGCCGACCTGCCCGAGTCGGTGGGCGAGGGGCCCAAGTACGCTCCCTCAGAGAACCGCGGGCGCGGCGGGCGTGGGCGTTCCGGTTCCGGACGCGGTGGCCGCGACCGGGGCGGGCGCAAGCGGAGCGGACAGAAGTCCGGCGGTTCCGCAGCTGCACAGTCTTCGGCCGAGCAGCCCGTCAATCCTGCTGCCGCCGCTCCTGCCGACAGCGACCACGCTTCGGGCCGCGGCGAGGGTAACCGCGGGTCGCGCGACCGCAAGCGGCGGCATCGCGGTGGGCGCAAACATCGGCGCCCCGTTCAGTCCCAGGAGGATTAAAACGTTTTAGCAGGCTGTTCCCGCCGTTCTCCGGGCGGTATGGCCGCTTTTTTGATAGTATGTCTCGGATAATAATGATAAGGATGAAAAAAATGTTATTTTGGCTGCTGGCGTTGGTTTCGGCAGCAGCGATGCAGGCTTGCGATGACCACGACGACGACCGTCACTTGCTTCCGCATCAGCTTCCGCAGGCCGTGACGGAGTTCATTGCGCAGCAATATCCCGGCTCCCGCATCATCGGGGGCGAGCGGGAGCGGAATCCGCTGTACGTGTTGGAGGTCGACATTGTCGACGGCACGGCTTTGCGCGAGGTGCGTTTCGACGCTGCGGACCGATGGGTGCAGACCAAGACCGAAATTCTGCTGAGCGAAGTTCCGCCCGTCGTGCTGGATGCCTTGCGCGCTTCGCAGTACGGGACTTGGCGGATCGACGAGGTCGACCATTATGCCAGTCCCGCGCGCGAGTGGTACAGGTTCGAGTTGGACGATCCGGTTTCGGGCCGGGAGGCGGAGGTCGATATGCTCCCCGACGGGACATTGATTTAGCCTTGCGGTTTTCGCTGTTGTGCGGCGGTCGGGATACGGCCGCCGCTTTTTTGCTGCGCGTTGTTAAAACGTTTTAGCAAGCCCCGGTTAAGTAATGCGCGGCGCCCGGCTTGTGCTTTAACCAGTCGGGTCCGCGAATGGCTCTTGCGAAATCCCGCACTCGTGGAAATGGCGGGGTTTCGCTCGTCGAGGGAGTGAGCGCCCGGAGCGGGTGTTCGGAACAGCGTAGTCTTCCGTGCCCACTCAGCGAACGAGTGAAGACGGATGCCGCCATTTTCACCGTGCAAAGGCTCTTTGGTACTTTCTTGCACAAGAAAGTACGAGAAAAGGAAAATGGAACTGCGAGTTGCTCGCAAAAGTTTCGGAGGGAAACAGATTCTTAACGGAGTGAAGAATGACCTTGTATTAGATTCTTCGTCGGTCTTGCGACCTCCTCAGAATGACAGGGAGAGGGCTCCTCAGAATGACAGAGGAAAGGCGCCACAGAATGACAGGAGCGGTGGATGGCGGAATGACAAGCGGTCCGAATGCAAGCCTTTCGCTATTGCTTGTGCTGTATGTCGCAGGCGCCGCAGTTGCCTGTGCATCCGTTTTGCGCGGGGTCCGGGGCGCAGTCGGCCGTGCCGTCGGCTTCGCGGGTCTCCTGGACGGCGCATTTGATGCCCAGGCGCTGCATGTTCTTGTTGGTCGAGATTTCCGAGTCGATATGGCGGCCCTTGAATATCAGCGTCAGCGACATTCCCGCCACGAAAAATCCCACGGCTCCTATCGCGCAAAGTACGACTATCGTCCACGTTGGCATAATATTGGATTTTTAGCTGCCGAAATTTTGGCTTTCGCCGACAAATGTATACATTTGTAAGATAAATTGCAAAATCGTGTCCGTTCGGAGCCTGCGGGGCTGCGGCGGGCCTGAATCCAAGCAGCGCCATGAAAATCGTGATAGCGGGTGCGGGCGAGATGGGCAGCCATCTGGCCCGGATGTTGAGCGGCCACGGCCACGACATCACCATCGTCGACAGCGACCAGAAGCTCCTCTCGGAGGTGGGCAGTCTGGCCGACGTCATCACCGTCGAGGGCGATTCCACCACCTTCGCTACCTTGCGCAGGGCTTCGGTGCGCCGCTGCGACCTCTTCATCGCCGTCAACCACGAGGAGAACGTCAACATCGTCGCCGCCATGCTCGCCAAGAAGCTCGGCGCCAAGAAGTCCATCGCCCGTATCGACAACAACGAGTATCTCGAACCCAACAACAAGGAGGTCTTCATCGACATGGGCATCGACTACCTCTTTTATCCCGAGAAGGTCGCCGCCCGCGAGGTCATCAACCTCCTGGGGCATACCTCCACTACCGAGTACGTCGATTTTTCGAGCGGCAAGCTCTCGCTCGTCGTCTTCCGGCTCGAGCCCGCTTCGCCGTTGGTCGGCACCGACCCCGGTGCCTCCGAGGAGGACGACGCGCCGTTGGGTTACCGGACCGTCGCCATTACGCGGTGCGGGCAGACCATCATCCCACGCAGCGGCGAGCAGCTCGCCGAAGGCGACGTCGTCTATATCATCGCGCGGCAGGACGCTGTGAGCGAGGTCATGGAGTTCTCGGGGCGTTCCAACGTCGAGATCAAGAACATGATGATTCTCGGCGGGTCGCGCATCGGCATACGGATTGCGACCGAATTGCAGAGCGAGGTCAACATCAAGTTGGTCGACTACAACGCCGACAAGGCTTACCGGTTGGCCGAGATGCTCGACAAGACGCTTATCATCAACGAGGACGGGCGCAACACCGAGGCCATGCTCGAAGAGGGGTTGGCCAACATGGACGCTTTCGTGGCCGTCACCGGACGCAGCGAGACCAACATCCTGGCCGCCATGCTCGCCCGGCAAATGGGGGTCAAGAAGGTGATCGCCGAGGTCGAGAACCTCAATTACATCAACCTCGCCGAGTCCATCGGCATCGACACCATCATCAACAAGAAGCTCGTCACGGCGTCCAATATCTTCCGGTTCACCATGTCGACCGACGTGCAGGCCATCAAGTGCCTGACGGGCAGCGACGCCGAGGTGCTGGAGTTCATCGTCAAGCCCAATTCGCCCGCTACCAAGGCGCGCATCCGCGATTGGGGGCTTCCCGAGGACGTCATCGTGGGCGGTATCGTGCGCGGCGACAAGGCGTTCATCGCCGTCGGCAACATGGAGGTCAATCCTTACGACCGCGTGGTGATTTTCGCCATGCCCGCGTCGGTGAGCAAGGTGGGTTATTTTTTCAATTAGCAAAGCAGCAGGGTTATGTCATTGCGCAGTACGATATGCAGGGCTTGGTTTTCGCAGCGGTTGAAAGCCATCGACCGTTTCCGGCGCCATCCCGCCGAGACCCAGGAGCGGATGTTCCGTCAGTTGGTGGACCGGGGGCTCGGTACGGCTTTCGGCAAGCGGTACGGCTTGTCGGCGGCCCGGACTCCCGCGCATTTCTGCGCCTTGGTTCCCGTGTTCGATTACGATTCGTTCAAGCCGTGGATCGAGCGCATGGTCGCGGGCGAGCGCAACGTCGCCGCTCCCGGCCGCGTCGGTCTCTTCGCCCGGTCGTCGGGGACCACGTCGGACCGCAGCAAGTATATCCCCGTCACGCGCGAGTCGCTTTGGTGGAACCATACGCTCGGCATGCGCGATCTGGCCGCGCTCGTCGCCGATGCCAATCCCCGCACCCGCATGTTCGACGGCAAGACCCTCACGTTGGGCGGGTCGTGCCGCCGCGAGGGGCGCAACCTCGTCGGCGACCTCTCGGCCTTGCTGATTCACGAGACGGCTTTCCTCAGCCGCGGGATCCGGGCTCCCAGGAGTTCTACGGCCATCATCTCCGATTTCGACCGCAAGGCCGAGGCTATCGCCCGCGAGTGTTCCGGGCAGCATATCGTGGCGTTCGCCGGCGTTCCGTCGTGGAATCTGGCGTTGATGCGCCGCGTGCTGGAGTTCACCGGCAAGAGCAACTTGCTGGAGGTGTGGCCCGATTTGGAGCTGTTCGCCCACGGGGGCGTCGAGTTCGCTCCCTACCGCCGTTCGTTCGAGGCGCTGATTCCTTCGCCCGGCATGCGTTACATGGAGACCTACAACGCTTCGGAGGGCTTCTTCGCGCTGGCCGACGACCCGCAGCGCGACGACATGCTGCTGATGCTCGATTACGGCACTTATTTCGAGTTCCGCGACGGACATACCGTCCTGCCGTTGGCAGGGGTTCGGCCGGGCCGCAGTTACGCCATGATCATCTCCTCCAACAACGGGCTGTGGCGCTACGAAATCGGCGACCGCGTGGAGTTCACGTCGACCGACCCTTACCGCATCCGTTTCGCCGGGCGTACGCGTCAGTACATCAATGTCTTCGGCGAGGAGCTCATAGTCGAAAACGCCGACCGTGCCCTGGCCGAAGCCTGCACCCGCACGGGGGCCGTCGTCACGGAGTACAGCGTGGCGCCGCTTTACATGTCGCTCAGCGAGCGGGGCGCCCACGAGTGGTTCGTCGAGTTCGGCCGGCAGCCCGACGACTTGGAGCGGTTCGCCGCGGCGCTCGACGAGGCCTTGCGCAGCGTCAATTCCGATTACGACGCCAAGCGGCAGACCACCCTGGAGCGTCAGCACCTGACGGTCGTGGCGCCGGGGACCTTCATGGGCTGGATGCAGTCCCGCGGCAAGAACAAGGTGCCGCGGCTGGTCAACGACCGCCGCGTGGCCGACGACCTGCTGAAGTTCGTGTCGGAAAGCGCGCAAGTTTGAACCCCGGCCATGAAAGGTTGCTGGAACGTGCCGACCTGAACGCCGCCGCATGATTTTGAATTTTTAATTCTTAATTTTTAATTAATGTATATTGCCATTGCCGGTAACATCGGAAGCGGAAAGACCACGCTGACCCAAATGCTGACCGAGCGCTATTGCGCCAAAGCCTATTACGAAGAGAGCGACAACCCCTACATCGGCGACTTCTACAACGACATGAACCGCTGGTCGTTCAACCTTCAGATTTCGTTCCTCGGGAGCCGTATCCAGCAGACCATGGAGATGCTCGGCGACAGCCGGAAGGGCATCATCTTCCAGGACAGGACCATCTACGAGGATGCCCACATCTTCGCCGACAACCTCCACGAAATGGGGCTCATGTCGTCGCGCGACATCGAGACCTACATGAAGATTTTCCGGCTCATCACAACGCTGATTCCGCGGCCCGACCTGCTGATTTACCTCCGGGCCGGCGTTCCGACGCTCATATCGCAGATTCGCAAGCGCGGGCGCGATTACGAGATGAATATCGACGAGGCTTACCTGCGGCGGCTCAACAACAAGTACAATCATTGGATCGATAATATCTACGAGGGCGACATGCTCGTCATCGACAAGGACCACGAGGATTTCGTTTCGGACGCCGCCGTGTTCGAGCGTATCTGCGCCCGCATCGACGCCCTCGGTGTGAAATAGCATGGAGCTTCCCGTCGCTTTCGCCGGGCGCGTCGTCCGCGACCTCGGCCCCGAAGAGGGGGCCGCGCTTTGTGCGGCGCTCGACGGCGTGCCGCCCGTGAGCGTCCGGCTTCATCCCGCCAAGTGCGGCGATGCCGGGGCTTTGCTGCGGCGTCTCGGAGCCTGCGGACAGGTGCCCTGGTGTGCCGATGGGCACTACCTGACCGAGCGGCCGCAGTTCACGTTCGACCCTGCGTTCCATGCCGGGGCTTATTACGTGCAGGAGGCTGCTTCGCAGTTCGTCGGGCGGTTGGTCGGCGACGTCGCCGGGCGGCGGGTGCTCGATCTTTGTGCGGCTCCCGGCGGCAAGACGACTTTGTACGCTTCGCTCGTGGGACCCGAGGGGCTGGTCGTCGCCAACGAGATAGACCGCCGCCGTGCTTCGGTCCTCGCCGACAACGTGCGCAAGTGGGGCACGGGCAACGTGGCGGTCACGGCCTGCGAGCCCAAGGCGTTGGGCGGGTTCGAGAACTGGTTCGACGCGGTGGCCGTCGACGCTCCGTGTTCGGGCGAGGGGATGTTCCGCAAGGACCCCGCTTCGCGCGGCGAGTGGAGCGAGGGCAATGTGCGGTTGTGCGCCGCGCGGCAGGATGCGATTCTGCGCGAAGCGTGGCGCGCACTGAAACCCGGCGGGAGGTTGATTTACAGCACCTGCACCTTCAACCGCGACGAGGACGAGGGAACGCTCGAACGGATGCTCGCATGGGCGGGCGACGAGGTGGCCGAAGCTGCCGTGCCCGAAGCCGGGGCGGAGTGGGGCATCGTCTGCGGGCAGGTCGGGGCGTTCCGGACCTATCGGTTTTTCCCGCACAGGGCCTGCGGCGAGGGCTTTTTCGCCGCCGTGGCCTGCAAGTCGCCGGACCTTGGTGGCCGGATGCGGAGCCCTAAGGGGCGCCGAACGCTTTTCGGGCAGGCCGACAAAGGGGCCGTGGCCGAATTGGGCCGTTGGGTGCGGGAGCCTGCCGCCATGCGTTTCGTGACGGTGGGCGATACGTTCTACGGCTGGCCTGCCGCGCAGGCCGAGGCCGTGCGGACCCTCTCCGAAGCGCTGCCCGTCATCTGCTCGGGCGTGGCGATGGGGCAGCTGTTCAAAGGGCGGCTCAAGCCCGACCCGGCGCTGGCCTTTTTCGTGGGTCTCGACCGCGCGGCGGTGCCTGTGGCGGAGTTCGGCCCCGACGAGACGCTAAGCTATCTGCGGCGGGCGGAGGTGCGGCCCGACGCGTTGGCCGAGGGGATGAATCTGGTGTGTGCCGAGGGGCGGGCCCTGGGCTTCGCCAAGCGCATAGGAGGCAGGGTGAACAATCTGTATCCCAATTCGTTGAGGATACTCAAACAATAGCGAACCGTCATTCTGAGGAGCAGAGCGACGAAGAATCTTTCATATCAATTCAATCGGACGAAGCCGTGGCCGAAAAACTTTTTTATTCGATGGGCGAGCTGGCCGAGATGTTCGACGTCAAGACGTCGCTCATCCGCCATTGGGAATCGCAGTTCAGCGTGCTGAAGCCCAAGCGCAACAAGAAGGGCAACCGCCTTTTTTCTCCGCAGGACGTGGAGAACCTCAAGGTCATCTACCACCTGGTCAAGGAGCGCGGCATGACGCTCGACGGGGCCAAGAAAGCCATGAAGCGCCGCGCCGCCGGAGGGGCCGACGACCCTATCAAGCGCGAGGCCGAGCTGATGACCCGCCTGCGCCATATCCGGGCGCTGCTGGTCGAGGTGCGCGAGGACCTCAAGACGGGCGGCGAGGGGGTGGTCGCCGACGAGGAGCCTGCGGCCGAAGCACCTGCCGCGCAGGACGTTGCGCCGCGCCGTAAGCCCGTCGTGAAAATCGAGCCCGAAACGCCCGCCGGGGAGCCCGCCGTGTCGGCCGATGCCCCTGCGGAGAAGAAGCCGCGCGCCGCGCGCCGTCCCCGCCGCAAGCCGGAGGAGGGCGAGAACAAGGAACTTTTCGCCTTTTACGAACAGTCGTTATTCTGAACCGATGAAAATCAAGCAAATAACCGACGTCATCGAGCGGTTTGCGCCGCTCGCATGGCAGGCCCCCTACGACAATGCCGGGCTCATCGTCGGGCGTCCCGACGACGAGGTGCATGCTGCGCTGCTGGCCGTCGATGTCACCGACGAGGTGCTGGACGAAGCCGAGCGCGAGGGCTGCGACCTCGTTATTACCCATCATCCGATTGTCTTCCATGCGCTGAAACGTTTCAACTCGGCCGACATGGTGCAGCGCTGCGTCGAGCGGGCCATCCGCCGCGGCATTGCGCTTTATGCCTGCCACACCAACCTCGACAGCGCGCCCGGCGGCATGAGCTGGTACCTGGCCGGGCAGTTGGGCGTTGAGAACCTGCGGGTGCTGGAGCCTTCCGACGCCGACGCCAAGGTGGGGTTCGGGGTCGTCGGCGAGCTGCCGGAGCCGATGGCTGCGGCCGGTTTCATGCGGCTGCTTCAGAAAGAACTGGCCGTCAGGGCCATCCGCCACAGCGACATCGTCCGCGACGAGGTGCGCCGTGTAGCCGTCTGCACCGGGGCCGGGGCTTCGCTCATCGGTGCCGCCCGGGCCGCCGGGGCCGATTTCTACGTCACGGCCGACCTCAAGTACAACGACTTCATGACCCCCGATTCGGCCCTCACGGTGGCCGACGTGGGACACTTCGAGAGCGAATATTGCGCAATTCGGCTGCTGTTTGACATTTTATCGAAAAATTTGCTTACCTTTGCGCTCCGCAGGAGCGCGTGCACGCGCAATCCGGTGAACTATTGGGTTTAATTAGGTTCAAAATCATTACGACATCATATGGCTACACAGAAGAAGACCGCCGAGGCCGATTACTCGATGCAGGAGAAGATCCTGGCGCTCTACGAACTGCAGCGTATCGACAGCAGGATCGACGAGATCAACAAGGTCAAGGGCGATCTGCCGTTGGAGGTGCAGGACCTCGAGGACGAGATGGCGGGCATGCGGACCCGCGTCGACAAGATCAACGCCGAAATCGAGGAGCTCAACGCCCTGATCAAGCAGCGCAAGCGCGAGACCGACCAGGCCAAAATCATGATTGCCAACTACAAGGAGCAGCAGAACAACGTGCGCAACAACCGCGAGTTCGACGCCATCACCAAGGAAATCGAATACCAGGAGCTGGAAATCGAACTGGCCGACAAGCGGCTCAAGGAGTATGCCGCCGGCATCAAGAGCAAGAAGGTGCTCCTGGAGGAGGCCGAGGCGCTCAGCAGCGAGCGGGCCGCCGACCTGGAAGCCAAGAAGAGCGAGCTGGAGGGTATCGAGGCCGAGACCGCGCCGCAGGTCGCCGAGTTCGGGGCGCAGGCCGAGAAAATCCGGGCCAAAATCGACGAGCGTCTGCTGGTCGCCTACGAGCGTATCCGCCGCAACGTCCACAACGGGCTGGCTGTCGTGACGGTCAAGCGCGATGCCTGCGGCGGCTGCTTCAACCGAATCCCGCCCCAGCGCCAGGCCGACATCCGCCAGGGCAAGAAAATCATCATCTGCGAATACTGCGGCCGTATCCTCGTCGCCGACCCCGAGCCGGCGAAGGAGTAGCGCAGCTGCATTGCGTTCCGACAGCCGGAGCCCCAGCGGGTTCCGGCTGTCTTGCGTTTCATTGTTGCCACGGCCCGGCCCTCGCAGTCATGTTAATTTATTAACATGGAAAATTTTTCCGACTTTTACAAATAATCCTTAACTTTGCGAAGTTGTAATTCCGGACTTAAATTGCCATAGATGAAAATCGCTATAGCCCAGTTGAATTATACCGTCGGCGATGTGGACGGCAATGCGTCGAAAATCATCGGCGCGATCCACAAGGCGAAAGCCAGGAATGCGGACCTGGTGATTTTCGCCGAGCAGGCGCTGAGCGGAACGCCGGGTTTCGACCTGCTGCGTAAGACCACTTTCCTGGAGTTGTGCGAGGAGGCGCTGGTAGAAATCGCGTCGTGCTGCGACGGCATCGCCGCCATCGTGGGGCTTCCGCTCCTCACGGCCGACGGCACGGTCAGCGCCGCGGCGCTCATCCAGGACCGCAAGGTGCTGCGGTACGTCGGCAAGAAATACATCACGGCCCGTCGCGAGATGGGTTTTCTCGTTCCGTCCAAAGGGTTCGAGTATGTCACGGTCAAGGGCCGCAAGTGCGCCGTCATCGTCGGCGACGACCTGAGCCGCGAGCACGATTTCGACCGTTCGGTCGATACGATTATCTCCATCAACGCCCGCAAGTACGGCAAGGGAACCATGACCCGGCGTTACGAGATGATGCGCAACCTCTCGTTCGTCGAGGGCAAGAACCTCGTGCTGGTCAACCAGGTCGGGGGTGCTACCGACATCGTCTACGACGGTACGTCCGGAGCGTTCAACAGCCGCGGCGAGCTCGTGCTGATGATGAAAAGTTTCGAGGAGGATTTCCGGGTCTTCGATACCCGTTCCAAGGGCGAGCCGGTCACTATCCCTTCGTCCGGCGACCGCACGCGGATGGTCTACGAGGCTGCGCGGTGCGGCCTGCGCGATTTCTTCCTCAAGAACGGTTACAAGAAAGCCTGCATCGGCCTTTCGGGCGGTATCGACTCCGCCGTGGTGGTGTGTCTGGCCGCCGATGCGCTCGGCCGGGAGAATGTCCGGGCCTTGTTGATGCCCTCGCCTTTCTCGTCCGAGGATTCGGTCGAGGATGCCAAGGAACTGGCCGTGCGGCTGGGCATCGAGTACAACGTCATCCCCATTTCCGAAATCTATACAAGCGTCATCGACACGCTCAAGCCCGTCATCGGCGGCACCGAGTTCGACGCTACGGAGGAGAATATACAGACCCGCATCCGCACCATCCTCTTGATGGCCGTGCAGAACAAGAACGACTATATCCTGCTCAATTCGTCCAACAAGAGCGAGAACGCATTGGGTTTCTGTACCCTCTACGGCGATACGGCGGGCGCTTTCAGCCCCACGGGCGACCTCTACAAAGGGGAAATCTACGACATGGCCCGCTATATCAACCGCACGCAGGGCGAGCCTATTCCCGAAAACATCCTTAAAAAGGAACCGTCGTCCGAGCTGCATCCCGGGCAGAAGGATTCCGATATTTTGCCGCCCTACGAGGTGGTCGACGCCATTCTGTTCCGCATGATCGAGGAGGGACAGCACCGCGAGGAGATCATCAACGCCGGATTCGATTCCGAGGTCGTCGAGAAAATCCACGCCATGATCATGCGCAACGAGAAGAAACGCTACCAGTTCCCGCCCGTGCTGCGGCTGTCGATGTGTTCGTTCGGCCACGAGCGGTTGATGCCGCTGACCAACAAATACGGGGACTGAGACCGTGGCGGAACTGATAGAACATAGCGGGACCGTCGAACGCACGGAAGCCGGAAAAGTCTTCGTGCGGATTACTTCGCACAGCGCCTGCGGGGCGTGCAGCGCGCGGCAGGCCTGCGGGCTGGCCGAGACGCAGGAAAAAATCGTCGAGGTGGCCGCTTCCGAGGCCGGGGCGTTCGCTCCGGGCGATGCCGTGACCGTGGGGGTCCGGCGCCGCATCGGGATTTTGTCGGTCGCTCTTGCCTATGGCGGGGCGCTCGTCGTTTTGCTGGCCGTGCTGGGCCTTACGGTCGGCGCGGCAGGGTGGAGCGAGGGCCGCGGCGCGCTGGCATCGCTCGGGGCCGTGCTCCTATATTATATGGTATTGTGGCTTTTCCGCCGTCGTATCGAACACACAATTCAATTTACAATAACTAAAAACTAATGGAAGTATTACTTTACACCATCCTGACGCTCTGTGTCCTGGGAGTACTTTCCGCCGTGATCCTCTACTTCGTCGCGCAGAAGTTCCGCGTCGAGGAGGACCCGCGCATCGACCAGGTGGAGAAGATGCTGCCCGGTGCCAACTGCGGCGGCTGCGGCTTCGCCGGCTGCCGCGGCATGGCCGATGCGTTGGTCAAGAACGACGATATTTCGGCGCTCTTCTGTCCGGTGGGCGGCGGCGACTGCATGAAGTCCATCGCGGCCTACCTGGGTAAGGCGGCGGCCGAGAAGGAGCCGCAGACCGCTACGGTCCGCTGCGGCGGCACGTGCGAGAAGCGTCCCCGGACCAACGAGTACAACGGGGCCCGTTCGTGCGCCGTCGCTTCGTCGCTCTATGTCGGCGAGACGGGCTGTTCGTTCGGCTGTCTGGGCTTCGGCGACTGCGTGACGGTCTGTGCGTTCGATGCCATTCATATCAATCCTGCGACCGGGCTTCCCGAGGTCGACCCCGAGAAGTGCACTGCCTGCGGTGCCTGCGTGAAGGCGTGCCCCAAGGCCATCATCGAGCTGCGCAAGAAGTGGCCCAAGGACCGCGCCGTCTACGTGTCGTGCGTATCCAAGGACAAGGGCGCTGTCGTCATGAAAGCCTGCAAGGCCGGCTGCATCGGCTGCGGCAAGTGCGAGAAAGTCTGCCAGTTCGGTGCCATCACCGTCGAGAACAACCTCGCCTACATCGACCCGCAGAAGTGCAAGCTCTGCCGCAAGTGCGTCAACGAGTGCCCCACGGGTGCCATCAAACTGGTCAACATGGAGCCCCTGCCCAAGGAGCCCAAGGCTCCCGCCGAAAAAGCCGCTCCTGCTGCGCCCGCTGCCGGAAAGGCTGTCAAGGCTGAATAAGAAATCGTTCAATCATGTACCGAGGATCGATAGTGTCGGTTTTGCCGCGTTAGCGGCACCAAGTCCCCTCCGAGGAGGGGATTTAGGGGAGGGTCGGACCTGAATACGCGGCCCGCGGCCGCGAGCAACAGCGCTCGAACCTGCGATTCGGACCGGAAACGGACCCTCGGTACAAAGAAAGGATACATACCTATGAAAACATTTCCAATGGGCGGAGTTCATCCGTCGGAAAACAAGCTGAGCTGCGGCAAGCCCGTCGAGGTGCTTCCGTTGCCCGAGACGGTGATGATTCCGCTGGCCCAGCATATCGGCGCGCCCGCCGTGGCCAAGGTCGCCAAGGGCGACAAGGTTCTCACCGGGCAGCTTATCGCCGAGGCGGGCAGTTTCATGTCGGCCAACATCCATTCGCCCGTCTCGGGCACCGTCGCGGCTGTGGACATGCAGCCCAACGGGCAGGGTCTGCGTCAGATGATGATTACCATCAAGCGCGAGGGCGACGAGTGGGCCGAGGGCATCGACCGTTCGGAGACGCTCGTCAAGGAGTGCAGCCTGTCGGCCGAGCAGATAATCGCCAAAATCAAGGACGCCGGCATCGTCGGCATGGGCGGCGCCACGTTCCCCACGCACGTCAAGCTCTCCGTGCCTCCGGGCAAGAAAGCCGACGCGCTGATTATCAACGGCGTGGAGTGCGAGCCTTACCTCACCTCCGACCACCGTACCATGTTGGAGCACGGCGAGGAGCTGCTTGTCGGCGTTTCGATTCTGATGAAGGCCATCGGCGTAGACCGCGCTTTCATCGGCATCGAGAACAACAAGCCCGACGCCATCGCCCATCTCTCCAAACTCGTCAAGGAGTACCACGGCGTCGAGGTCGTGCCCCTCAAGGTGCGTTATCCGCAGGGCGGTGAGAAGCAGTTGATTGCCGCCGTGACGGGCCGTCAGGTTCCGCCGCCGCCCGCACTGCCCATCGACGTGGGGGCTGTGGTCTGCAACGCGTCGACCACGCTGGCCGTTTACTACGCTGTGCAGAAGAACAAGCCGCTCATCGAACGCGTCGTTACTATTACCGGCAAGAGCGTCAAGGAGCCCAAGAACCTCTTGACGCGCATGGGTACTCCCATTCAGTCGCTTATCGACGCCGCAGGCGGTCTGCCCACCGACGCAGGCAAGGTCATCAACGGCGGTCCCATGATGGGCCGTGCGATGGTCAACCTTGCGTCGCCCGTCACGAAAGGCTGCTCGGGCATCACCGTTCTGAGCGGCCGCGATGCCGTGCGCCGCGAGGCCTCGCAGTGCATCAAGTGCGCCAAGTGTGTGGCTGCCTGCCCGATGGGTCTGGAGCCCTACTACCTCTCCAAAATGACCCAGAAGAAGAACTGGGACGAGCTGGAAGCGCAGATGATCACTTCGTGCATCGAGTGCGGCTGCTGCCAGTCGACCTGTCCGTCGTACCTGCCCCTGCTGGACTGGATACGCCTGGGCAAACAGAGCGTCATGGGCATCATCCGCCAGCGCGCCGCCGCGGCAGCACCTAAAAAGTAGTTAACCCCGCAGTCTGAAAAACACAAATACAATGGCTAACAAACTTATCGTCGCTCCCGCTCCGCACGTGCAGACCATGCAGTCCACGGGCCGGATCATGCGCGACGTCGTCATCGCGCTCGTGCCGGCGCTGATCGTCTCGACGGTCGTCTTCGGGTGGAGCGTGCTCTGCGTCACGGCCCTTTCGGTGCTTTCGTGCGTAGGGTTCGAGTACCTTATCCAGCGTTTTCTGGTCGGTGGCAAGCCCACCGTCGGCAATTGGTCGGCCGTGGTCACGGGCGTCCTGCTGGCTTTCAACCTCCCCGCGTCGATTCCCTGGTGGATCGTCGTCATGGGTGCCTTCGTCGCCATCGCCATCGCCAAGATGACTTTCGGCGGCCTGGGCAAGAATCCGTTCAACCCCGCATTGGTCGGGCGTGTCTTCCTGCTGATCGCCTATCCCGTGCAGATGACCGCGTTCCCCGAAATCGAGGGGCTCGACGCCTTGTCGGGCGCTACGCCGCTGGCCGCCGTCAAGCACGGGGCCGCCGCCGACATTCTCGGCGTGCAGGACCTCCTGCTCGGCAACATGCCCGGTTCGCTGGGCGAGGTCGCCGCGCTGGCGCTGTTCGCAGGCTTCGTGTACCTCTTGTGGCGCCGCGTCATTACGTGGCACATCCCCGTGACGGTGCTCGTTACGATGGCTGCGTTCGCTTTCGTCGTGGCGCTGAGCCGCGGGGCCGAGGAGGCCGCCTTGTGGCAGTTCCCCTTGTTCCACGTGCTGGCGGGCGGTGCGATGCTCGGTGCCATCTTCATGGCTACGGACTATTCCACTTCGCCCATGACCGTGCGCGGCGGCGTGATTTTCGCTGTCGGCATCGGTGCCATCACCATGTGCATCCGTCTGTGGGGCGCTTACCCCGAGGGTATGTCGTTCGCTATCCTTATCATGAACTCGACGGTGCCCCTTATCAACAAGTATGTCAAACCCAAACGCTTCGGCGTCAAATAGGAGGAACGGCAAGATGAAAAGCACACTTCTCAACATGACGGCCGTTCTGTTCGGCATTACGCTTATCGCTTCGGCGGGTGTCGGCGTCGTCAACATGATTACGCTGGAGCCCATCGCGCAGGCCGAGCTGGCCGCCAAGACCGAAGCGCTCAACGGGGTGCTTCCCGCGTTCGACGAGACGCTCAGCGACGAGCTGACTATCGACGACATGATTGTCACGGTCCACACTGCATCGCTCGACGGTATGACGGTCGGCTATGCGGTCGAAGCCATCTCCAAGCAGGGCTTCGGCGGTCCCGTCAGCCTGATGGTCGGCTTCACGCCCGCAGGCGAGGTCATCAACGTCAACGTTCTCAAGCAGACCGAGACCCCGGGTCTCGGCACCAAGATGGCCGACGAGGGCAACCCCCTTATCAACAGCATCAAGGGTCAGCAGCTGGAGCAGAAGAAGCTCGTCGGCGGCAAGCTGGCCGTCACCAAGGACGGCGGCGACGTCGATGCGCTGACCGCCGCCACCATTTCGTCGCGCGCCTACGTCGACGCGATCAACCGCGCCTGGATGGCTTTCAAGAGCGTTTCGACGGGCGAAATGCCTGCCGACACGGTGTCCGGCGCCACCCGAACCAGCGAGCCCCAGGCTCAGGAAGGAGGTCAGAATGAATAAGTTGAAGATTATTTTGAGCGGCATCGTCAAGAACAACCCCACGTTCGTGCTGGTGCTCGGCATGTGCCCCACGCTGGGCACCACCACTTCGGCCGAAAACGGCATGGGCATGGGTCTGGCCACGATGGCCGTGCTGATTATGTCCAATCTGGTGATTTCGCTCGTCAAGAACATCATCCCCGACAAGGTGCGCATCCCGGCGTTCATCGTCATCATCGCGTCGTTCGTGACCATCATCCAGATGTTGATGCAGGCGTTCGTGCCGGCGCTCTACGCGTCGCTGGGCGTCTTCATCCCGCTGATTGTCGTCAACTGCATCATCCTCGGCCGCGCCGAGGCGTTCGCATCGAAGAATTCGGCGTTCGATTCGGTGCTCGACGGCATCGGCATCGGGTTGGGCTTCACCTTGTCGCTGACGGTCATCGGCGCCGTGCGCGAAATCCTGGGCAGCGGCTCGTTCTTCGGGCTCAGCCTTGGCATTTCCGATTTCACGCCCCTGATTTTCGTCCTCGCGCCGGGTGCCTTCCTCGTGCTGGGCTACCTCATGGTTCTGTTCAATAAATTAGCCAAAAGATAGTTATGGAGCTTTCCTATTTCGCAATCATCATCGGCGCCATCTTCGTCAACAACGTCGTGCTGGCGCAGTTCCTCGGCATCTGCCCGTTCCTGGGCGTGTCGTCGAAGGTCGAGACTTCGCTGGGCATGGGGGCGGCCGTAACTTTCGTCATGGCCATCGCCGCCGTCGTCGCGTGGCTGATTCAGACCTATGTGCTCGTGCCGCTCGGCATCGTCTACATGCAGACCATCGTCTTCATCCTCGTCATCGCGGCGTTGGTGCAGATGGTCGAAATCATCCTCAAGAAGCTCTCGCCGTCGCTCTACCAAGCGCTCGGCATCTTCCTGCCGCTTATCACGACCAACTGCGCCGTGCTGGGTGTGGCCATCCTTATGATTCAGAAGGAGTTCGACCTCTTGCAGAGCGTCACTTACTCGGTCGCTACGGCCCTCGGCTTCGCCCTCGCGCTGGTGCTCTTCGCCGGTATCCGCGAGCGGTTGGATTTCGAGGACGTGCCCAAGGCTTTCAAGGGGATTCCCGTCGCGTTGATTACCGCCGGTATCCTCGCCATGGCGTTCATGGGTTTCTCCGGGCTCGTGTAGTGCCGGGCAGTTCCTGCGAACCGTTCGTTTTCGTCCCGGGGGAGTGTGTTTCCCCGGGACGAACTTTTTTAGAAAGGTGAACTTTGCGAGTAGGCGAGGGCAGAAGCCACCGCAGGCGGATTATGCCAAGCGGGAGCAGATGATGGTGCAAACCGAGTGCAGAGCCAAGCATTGCTTGAGCTATGCCGAGGTGCCGCCCATCCAAGCCGCAGGCAAGTCAAGCCCCGGTAGGGGGCTTAAAGGTGAATTGCGGGTGCAGCGGAGGATTTCCGTGCGGGGCAGGAAATTGCGCCCTCCCGCAATAATTTTTCTGCCGAAACGCTTATTTCTTGCGTGCAATTCGTTACTTTTGCAAAAACAAATTCTGACCCCATGAAGGAGATCATACAGCTTCACGACAAGAAATTCCGCATCATGATTCCCGCCGAGCAGATCGACCGGGCCGTGAGCGAGGTCGCCCAGCGCATCAACCGCGATTATGCCGACAAGCAGACCCCGCTGTTCGTCGGTGTGCTGAACGGGTCGTTCATGTTCATGAGCGACCTTATCAAGAAAATCGAGTTCAACAACGAGCTTTCGTTCGTCAAGCTCTCGTCCTACGAGGGCACTTCCTCGACCGGGGAGGTCAAGAGCCTGTTGGGGCTCAACAATTCCATCGAGGGGCGCCACGTCATCATCGTCGAAGATATCGTCGACACGGGCGAATCCATCGACCACATGATTCGCGACCTCGAAGCCCGCAAGCCCGCGAGCATCGCCGTCTGTACGCTCTTTTTCAAGCCCGGGTCCTACCGCAAGCAGCGGCCCATCGAGTACCGCGCCATGGAGATCGGCAACGAGTTCATCGTCGGCTACGGGCTCGACTACGACCAGCTGGGGCGCAGTCTCAAGGATATTTACGTAGTTACCGAGTAATGGCGGCGTTTCCCGATAGCGGCGTGCTCGACGGCGGGCGTTCGCTGCCCGTCGCCGAGGATTTCTATACCGTGCAGGGCGAGGGGCGCCATGCAGGGCGGGCGGCTTATTTCGTCCGCCTGGGCGGGTGCGACGTCGGGTGCGAGTGGTGCGACGCCAAGTATGCCTGGAATCCGGCGCTCTTTCCGCCCGTCGGGGTCGGGGAGGTCGTCGGGCGCGTGGCCGCCTGCGGGGCGCAGACCGTCGTGGTTACGGGCGGCGAGCCGCTGATTTATCCGCTGGAGCCGCTGACCCGCGCGCTGGCCGGGCAGGGGGTGCGGATTCACCTCGAAACTTCGGGCTCGCATCCTTTCAGCGGGCGTTTCGACTGGGTGTGTCTTTCGCCCAAGCGCCGCCGGCCGCCGCTGGACGAGGCTTTCGCACGGGCCGACGAATTGAAGGTCGTTGTCGGCTGCGAGGAGGATTTCGCGTGGGCCGAGCAAAACGCCGCGCGCGTCGGCGAGGGGTGCCTGCTCTATCTTCAGCCCGAATGGAGCGCCGCCGAAAAGGTCATGCCCGCCATTGTGGAGTACGTCAAGGCGCATCCGCGGTGGAACGTCTCCGTCCAGACCCACAAATACATGCAGATTCCCTGATGTCCATGGATGCCCGGCTTGTCAAAAGATTCTGGATCGGCGCTACGGTGCTGATCATGGCTTTCACCCTCTTCGTTGTGGGGCGGAACGTCGTCCACGCCATCAAGATTCAGCGGCAAATCAACGAGCTGAACCGGCAGAAGGCGGTTTTTCAGACCAAGATTACCGCCGACAGCCTTTTGCTCCGGCAGCTTCGCTACGACGAATATCTGGAGCAGTACGCCCGCGAGCATTACCGGATGCGGCGGCACGACGACCATGTCTACATCGTCGAAGAATCCCGTTAGGGGTATCTGCTCGGATTGTTGGCCCGTCGGTTCCGGCGGGCGTTTTTCTTAGTAGTGGGTGAATCCCCGCCAGTCGAGTTCGGTTTCGGCGCCGTCGCGCAGCCAGCGCAGTCCGTCGCCCGGTTCGATGCGGCCGACGGGGTAGAGCGGCGCGCCGAACCGCTGTGCGAAATCGGCCGTCAGCTTCTCTGCCGCTTCGGGCGCCGCCGTCAGCAGCAGCTGATAGTCTTCGCCCCCGCAGGCGGCCGTGCGCAGGTCGCTGCCCTCGGCCACGGGTATCTGCGTCAGCTCGATAGCCGCGCCCGTGCCCGATTGTTCCATGATGTGGCGCACGTCCGACGCCAGCCCGTCCGAGAGGTCCATCATCGCGTGTACTTCCCGGCGCGTTCCGAGCCATTGCCCCTCGGCGACCTGCGGCAGCGGGCTGCGGTGCAGCGCCGCCAGCGGGGTGTCGTACCTGCCTGCCAGAATGTCGCGCAGGCCCGCGCCCGACGCTCCCAAGGGACCTGTCACCAGCAGTATGTCGCCCTCGCGCGCGGCGCTGCGGCGTTTCAGATGCTTTTCGTCCGCCCGTCCGATGGCCGTCACATTGAGGGTGATGCCGTGTTCGGAGCGGGTCGTGTCGCCGCCCACGAGCGCCGTTCCGTAGCGGGCCGACAGCGCGTGGTAGCCCTGCATGAAGCGGGCCGCCCATTCGTCCGTCGCGTCCGGCGGCAGGGCCAGCGACAGCAGGGTGGCCACGGGGCGGGCGCCCATGGCCGCCACGTCGCTCAGATTGACCGCCAGCGCTTTGGCGCCCAGCTCCTCGGGCGTCGTCGCTTCGCGCAGGAAGTGCACCCCTTCCGTCAGCAGGTCGGCCGTGAACACCAGCGCCTGCCCGTCGTCCAGCGGCAGGACGGCGCAGTCGTCGCCGATGCCCTCGAAGCCGCCCGGCGGCAGGTCGGCGCACAGCGTGCGGAGGCTCTCTATGAATCCGAATTCGGTCATACCCTGCAAAGGTAATTAAAAATGAAAAATTAAGAATTAAAAATTATACTGGCGTTCTGAAAGAGCAAATGGTCTTTTTTCGGATGTTTCGCTGCGCTTGTTTTCCTCCTCCTTGCATGGCATAGCCCGCCAGCGGTCTCGGCTCATGCTGCGAGCGTCGGGTCCTCGCATACGTTCAGAATGACAAATTTTACGCGGAGCCCGGCTCGCGCTTACGCGCGACCGCCCCGGCCGGGCCCGCGGGAGGAGAGAATGTATAGTTAATGAATGATCGGCCCGACACGGCAAAAATCATTAACCGTTAATTATTAACTATTGATTATTCATTGTTTTGTGGTTCGCTTGCGTTATCTTTGTGCCCGGATTCGCCCGGGGTGCCGGGCAGTTTGCAGAGCCATGAAAATATTGATTCTCAACGGGCCCAACCTCAATTTGCAGGGCCGGCGCGAAACCGGGGTCTACGGTACGCAGCCGTTCGGCGACTTCTTCGCCGCGTTGCAGGAGCGTTATCCGCAGGTCGGGCTGGAGTATTTCCAGTCCAATATCGAGGGCGAGCTCATCGACGCCGTGCAGCAGGCCGAGGGGCGTTTCGACGGCGTGGTGTTTAACGCCGGGGGGTATACGCATACTTCCGTCGCCCTGCGCGATGCCGTCGCCGCCGTGTCGGTGCCCGTCGTCGAGGTCCATATTTCGTCGATTCTCGCCCGCGAGGAGTTCCGCCATGTCTCGCTGCTCGCGTCCGTGGCCGTCGGTTCGGTCATGGGTTTCGGGCTCGATTCTTACAGACTGGGTATCGAGGCGCTGCTCGAAAGGGCAAGGGCATCCGCTTTGCAGCAGTAAAAAACAAAACAAGTAGAAAATGGATAAGTTGAAGAAGACCAAAATCGTCGCCACCATGTCGGATTTCCGGTGTACCGAGGAGTTCGTCCGTCAGCTGGCCGACGCCGGGATGGACGTCGTGCGCATCAATTCGGCGCATGTCACCCTCGAAGGGGCTTCCCGCATCGTCGAGACGGTCCATCGGGTCAATCCCGCCATTCCCGTCATGATCGATACCAAGGGACCCGAAATCCGCGTCACGACCCTCGCGCCCGAGTTCGGCGAGCGCATCGAGTTCAAGGCCGGCGACCGCGTCGCCGTTCGGGGGTCGGACGGTTCCGACGCCACCACCCGCGAGGTGGTCTACATGAACGTGCCCGGCATCGTCGCCGACATCCCCGTCGGGGCCCGCATGCTTATTGCCGACGGCGAGGTCGAGCTGCGCGTCGTCGGCAAGTCCGATTCGGAGCTCGCCTGCGAGTTCGTCGGCGACGGGGCTTTGAGGTCGCGCAAGAGCGTCAACGTTCCCGGCGTCTCGATAGACCTGCCGTCGGTCACCGACAAGGACCGCCGTTTCATCGAGTGGGCCATTTCGCACGACGTCGATTTCATTGCCCATTCGTTCGTGCGTTCCGTGCGCGACTTGCAGGCCGTGCAGGCCATCCTCGACGCCCATGGCAGCCCCATCAAAATCATCTCCAAAATCGAGAACCAGGAGGGGCTCGACAACATCGACGAAATCATCGAGGCCTCCTACGGCATCATGGTCGCCCGCGGCGACCTGGGGGTCGAACTGCCCGCCGAGGTCATCCCCAATACGCAGCGGCGCATCGTCGAGAAGTGTATTTCGGCCAAGCGCCCCGTCATCATCGCCACCCAGATGCTCTATTCCATGGTCCGCAATCCGCGTCCCACGAGGGCCGAGGTGAGCGACGTGGCCAGCGCCATCTACGAACGCGTCGACGCCGTGATGCTCAGCGACGAGACCGCCATGGGCGATTATCCCGCCGAGGCGGTGGCTACGATGGCCCGCATCGCCCGCGAAATCGAGCGCGACGAAAGCCATTTCAAGCCCATGGTCGACCTCGACATGATTTCGGTCAACCACGAGATTACGGCCCAGCTCGCCCGGTCGGCCGTGCGGGCGTCCACCAACCTGCCCATCCGTTACGTCGTTCTCGATACCAAGACCGGGCGCACGGGGCGTTACCTGGCGGCTTTCCGCGGTCAGAAAACCGTTGTCGCCGTTTGCTACCAGCTTCACGCCCAGCGTATTCTGGCCCTTTCCTACGGCGTCGTGCCCATCCTGCGCAAGCAGGAGCTGTGCGACCGTTACCACTTCCTGACGGATGCCATGGAGGTGGTGGGGCATCTGGAGGATAGCGATTTGCTGGCCATCGTCGGCGGCAGTTTCGGTCCCGACGGCGGTGCTTCCTACGTCGAGATCGCCGACGTGAAGCGTATCCGCGAGCGCAACGAGTACAGTGCCTGCCAGACCCATTGATGCCGTGGCGGGCGAATTGAAAGAGCGCGTCGCGCGCGGCGTGGCCTGGTCCATCGGCGAGAAAGTCGGGACGATGCTCCTGCAAATGGGGGTGTCGATCGTCGTGTTGCGTCTGCTCATGCCCGGCGATTTCGGCGTCGTAGCCATCCTCACTGCTTTCGCCGCCTTCGCTGTGGTCGTCGTCGACAGCGGTTTTTCGCAGACCCTCATCCGCAAGGCCGAGCCTTCGGCCGAGGATTACTGTTCGGTGTTCCTCTTCAACATCGGGGTTTCGGCCGTGCTTTACGTGTTGCTCACGGCCTTGTCGCCTGTGGTGGCCCGTTATTACGACATGCCCGTCATCACGCAGATCGCCCCGGTCTTCTTTCTGTTGGTGCCCGTCAATGCGCTGTGCGTCATCCAAAATACCATTTTCACCCGGCGTTTCCGATTCGCCCTTTTGTCCAAGGTCACTTTCACTGCTTCATTGGTCAGCGGCGTTGCGGCCGTGCTGTTGGCGTTGGCCGGATGCGGGGTGTGGAGCTTGGTTGCCCAGCGGGTTTTGCAGATGGCCGTGCGGGCCTTGCTGTTGTGGTGGCTCAGCGATTGGCGGCCCCGGCGCAGCGCGGGTTGGAGTTTCGCGGCCTTGCGCGAGATGGCGCCGTTCAGTTTCAGTTTGTTGGCCACCGACCTCATCTCGGCTGTCTATAACAAGATTCCGCAGCTCTTCATCGGCAGGCTCTATTCGGCCCAGACCCTCGGTTTCTTCGACCAGGCGCTCAAGCTCAAGGACCTGCCCGTCTCTTCGACCATGACCGCCGTGCAGGGGGTCACTTATCCGGCGTTCTCCCGCATCGCCGGCGACGGGCGCAAGTTCGCCGAAAGTTTCCGGCAGGTGACTATGATTGTGGCCTATGCCATGTTTCCCGTCATGCTCGGTCTTTCGGCTGTGGCGCGCGACATGTTCGCCGTGCTGTTGGGCGACAAGTGGATGCCTACGGTGCCTTATTTCGAGGCCGTTTGCTTGGCCGGGCTTTTCTATCCGGTGGCGATGGTGGCTTACAACGTCATGAAAGTGCGGTGCGGGGGGTCCCTTATCGTCCGGCTGGAGGTCTCCAAGAAGATTGTCCTGACGGCCATCTTCGCCCTCACGATTCCCCGCAGCGTGCAGGCCGTTGTGTGGGGGCTGGTCGTTTTCGCCGCATGCGAAATGGTTGTCAACGTCTGGGCCGCCCTGCGTGTCTCGGCATTGCCGGCGCGGCGTTTCGTGCGGACGCTGTTTCCGATAGCGTGCGTCGCCGGGGCCATGTATGCGGCCGTCCGAGGGGTGGCGGGGGCTCCCATCGCCAACCCGTGGCTGCGGCTGTTGTTGGAGGCCGTCTGCGGAGCGGTCGTCTATCTGCTTCTCTCGCTGCTTTTCCGCTTGGAGGCGTTCCGCGAGCTTCGCGACATCGTCCGCAGGCAGTTCGCCGCGCCGCCGCACGAAATTTAGTAAGCGTAAAAATCGCCGTTTCTTGATAGGCGGAAAATCCTGCGATTTTCCGCCTCTTTTTTTGTTGCCGGAGTGTCCGTTTTTGTTGTCGCGGCGCGCCGCAAATCCTTTGCCGTGCGGTTTTTCCGGCTTCGGTTTTCCGGACGTCCGGCGGGTTCGCAGATTGCGTCCGGCGGGTTGCTTCCGGGTCGTATTTTGGGAAAATCACAAGTGTGTGCGCACACACTTTGGATATTCGGAAAATTGTTTCTATGTTTGCATACAACGATGGACAAGCTCAAAGAACATATCCGCATCGTCGACATCGCCCGTATGGCCGGAGTTTCGGCCGGGACGGTCGACCGCGTGCTCCACAACCGGGGCAAGGTCTCCGAGGAGAATCTGCGCCGCATCCGCGAGGTGCTCTCGGCGGTCGACTACCAGCCCAATCTCGTGGCCCGGTCGCTGGCTTCGAGCCGCGAACGGACCCTGGCCGTCATCATTCCCTCGTTCCGCGAGGGCGATTACTGGGCCGACGTCGACGCCGGGATTTCGCGCGCCGCCGTCGGGGCCGAGCGTTTCAACGTCCGGGTCCGCCGTTTCTTCTTCGACCAGTACGACCACGCCACCTTTTTAAGGACGCTCGCCCGCGTGCGCGACGAGCATTTCGACGGCGTGCTGCTCGCTACGCTCTTTGCCGATTCGGTCGTGGCCTATGCGCACGAGTTGGACGCCGAGGGGATTCCCTACGTCTTCGTCGATTCCAACATTGCCGGCTGCAACCGCCTGGCCTATTTCGGCACTTCATCGGCCGACGCCGGGTGTGTCGCGGCCCGGCTGCTCGCCGACCGCATCGCGCCCGACGCCGACATCCTCGTGGGCAGTATCGTCCACCGCGGCGACGGTGGGTCCAACCAGTGCCGCAACCGCGAGGCGGGTTTCCGCGACTACCTCGGCCGCGCAGGGTTCCGCGGCCGCCTGCTCGGGGTTTCGCTCCGGCTCGACGACGAGGCTTACAACCGCCGCGTGCTCGATGAGCTGTTCGTCCGGAACCCTCGTATCGCCGGGGCCGTCACCTTCAATTCGACTTGCTATATTCTCGCCAACTACCTCCGCGCTTCGGGCCGCGACGGGGTGCGGCTCGTCGGCTACGACGTCATCCCCCGCAACCGCGAGATGCTCGAAGCAGGGGTCGTCACGGCGCTCGTCGCCCAGCGTCCCGCGGCGCAGGGTTACCACGGGGTCATGGCGCTCTGCGACATGCTGGTCAGCGGCCGCCGCGGTCCGACCGACAACCTGATGCCCATCGACATCGTTCTCCGCGAAAACGTACAATTTTATAATAGCCACATCATCTGATTATGAAAAATCTTTTCGACATTCGCGGCCTCGTGGTCGTGGTTACGGGCGGTGCCGGTATCCTGGGCCGTTCCATTTGCCGCTACCTGGCCGAACAGGGCGCTTCGGTCGTCGTGCTCGACCGCGACGCGCAGGCGGGCGGCGAGCTGCTCGACGCCATCCGGCAGCAGGGGGGCGACGGGCTTTTCCTCACCACCGACGTGCTCGACCGCGAAGTGCTGGAGCGCAACCGTGCCGACATCCTCGCCAAGTACGGCCGTATCGACGTCCTGCTCAACGCCGCAGGCGGCAACATGGGCGGTGCGACCATCGCTCCCGACAAGTCGTTCCTCGACCTCGAAATCGACGCTTTCAAGAAGGTCGTCGACCTCAACCTTTTCGGTACGGTGCTCCCCACTACGGTCTTCGGCGAGGCCATGACCGCCCGCAAGAAAGGCGTCATCGTCAACTTCTGCTCCGAATCGGCCCTGCGTCCGCTTACCCGCGTCGTGGGCTACGGCGCCGCCAAGGCCGCCATCGGCAACTATACCAAATATATGGCCGCCGAGCTCGCCACCAAGTTCAGCCCCGAGATGCGCGTCAACGCCATCGTCCCCGGGTTCCTGCTCACCAACCAGAACCGGGCGCTGCTGACCAACCCCGACGGTTCCTATACCGACCGCGCGCGGACCATCATCGCCCACACGCCCGCCGGACGCTTCGCCGAGCCCGAGGAGCTGTTGGGTACCATCCATTACCTCATCAGCGACGCTTCGTCGTTCGTGACCGGGGCCCTGGCCGTGGTCGACGGCGGTTTCGACGCCTTTTCGATTTAACGAATAATCATCCCATGCCTATCCTTTGCACTCAGTCCTGGCGCTGGTACGGGCCCGATGACCCCGTATCGCTGGAGTATATCCGGCAGGCAGGCGCCACCGACATCGTCCATGCGCTGCACCACATCCCCAACGGCGAGGTGTGGCCCGTCGACGAAATCCGCAAGCGGCAGCAGCTCATCGCCGATGCCGGGCTCACCTGGTCCGTCGTCGAGAGCGTGCCCGTTCACGAGCATATCAAAACCCGATCGGGCGAGTTCCGGCGGTATATCGACAATTACAAGCAGTCGATCCGCAACCTCGCCGCCTGCGGCATCCGTACCATAACCTACAATTTCATGCCCGTCCTCGACTGGACGCGTACCGACCTCGCTTTCACCGTCGCCGACGGTTCCAAGGCCCTGCGCTTCGAGCGGGCGGCTTTCATGGCGTTCGACCTCTTCATTCTCGGGCGGCCCGCTGCCGAACAGGAGTACTCCGACGCTGAAAAGGCCGTCGCCCGGGCCCGTTTCGAGCGGATGGACGACGCTGAAAAGGAGCTCCTTACGCGCAACATGATTGCCGGGCTTCCCGGTGCCGAGGAGAGTTTCACGCTCGACCGGTTCCGCCGCGAACTCGACCGTTACGAGGGCATCGGTGCCGAGCAGCTGCGCGCCAATTTGGTGGCGTTCCTCAAGGAAGTCTGCCCCGTCGCCGACGAGGCGGGGGCCGTGCTGGTCATCCATCCCGACGACCCGCCTTATCCCATCCTCGGGCTGCCGCGCATCCTCTCCACCGCCGACGATTTCCGCAAGCTCACCGACGCAGTGCCCAACCCCTCCAACGGGCTGTGCCTTTGCACCGGGTCGTTCGGCGTGCGCGCCGACAACGACCTGCCCGCCATGATGCGCGAGTTCGGCGACCGCGTGGGGTTCGTCCACCTGCGTTCCACGCAGCGCGATGCCGAGGGCAATTTCTACGAAGCCAACCATTTGGAGGGCAACGTGCCGATGTTCGAGGTCATGAAGGCGCTGCTTGAAATCCAGCAGCGGCAGGGCCGTTCCATCCCCATGCGGCCCGACCACGGGCACCAGATGTGCGACGACCTCGGCCGCCGTTCCAACCCCGGCTATTCGTGCTACGGGCGCCTGCGGGGGCTCGCCGAACTGCGCGGGCTGGAGCTGGGCATCGCCCGTTCGCTCTTCGCCCAATAATGACAGACCAACCTTAATATAAACCTTTATGAAGAAACTTTTGACGCAACTCCATTCGCAGTGGCTGCTCCTCGCGGGGCTCGTGCTGCTGTTTCCGGGGCTTGTTTCGGCGCAAAATGCCGGGGGGGGGGAATTTTACCTTCTCCGGCGAGGTCTACGCCGACGGTGAGCCTCTTATAGGCGCTACGGTCACCGAGCCCGGCACTTCCAACGGTACCGTCACCGGTGCCGGCGGCGCTTTCTCGCTCCGCCTTTCGCGGCGGGGCGCCGAGGTGCAGGTGTCGTTCATCGGCTACGAGACCCGCACCCTGCGCGCGCAGGCCGACCGCCTGCGCATCGACCTGGTGGCCGACGCCCAGCAGATCGACGAGGTGATGGTCGTCGCTTACGGCACGATGAAGAAGCGCGACATCACGGGCGCCGTCACCTCCCTTTCGGAGGAGGCCATCGAGCGCAAGATGGCTTCCAACGTCTTCGAGGCCATGCAGGGACAGGTCGCCGGCGTCCACATCACGGCCGGCTCGGGCCAGCCCGGCGAGTCCGCTTCGGTCAACGTGCGCGGTATCTCCACCTTCTCGGCCGAGGGTGTCAAGCCCCTGTTCGTCGTCGACGGCATCCCCATGGAGGACATCGACGGCATCAACACTTCCGACATCCTCTCGGTCGAGGTGCTCAAGGATGCCGCGTCGGCCGCCATGTACGGTTCGCGTTCGGCCAACGGCGTCTTCATCATCACCACCAAGGGCGGTTCGGTCTCCGCGCCGCGCGTCGAGGTCAAGTACTACCATTCGTGGGGCAAGCTCTCCCACAAGCTCGCGCAGGCCACCCGCGCCGACCGCCGCAACTACGACCTCAAGCGCCGGGCGTTCTTCCTTGAGAACAAAATCGGTACGCCCGACGAGAGCTTCATGATTATCCAGGATTCGCTCAACGCGTCGTTCAACATCGACAACGACTACCAGGACATCCTGTTCCAATGGGGCCAGAAAGACCAGGTCGACCTCAGCGTCTCGGGCGGTTCCGACAAAATCAAGTACTACGGCTCCACGGGCTATTACAACGAGCGCGGTATCGTGCCCAACACCGGGTTCCAGCGTCTCACGGCCCGTCTCAACGCCGATTACAACGCCAACAGCTGGCTCACGCTCCACAGCCGCGTCTCGCTGGGCTATTCGCAGAAGAACGGCATCAACGAGGGCCAGCTCATGACGGCCATGCTTTCGCGCCGTCCCTATTTCAATCTCTATTATCCCGACGGGTCGCTCGCGGGCGTCTTCCAGGGGCAGAAAAGTCCGCTCGCACAGGTCGAGTACACCACCGACCGCACCGAGTACTACAAGGTCAATTTCTACCAGGGTTTCGAGGTCAGGCTGGCCAAGGGGCTCACTTTCTCCACCAACATCAACGCCAATCTCTACCTCGACAAGCGCCGCCGCGTCTATCCCAGCATGATTACCGACGAGTGGCAGAAAAGCAATACGGGCTATTCCAACGACAATCTCAACTGGAACTGGCTCAACGAGAACGTCCTCACCTACAAAAATTCGTGGGGCGGCCATAACTTCACCGCCATGGTCGGTTTCAGCGAGCAGCAGTGGCGTTACGACCGCAACGTCTTGTCGGGCATCAATTCGTCGTCCGACTTCCTCACGACGATGAACGCCTTTTCGGCCAACCTCATCCTCTCCGAAACCGGGGCCTGGCAGCAGAACCACGCCATGGCGTCGCTCTTCGCACGCGTCAATTACGATTACAAGTCGCGTTATCTGGTGCAGGCCACCGTCCGCCGCGACGGGTCGTCGCGCTTCTCCAAGAAGAACCGCTGGGGCAACTTCCCCTCCGTGTCGGCCGCCTGGCGTCTCTCCGACGAGCCGTTCATGAAGTTCTCGCGCCGCGTGCTCGACGACGCCAAGATACGCGTCAGCTGGGGTGTCACCGGCAACGAGCAGATAGGCAATTACGATTATCTCTATTCCTACACCACGGGCGACATCTACGACGGCATCGGCGGCGTCTATCCCGCCCGGCTCGCCGTCGACAACCTGCGCTGGGAGGAGACCCGCCAGACCGACGTCGGTCTCGACCTGAGCTTCTTCGGCCAGCGGCTCACCCTCACCGCCGATTATTACGACAAGTATACCGACGGCCTGCTGGCCAACCTCGAACTGCCCAAGGAGTCGGGTTTCGGGTCCATGCGCACCAACATCGGCGAGGTCCGCAACCGCGGTTTCGAGCTCTCGGTCGCAGGCGACCTGGTCCGCACGCGCGATTTCCGTTGGAACGCGTCGTTCAATATTTCGCGCAACTGGAACAGCATCGAGCGTCTTTCGACGGGCGAACCTTACCTTGAGGGCGACCTGTGGTGGATGCAGGAGGGCGGTTCGGTCGGCGATTTCTACGGTTACCGCCAGCTCGGCATCTTCCGTTACGACCAGTCCAACGCCTTCACGCCCGATACGTGGCAGCAGCTCACGCCCGTCTTCGAGGGGGGCGAGTTCCGCGGCTATACGCTCAACGGCCAGGCCTATACGGGCGACGTCGTGCAGAAGAAGCTGCCCAACGGCAAGCCTTTCCGCGGCGGCGACATCAATTGGGACGAGGCTCCCGGTTCGTGCGACGGGGTCATCGACGAGAACGACCGCATGGTCCTCGGCAACGCCCTGCCCACCTATACGGGCGGTCTCTCCACGACTTTCACCTATAAGAACGTTTCGCTCTTCGTGTCGTTCTATTATTCGTTCGGCGCCAAGATTTACAACGACGCCGAGCACCAGCGCAACATGTTCAAGTATTCGTCGACCACTCCCTCGCCCCATGTCATCAACAACATCTGGGTGCACCAGGGCGACGAGGCGCTTTACCCGCGGCCCTACAACGACGAGTTCAACAATGCGCGCTACGCCAATTCGTTCTACCTCGAAAAGGGCGATTTCATCCGCCTGCAGAACATCCGGCTCAGCTACGACCTGCCCGAGCGGTGGCTCAAGCCCGTGCGCATCAAGTCGCTGCAGGTCTACTTCTTCGCCAACAACCCCCTCACCTGGACCGCTTACAGCGGCTACGACCCCGAATTTTCGTCGGCCAATCCGCTGCGCATCGGCAAGGATACGTACCGTTATCCCCACAAGCGTGAGTTCGGTGCGGGCCTGAACGTCAAATTTTAACCGATTCCCGCCATGAAAAAACATATCGTCATCCTCGCCGCCGTTCTGTCGGCTTCGCTCGCCGGGTGCGGTTCGTTCCTCGACGAGCAGCCCGTCAGCGAGGTTCCCGCAGGCAACATGTGGAAGACTTCGCGCGACGCCAAGGCCGGGGTCAACCAGATCTACGGGTTCTTCCGCACCGCCATGCGCGAGAATTACTTTTATTGGGGCGAGTTCCGTTCCGACAACCTCGCGCCCGGCGCTTCGTCGGCCGCCGACCAGCAGCGCGTCATCGACAACCAGCTCACCACCGACCACCGCTGCACCCGTTGGACCGACCTCTACAAGGTCATCAACCAGGCCAACCTCTGCATCAAGTACATCCCCGGCATCGACACGCCGTCGGTCGCCGAGCGCGACGACCTGCTCGGGCAGGCTTACGCCATGCGTGCCCTGGCTTATTTCTATGCCGTGCGCGTGTGGGGCGACGTGCCTTTGTTCGTCGAGCCCAACGAGGCATACAGCGACGCTATCTACCGCGAGCGCACCGACCGCGATTACATCCTGCGCGAAATCATTCTTGAGGACGCCAAGAAAGCCGAGGGGCTTCTCGACCGCACCAAGAACAAGGAGCGCAAGCGTATTTCGGTCTACGGTGCCTGGGCCATCATGGCCGACGCCTACATGTGGCTGGGCGAGTACAGCCTTGCCGACCAGACCATCCAGAAGATGAAGAACGACGCCTCGTTCATGGCTTTCGAGCCCAGCATCGGCACCTGGAAGAAGATGTTCACCGAGGAGCTCAACGGCAAGGCCAGCGACAACACCCCCGAGAACGACGATTATTCGACCAAGGAGTTCATCTTCGTTATCCACTTCAACATGGACGAGGTCGGGACCAACGGTTTCAGCTACATGTACCAGTGGTTCACCGGGTCGGGCAACCGCGCCGGGGTCGTTTCGGAGACCCTGCGCAATAAGTTCGAGCAGGACCGCGACCTGCGCTTCCCCCTCGTCGCCAAGGAGTACCAGGCCGGGTGGGAGATGCGCAAGTACATCGCGGGCGACATCTCGTCCACGCTCAACAAGACTTGCCAGGTCGCTTATCCCGTCTACCGCTATTCCGACATGCTCCTTTTGCAGGCCGAGGCGCTGGCCCGTCTGAGCAAGTGGGAGGAGGCGCTCGATCTGGTCAAGCTCGTCCGCACGCGTGCCGGGCTCGATACGCCCCAGGCCGATTCGTTCGCCACCGAGGACGAACTGGTCGACTTCATCCTCGACGAGCGCCAGCGCGAGCTTCTTGGCGAGGGGCGGCGTTGGTTCGACCTCGTGCGCACCGGACGCTGGAAGACGGTCATGGGGCCCATCAACGGGTGCAGCACCGAGGGCAACGAGCTCTTCCCCGTCCATTATTCGCACCTCGACCAGAACAAGGCGCTCAAGCAGAACGCCTACTATGCCCAAACCCAGGAATAATCTTCAAATTCGCAAAGTTATGTTCAGCCATATCATCCGTTCCCTGTCGTTGTTCGCGGCCCTCGTGGCCGTCGGCTGCGGCGACATGAAGTTGCAGACCGACGCCGATTTCGACGCTTCGGTGCTCGACCCCCATATCGACATGACGGCGTGGGAGTACTTCGAGACGCGTTCCGACATCTTCTCGAAGTTTATGACCGCCATCGAACTCGCCGACATGAAGGAGTACTACACTCAGACCGCGCATCCTTATACGTTCCTCGCCCTCACCAATACGGCCGTCGACGGTTTCGTCTCCGGCGCCGGGTTTTCGTCGGTCGAGGAGGTGCCCGCCGAGAGTTTGCAGAACCTGATCCGTTACCACATCGTCGACGGTGTTTACAGCAGTTACGGCGATTTGCCCGTCGAGCCCATCTTCGTGCTCACGCTCCTGCGGGGCGAGGAGGGGCTGATGACCATGCTCACGCGCAAGAATCCGTGGATGGCCGACGCCGGTAAAATCGTCGTCAACAACACGGGCAGCAACGGCTCCTCGCCTATGCGCTTGGCCGTCAGCTCCAACATCATGCCCTTGAACGGCGTCGTGCACGTCTTCGAGAGCCATTGTTATTACAAGAAGTAGCAGCTTCAAAACCGAATCCTTATGAACAAGCATTCAATCATATCCCTGTTGGCTTGGTGTTTCGCCGCCGTGTCGTTGGCGGCCTGCTCCGACGGCGAGGGCATCGACCCGTCGTCCGCCGAGCCCGTCGTGGCTTATCCCTACGAGACGCTCGTCGCCGACCTCAACAAGGCCGACAATCTGCCCGTCGTCGCCATCGTCAAGTCCGAGGCCGGGCTGCGGAGCGTTGCGCTCGCCATCCTCACCGACGGGGGCGAGACGATTCCCGTCAGCACCGTCACCGAGTTCTTCGACCGCCACAGCTTCAGCCTTTCGGAGAAGATCAATTACAAGTCCGATTACGTTTCGGCCGTCGTTTCGGCCGAGGATTTGCTGGGCCGCCGCGCCGAGGCTGCACTGCCTATCCGGATTATCGACATCGTCGAACCTCCCGTCATCGTCTTCTCGCCCGAAAGCTGGGAGTACGACGAAACCGTCGGCGGCGACTTGCCCAATACCCGCTTCGTCGTCACCAGCGAGGTGGCGCTCAAGAGCATCGAGATGTTCCGCGTCTCCACCGAGGGGCAGACCCAGTACGGCGGTACCGTCACGGGCGGCGATACCGACCCGTGGGTGCGTTACGAGTTCGACGCGCTGATTGCCTACGGCGAGAACGACCGCGGTTTCCGCGTCCGGGCCGTCGACAGCTACGACCAGGTGCGCATCGTCTCGCTCCCTGTCAAGTATAAGACCGTGCCCCCGCCGACCGTTACGCCGGCCGCCGAAACCATCGTCGCCGAGCGCGACGAAAGCAAGGCCGTTGTGCTCGACATCGAGTCCATGGCCGGTGTGGTCAAGGTCGAGCTGTTCCTGCGCAAGGGCAAGACGGTCGGTTCCGACCCCGTCCTTTCCAAGACTTACGCCGATAAGCCCAATACGCTCGCTTTCGCTGAATCGCTTGCTTTCTCCGACGATGTTTCCGGCGTCCGGGCCGTCGTCACCGACAACGTCGGCCGTTCGACGTCCGTCGACATCAAGGCCATTGTCGGCATGGAGTTCGTCGAGGACGCGGTAATCGGGGGCATAGGCTTTACCGATGGAAATGCCTCTCAGCCGGGTGTCTATTCGCTCTTTTCGCTCAAGTACATGAAGACCCTCCCTATGACCGAGGTGCTCGACAATGCTACTTCCACAAGCGCCGATGTGGACATTTGCTACTACAACATGAGTAACAAGACTTTCCGCATCTATTCTCCCGACGGCGAAAAGAAAAGCGAGTATAAGGCGGCGGACGGGCGTACGCTGAGCAATCTTCCGGCAGCCGTTCTGACCCGCTACCAGCTTCGCAACGACATCGACTTCGACAGCGCCACGGCAGCAACGATTACCGAGCAGATTGTTGCAGGGCAGTTGACTTTATCCCGAATCGACGCGAACGTCGGCGACGTCATCGCTTTCAAGACGGGCGGCAAGTCTTCGGCCGGGGGTAACAGGGTCGGCATTCTCAAGGTGATGGACATCGTTTCGTATACGACCGAAACGGGCGCTCCGAAAGACACCCAGAAGTCGACCGTGATTGTTTCCGTCAAGTTCCCCAAGGAGTAGCCGTCGTTGTTTTCCGGGATTCTCCGGGTCCGTAAGGGCCCGGGGATTCCCCTTTTTCCGATTTCTTTCGTATGAAACTTTTCCGTCTGTTTTTGCTGCCCGCGCTTTGCGGCGTCCTGTCCCTCTCGGCCCAGAACGGCAAGAAGGTCTATGCCGATTTCCACGGCGTGCGTTATTCGCGCGCCCACGACGGCAAGCTGGGCCGCTGGGAGATGCACGCCGATACCCGGAAGTCGGCCACAGGGCGTGAGCGGCTTTGTTACAACGCCGATTTCGTCGATTCGCTCGGGCGCCACGACATCGCCGCCGTCGCTTATCCCGCCGTTGGCATGCAGTCCGACCTCGACCCCCACGCCATTGAGTACAAGATTCTCTCGGCTAAGACCGCCGGTATCGACGGCTTCTTCATCGAGTGGGGGTTCATGGGCCACGAGAACGACCTCTTGCTTCGGGCCATGCAGCCCGTCGCGGCCCGCTACGGTTTCGAGATAGGCGTCAATTGGTGCGACGGGTGGCTCTATTACGATTGGATTACGCGCCTGCACCCCCATATCGTCACCCGCGAACAGAAGACCGACCATTACGTCCGGTGTTATCAGTACCTCGTCGACAGCGTCCTTTCCGGTCCTACCGCTCCCCGCGTCGGCGGGCGGCCCGTCTTCTACCTCTTCGGGCCCGGCGCTTCGCCCGCCGAGTACGCGCGCGTCGTCGCGCAGGTCCGCTTCCCCGAGGGGTCTCCGCGGCCTGCCGTCCTGCGGCGCTGGGCCGAGTGGGGCAGGCTCGACGGCGACCGTTACGAGCCCGTCCGGTGGAGCGACGACATCGAGGCCTGGCGCAGGCTCGGGACCGTGCCGACCCCTTGGCTGCCCGCCCGCGTCCGCACCCGCGATGCCGCCTACGCCGAGTGGGACCATTGGGCCGCGCCCGATGATTGCATCGGGTTCATGAAGCCTTTCCGCGATTCCGTCTGGCTGAGCCCCCACCCCGCCTATACCGTCAAGTCCGGGTTCGTCGCGCCCGGGATGGACAACCGTGGCTGCGCAGGGTGGGGCGGACAGCATTTCTATTGCATCCCCCGCGACGGGGGCCGTACCTACGAGCGGCTGTGGCAGTTCTGCATGGAGTCGCGCGACAGCCTCGACATGATTTTCATCGCTTCGTGGAGCGATTATACCGAGGGTCACGAAATCGAGCCCACCCGCGAGAACGGCGACCGCGAGCTGCGCACTACGCTGCGTTACGCTTCGGCGTTCAAGGAGTTCGCCGCCGATTCTTCCGGTCTGGAGTTGCCCGCGCAGCTCTTCGGTGCCCGGAAGCGCAGTGCTTTTCTCGCCGCCGCAGGCCGTAAGGCGCCCGGTGCCGACGCCTTGCTCGACAAGGCCGCCCTTTGTATCGCCAACGCCCGCTATGCCGACGCCCGGCAGTTGCTCGACGACGCCGGCGGGCTCCTTGCCGCTGTTGAGCAGAAGTTCCGGCGGCGGGCGCTCGACATAGCGGTTTCGGACCTGCGTTTCAGCAGCGAGCCCTTGCACGGGGCTTGGAGCGCCGACCCCGAGTTGAAGGTTTACTTCCCCGCGTGGGCGCTCGGTCCCCTGATGACCGCCCGGGCCCATTCCGGCTACCTCGAATTCGAGTACTTCGACGGCGCGCCGACCGACCGCTTCGCTTTCGTCTATTCGCGTACCGACCGAAGCCCCAAGGAGCTGTTCTCCACCGTCGCCAAGTTCCGCACCGACGGTTCGGGCCGTTGGCGGCGCGTGCGGGTCGAGCTCCCGCCCGAAAATATCCGTTACGACGCGTCGCCCAACTTCACTTTCATGTTCAAGGGGCCCGTCCAGGTGCGCGACGTTTCGTTCCACTATACTTTGTTCCGATGATTTGCCGGGCATCCCTCCTCGCCGCGCTCTTTTTCGTCTGCGTGGGTTGCGGCCCCTCCTGCGACGGCAATACGTTCCGTTTCGACGACCGGGGCATGACCTGCTGCGTCGAGTTCCGTTCCGAGCGCGCCGTGCGCATCCTCGTGCGGCCCGATACGGCACGGCTCGTCACCCGCAGGCTCGTTACCGTCCCTGCCGACGCTCCCGTCGCCGTGCGGTGCCTTTCCGACAAGGATGGGTATCTGTTCCGTACTTCGCGCCTGGAGGTCCGTTACGACCGGGCGTCGGGGCGTTTCTCGTTCTTCGACCCTGCTTCGGAGCGGCCCTTGCTCGAAGAAGACGCGCGCACGCTGGTTGCCGACACCGTCGGCGGCGAGGCCTGTCTGGCCATAGAGCAGTCGTTCCGCACTTCGCCCGACGAATCGCTCTACGGGCTGGGGCAGTACCAGACGGGCCGCGTCGACCATAAGCACGATACGGTGCTCCTGCTCCAGGCCAACAAGGAGATCGCCAATCCTTTCCTCGTTTCGTCGCGCGGTTACGGCATCTTGTGGGACAATTATTCTTCGTCCGAGTTCCGCGACTGCGGCGAACGGTTCGCGTTCGTCTCCGAGGTTGCCGATGCCGTCGATTATTGGTTCGTCCGCGGCGACAGCCCCGCCGATTGCGTGCGGGGGTACCGCGAGCTCATCGGGGCCGCATCGCTGCCGCCCAAGTGGGTCTTCGGGTTCTGGCAGTCGCGCGAACGTTACAAGTCGTTCGACGAGCTCGAAAGCGTCGCGCAGGAGTTCCGCAGGCGGCGTATTCCGCTCGACGTCATCGTGCAGGACTGGGAGTACTGGGGCGACAGGCCGCACTGGAATTCGCTCCGGTGGGATTCCCTGCGTTTTCCCGACCCCGCCGCCCGCATCGCCCGGCTGCACGACAGCTGCGGCGTCCGGCTCATGCTCTCCGTCTGGCCCGGTTTCGGGCCCCGGACGGAAGTTTACCGCGAGCTGGAGCAGGCCGGGGCGCTGTTCGACGAGCGCACTTGGGCCGGGTACAAGGTTTTCGACGCTTTCGACCCTGCCGCGCGCGACATCTTTTGGCGCCATTTCAGCTGCGGGCTCCTCGCTGCGGGGGTCGACGGCTGGTGGATGGACGCTACCGAGCCCTCGTTCCGCGAGGGATTCACCCAGCGGCGGCAGGAGGAGCGCTCCAAGTCGGCCGGGCAGACCGCCTGGGGGCCTTTCCACCGTTATCTCAACGTGTATTCGCTTGTGTGGATGTCCGACCTCTGCGGGCGGCTGAGGGACGCACAGCCCGACCGCAGGCCTTTCCTCTTCACCCGTTCGGCGTTCGCCGGGCAGCAGCGCTTCGGCACGGCCGTCTGGTCGGGCGACGTCGTCGCTTCGTGGGACAATTTCCGGCGGCAGCTCGCCGCGGGCGTCGGTTTGTCCGCTTCGGGGTTTCCGTGGTGGACGGTCGATGCGGGCGGGTTCTTCGTCCGTTCCAACGGCGGAGCCTATCCGCGCGGGCTCGCCGACCCCGATTACCTCGACCTCTACGCCCGTTGGTTCCAGTTCGCGGCTTTTCTGCCCATCTTCCGCGCCCACGGCACCGACGTTCCGCGCGAGCCGTGGCAGTTCGGCGGCGGGCAGAGCGTGTTCTACCGCAACCAGCTCAAGTATATCGGCCTGCGTTACCGCCTGACGCCTTTCGTCTATTCCGTCGCCCGGCGTGTCGCCGCCGAGGACGCATCCATGTTCGAGGCCCTCGGCATGGCTTTTCCCGCCGACCGCGCCGTCGCTTCGGCCGACGACGCCTTTCTGTTCGGCGGGGCGCTGCTCGTGCGGCCCGTCTTCCGGCCCATGCCCGCCGGGGCTTCGCACCAGCAGGTCGCTACCTTGTTGCCGCAGCACCGCGGGGTGTGGTGGTACGATTTCTTCACGGGCGAAGCGCACCCCGGCGGCGAGCGCGTCTCCAAGGCGTGCGACCTCACCGAGCTGCCCCTCTATGTGCGCGGGGGTTCGGTTCTGCCCCTCGGCGAGCCTAAGCAGTCCGTCATGGAGGGCCCCGATGCGCGGCTCGAAATCCGCATTTACGCCGGAGCCGACGCCCGTTTCGACCTCTACGACGATTCCGGCGACGGGTTCGGCTACGCCGACGGCCGCTATGCCCTCGTGCGTTTCGATTGGGACGATGCCGCTTCCGCGCTGCGCATCTCCCGCCGCGAGGGGGCTTACGAGGGGATGGCCTGCGAGCAGGAATTCGCCCTGCGGCTGTTCCGCCCCGGTTGCGCCCCTGCCGAACAGACGGTTCGTTACGACGGCCGGCCTCTCGTGTGTACTTTTTAATGTTCCGACGATATGAGATTCCTTTCCGTTCTTTTCTTCGCCTTGGTGTCGCTCGCGGAGCTCTCCGCCCGCGAGCGCTACACCATCAACGAGGCGTGGCGCTTTGCACAGGGTTCGCCTTACGGGGCATTCCTTCCCGCGGCCGACGATTCCGCCTGGCCGACGGTCGACGTTCCCCATACCTGGAACGCGCAGGATGCCGACGACGACGAGCCCGGGTTCTACCGTGGTCCGGCGTGGTACCGCAAACGCTTCTTCCTCTCCGGCGACGCCGTGTCGGGGCAGGTCTACCTCTGTTTCGAGGGGGTCAACCAAACCGCCTGCGTCTATGTCAACGGCCATTTCGCCGGCAGGCATGCGGGCGGTTATACGCGTTTCGCCGTCGACATCACGCCGTTCGTCTCCGCCGGTGAGAACCTCGTCGCCGTCGAGGCCGACAACCGCCACGACCCCGACATGCCGCCTCTCTCGGCCGACTTCACTTTCTTCGGCGGTATCTACCGCGATGTCAGCCTGTTGCTGACCCATAAGGTCCACATCGCGCCCACCGACATGGGTTCTTCGGGCGTCTGCCTCTCCACGCCCCGCGTCTCGGCGCAGTCGGCCGAAGTCGACGTCCGGACGCTGGTCGCCAACCGCTCCGACCGCACGGCCCGTCTGCGCGTCGAACACCGTATCTTCGCTCCCGACGGTTCCGAAGCCGCCCGCGCCGGGTGTCCCCTCGTCGTGGAGCCCGGCCAGGTCGCCGAGCCCGTGTGCCGCGGCATCCGCATCGCCGACCCGCAGCTGTGGGACCTCGACGCTCCCAACCTCTACCGCGTTCTCACGCGCATCGTCGCCGAGGATGGTTCCGAACTCGACTGCGTTTCCAGTTCGTTGGGGCTCCGGTGGTTTTCGTTCGACCCCGACAAGGGATTCTTCCTCAACGGGCGGCCCCGCAAGCTCGTCGGCACTTGCCGCCACCAGGACTACGAGGGCCGGGGCTGGGCGCTCACCGATGCCATGCACGAGCGCGACATCCGCCTTCTGAAGCGGATGGGCGGTAATTTCCTGCGTATTTCGCATTATCCGCAGGACCCTGTCGTGCTCGAAATGTGCGACCGGCTGGGCATCCTCGCGTCGGTCGAAATTCCTGTTGTCAACGCCGTCACCGAGAGCGACGCGTTTCTCGACAACAGCGTCCGCATGGCCCGCGAGATGATCCGGCAGGATTTCAACCACCCCTCGGTCATCATCTGGGCCTACATGAACGAGGTGCTGCTGCGTCCGCCCTACAAGGACCCCGCGCAGCTCGCCGTCTATTACAAGGCCGTCGAGCGCGTCGCCCGGGCGTTGGAGGAGGCTGTGCGCGCCGAGGACCCCTCGCGCTACACCATGATGGCCTACCACAACGCGCCCGACGCCTACGCCGCGGCCGGGCTCACCCGCATCCCCATGATTCAGGGCTGGAACCTCTACCAGGGCTGGTACGAAAAGGACATCACCCGTTTCGAGAAGATTCTCGACCGTCTTCATGCCGAGTATCCCGACAAGGTGCTGATGGTCACCGAGTACGGGGCCGACGTCGACCAGCGGGTCCATTCGTTCGCACCCGAGCAGTTCGATTTTTCGCAGGAGTACGGGCTCGTCTATCATCGGCACTATCTGCGCGAAATCATGCGGCGGCCGTTCGTCGCCGGGTCGTCGGTCTGGAACCTCAACAGCTTCTATTCCGAGCCGCGGGCCGACGCCGTGCCCCACGTCAATCTCAAGGGGCTCACCGGGCTCGACCGCGAGCCCAAGGATACCTACCTTTTCTATAAGGCCCGTCTGGCAGGGCCGCAGCTTCTGATCGGCAACCGTTGCTGGCTCAACCGCGGCGGCGCTGACGACGGCAGGGGCCGCTGCACGCAGCCCGTTCCGGTCTTCACCGACCGTTCGTCCGTCACGCTGTTCCACAACGAGCGCAAGCTCGCTACCAAGCGTACCGAGGGCGGGGTGGCCATGTTCGACGTGCCGTTCGTCGACGGCGAAAACAGGCTCGTCGCCACGGCGGGCACCCTCACCGATGCCCTCACCGTCGATTTCCGCCTGATGAAGGCTTCGCCGCGCGGGTTCTCCGAACTCTGCGTCATGCTCGGTTCGCCCCGTTATTTCGATGACCGCGCGGCCGGTACGGCGTGGATTCCCGAGCAGCCTTACACCCCCGGCAGTTGGGGTTACGTGGGCGGCCGTCCCCTGCGCCGCGAGGGGACCGGGTGGCTCGGTTCGGCGGCCGACATCAAGGGCACCGACTGCAACGCCCTGTTCCAGACCCAGCGTGTCGGCATCGAGCAGTTCCGAGCCGACGTACCCGACGGCACCTATTCCGTTTATTTCCACTGGGCCGAACTCGACACCGAGGACAAGCGCGAGGCGCTGGCCTACAACCTCGGGGCCGATGACGCCGGGACCCGTTACCGGGGGCGCCGTTTCGACGTCGTGGTCAACGGTTCCAGGCTGTTGCAGGATTTCTCCATTGCCGAGGAAGCCGGATTCGCCCGCGCCCTGGTCCGCAAGGCCGAAGTCGTCGTCCGCAACGGGCAGGGCATCCGCATCGACTTCCTTCCCGTCGAGGGCGAACCCGTCTTGAACGCCATCCGCATCTACCGCAATCATTGACCCATGAAGCGATTGTTACTCCTTTTCGTGCTCCTGCCGCTGGGGCTTGCCGCCCAGCCGCAGCGGTTGCAGCTTGTGCTCTGCATCGGGCAGTCCAACATGGCAGGGCGGGGACCGCTCGACGCTGCCGCGCGCGACACCTTGCCCGGGGTCTTTCTGTTCAACGCCGAGGGGCGTTTCGAGCCTGCTGCCGGGCTTTTGAACCGCTATTCGTCCGTGCGCAAGGAGCTCGGCATGCAGCGCGTCGGGCCTGCGGGCAGTTTCGCCGTCGCTTTCTCCGCCGCGAGCCAGCGCGAACTGGGTGCGCGCTATGCCGCCGCCTTGTTGCAGCTCCAATCTGAAAACCAACCTGTTAAAACGTTTTAGCACCATGAAGAAACTTCTCCTTCCGATTCTTTGCGCAGGCTTTTTTGCGGCCTGCACCGACGACCCGGCGCCCGGCGCCGAACAGCGGCCCGGCCCCGGCGACCTGCCCGAGTACACCTATTCGCAGGTTGAGTTCCGGCGGCTGGTCAACGGCCAGTTCCGTGGCTGGACCGTCTCCGAAGCCATTGCCGGGGGCGACATCGCCGATGCCACCCAGACCCGCACCGTCGCGGGCATGAACTGGTTCCGGCCTGTCGATTTCCATGTCGAAACCCCGTGGGGCGGGCGGCTCGATTACGGCGAACCCGTCTCGGTGCGGGGTGCGGAGGGCTTTTTCCGCGTTGCCAAGGCCGGCGACCGCTGGTATTTCCTCGACCCCGACGGCGGGGCGGTCATCCTGCGCGGTACGCAGCACGTCCGTCCCTACCACATGGACGACACGCCCACTCCGGAGCACGAAGCGGGTTACAAGGCCCGTTTTTCGTCCGACGCCGCCTGGAGCGCCGAGACGGGCAGCCTGCTTGCGTCCAACGGCTTCAACTATATTTCCTACGGCGCCAAGCGCATCGCGCGCTTCCCCGACGACATCCGTTCCAACCTGCTTTGCCCCGCGGGAAAGAAGCTCGCCTACGGTGAAAACCTCTACCTGCTGCGCACGTTCATGTGGGACATGAAGTCGTTGGGCTACGGGCAGGATTTCGATTCGGGCAAGTACAACCGGCTGGTGCTCGCTTTCGAGCCCAAGTTCGCCGAGTACGCCGGGCAGTTGGCGCAGGAGAAGTGCGCCCTGTTCCGCGACGACGAGCATTTCGTCGGATATTACCTGGACAACGAACTGCCGTTCGTCGCCTACGAACACAGCAGCGTCACTCTCGGTGTCGAGCTCGCGCACTTCCTTTCGCTACCTGACGATTACAGCGCCGCCCGCGACTTCGCGCGGGCGTTCATGACCCGCGAGGGAATCGCTTCCGAAGCCGGCATCACGGAGGCCCACCGCGAGAAGTTCCGCGCCGAGGTTGCCGACCATTATTTCCGCGTCACGACCGAAGCCGTCCGCAAGGCCGACCCCAACCACCTGATTCTCGGTGCGCGTCTCCACGATTGGAGCAAGTACACGCAGGGGATTGTCGAAGCGTGCGCCCGCTATTGCGACGTCGTGTCGGTCAACTACTATTCGCGCTGGCAGCCCGAACCCGTCTACATGGCCAACCTTGCCACGTGGTGCGGCGAACGGCCGTTCATCATCTCCGAATTCTACGTCAAGGCTGACGACGCCTCCTACAAGGGACGCCCCTATCCCAATACCGACGGCGGCGGCTGGTTGGTCCGCACCCAGCGCAACCGCGGCGAGTTCTACCAGAATTTCTGCCTGCGTCTGCTCGAAACGCGCCGCTGCGCCGGGTGGATGCACTTCGAGTATACCGACGGTTACAGCGGCGGCAGGGGCTCCAACAAGGGGATTGTCTCGGTCGAGTACCAACCCTATGCCGATTATCTGTCGATGATGAAAACGCTTCATGCTAACCTCTACCGCCTGGCTTCGTACTACGATACCGACGGGCGGTAGGGGTTCGGTGCCCCGAAGCAGAGCGGCCTGCGGTCCGGCGATGCCGGGCTGCGGGCCGTGGAAACAGGGCGGGCCGGGAAAATCCATCCCCGGCCCGCCTTTCTTCTGCCGAACGGCTGCTTACAGGTATTTCTTCGGTTCGATAACGCCGCGCAGCACGACCAGCGCATTGAGGGCGAGCGCTTCGAGCTCGTTCTCCCCGGCGTAAACATGGACCGGAGCGATGAACGAGCAACGTTCGCGGATGGCTTCGACGATCGGCCCGTTGTAGGCGATGCCGCCCGTCAGCAGAATGCCGTCGACCTTTCCGGCCATCGCGGCCGCCATCGCGCCGATTTGTTTGGCGATGTTGTAGCACATGGCGTCCAGCACCTTGGCGGCACGCTCGTCGCCCTGCCCGATGCGCTCCATGACCTGTATCACGGAATTCGTGCCTAAGAGCGCCACGAGGCCGCCCTTGCTCGATATGAATTTCAGCAGTTCGTCCTTGGTGTACTTGCCCGAGAAGCAGACCTTTATCAGTTCCGCCGACGGGATGTTGCCCGCGCGGTCGGGGGCGAACGGTCCGTCGCCGTCCAGCGCGTTGTTCACGTCGACGATGCGTCCCTGCTTGTGGGCCGCCACCGAAATCCCCCCGCCCATGTGGGCCACTATCAGGTTCGTTTCCTCGTAGACGCGTCCTTCGCGCTGGCAGTGCATGCGCGCGATGGCTTTTTGGTTGAGTGCGTGGAAGATGGGTTTGCGCGGACACATGGGCATCCCCGTGATGCGGGCCACGTCGTCCATTTCGTCCACCACGGGCGGGTCGGCGATGTAGGCCTTGACCTTGGCCATGTGGGCGATTTGCGCCGCCAGCAGTCCGCCTAAGTTGCAGGCGTGCTTCATCTGGGCGTTGCGCAGGTCGTAGCGCATCCGCGAGTTGACCTCGTAGACGCCCGCCGTGACGGGGCGTATCAGTCCGCCGCGGCCGATGACGGCCGACAGCTCGCCGAGGCCGAAGCCGTTGTCCCGCAGGCTTTCGAGAATCAGCCCGCGGCGCCAGTCGAGCTGGTCGATGACGTTCGCGAAGCGCGATACTTCCTCGGTCGAGTGGCGCAGGGTCAGTTCCAACAAAGGGCGCTCGTCCTCGTAGAGCGCGAGCTTCGTGGAGGTGGAGCCGGGATTCAAAGCTAAAATCTTGTAGCTCATAGGTTTCTCGGTTCTTGGGGGTGTGTGGTCCGGTATCCGGGCCCGGCCGCATGGCGCCGTGCGGGGCGTCGGGTGCGGTCTCCGGTCCGTTCCCGGGCTTCTGCTATCGGCAGAAGCCCGGGCGGTATCCGGGGGAGTCTCTTATTTGGCGGCCAGGCAGGCCAGTGCGATGGAGTAGAGTTTGGTCTTGCTGCTGTCGCCGCGCGAAGTCAGCACGCACGGCACTTTGGTACCCATGACCATCGCGGCCAGTTCGCCGCCGCACAGGTGGGTCGTTGACTTGAAAAAGACGTTGGCCGATTCGAGGTTGGGGAAGAGCAGGCAATCGGGATCTCCGGCGACCGACGAACCCTTGACTTTCTTGTGCTCGGCCACCTCCCTGAACAGCGCCACGTCCAACGACAGAGGACCGTCCACGATGACGTTGCCCAGCTGGCCGCGGTCGCCCATCTTGGCCAGCAGTGCGCCCTCGGTCGACGACACGACGTTCGGCAACACCTGTTCCGACGGGGCGATGCAGGCGATTTTCGGGGTCTCGACGCCCAGCAGGTTGGCCGTCTGCGCCAGGTAACCGATTTGCTTCATCTTCTGTTTGAAGTCGGGCTGCGGAATCACCGCCACGTCCGACATGACGAGCAGCTTGTGGTAGCAGGGCATCTCCGAAATCGACACGTGGCTCAGCACGCCTTTCGGGGGAAAGAGGCCCGCTTCCTTGTTCAGAATCCCGCGCATGTACTTGTCGGTCGACACCAGGCCTTTCATCAGCACGTCGGCGTTGCCCGCCACGACGGCCGCCACGGCCTGCTGCACGCACTTCATGTCGTTCTTTTCGTCGACGATGTTGAACGCGTTGATGTCGATGCCGTGTTCGCGGCACACTTCTTCGATGACGGCCTTTTCGCCGTAGAGGGTCGGTTCGACCAACCCTTCCTTATAGGCTTCGTAGACTGCCTCCAGCGTGTGGGCGTCCTGCCCGTAGGCTACGGCCAGCCGTTTGCGGCCTTTCTTTCTCGCCTCTTCGACGATTTCGGTAAGATGTTGAATCATGGTTATCTGTTTAGTGTTTTCGCGGTTTTTCCGAACGGGAACAATGCTTCGGTCGCATTATTCACTATTCATTATTAATTATTCATTTCACCAAATTGTACGTGTCCGTGGCGATGACCAGCTCTTCGTTCGTGGCTACGACCGCCACCTTCACTTTCGAGTCGGCCGCCGAAAGGATTTTGTCCACTCCGCGGGCCCCGGCGTTGGCGTTCCTGTCGAAGCGCACGCCCATGAATTCCAGCCCCGTGCAGACCGATTCGCGCATTTCGGCCGAATTTTCGCCTACGCCGCCCGTGAATACGATGAGGTCTACACCGCCCATTTCGGCCGCGTACTCGCCCACGAATTTCTTGATGCGGCTGTAGTACATGTCGCGCGCGAGGATGGCCCGCGGGTTGCCTTCGTCATAGGCGCGGTCGATGTCGCGCATGTCGCTCGATATGCCCGTCAGCCCCATGACGCCCGATTTCTTGTTCATCATCGTGTCGAGATCGGCGTAGCTCATTCCCTCTTTTTCGCCGATGAACGTGACGGCGCTTGCGTCGACCTGGCCGCAGCGCGTGCCCATGACCAGACCGTCCAGCGGTGAGAAGCCCATCGAGGTGTCGAACGAGCGGCCGTTGAGCACGGCTGTCACCGAACCGCCGTTGCCGATGTGGCATGTGATGATTTTCGAGCGGTCGGGGTCGATGCCCGCCAACTTCGCACCCGCGCGGGCAACGTATTTGTGGCTCGTACCGTGGAATCCGTATTTGCGGACCCGGTATTTCTCGTAGTACTCGTAGGGCAGGGCGTACATGTAGTTCACGGCCGGGATGGTCTGGTGGAACGATGTGTCGAACACCGTGACCTGCGGCACGCCCGGCAGTACCTTCTCGATGGCGTGTATGCCCTCCAGGCTCGCCGGATTGTGCAGCGGCGCTATCTGGCACAGCGAACGTATCTTCTCTTTCGTGTCTTCGTTGACCAGGCAGCTCTGCGGGAAGAATTCGCCGCCGTGCGCCACGCGGTGGCCTACGGCTTTCAGCTCGTCGAGCGAGCCGATGACCCCGTGCCGGGGGTCGGTCAGGGCCGCCATGACCAGCTCGATGCCCGTCGTGTGGTCCGGAATCGGCCGGTGCAGCTCGAATTTCTCTTTGCCCACGGGTTTGTGGGTCAGGTCGCCCTCCGCAAGTCCGATGCGTTCTACGAGGCCTTTTGCGAGCAGTTCGCTCGATGCCGCTTCCATGTCGATTACCTGGTATTTGATCGACGAGGAACCGCAGTTGAGTACCAATATTACCATGTCGTTATTTCTTCGTATTAAAGATTGATAAGTTAAATGTAGCTATTTTTTTGCGAGTGCACAAATTTACGTAAAAAATAGTTGCCGTCCGTCTGAATTTCTGCCCGTTTCGGTGGAAAAATCGTCAAAAAACGCCGGTCACGGTTCGTAACGGTAGCCCACGCCCTTGACCGTCGAGATGTGGCGTTCGCCGATTTTCTGGCGCAGCTTGCGGATGTGGACGTCGATGGTGCGGTCGCCGACCACCACTTCGTGGCCCCAGATGCGGGCGTAGATCTCTTCGCGCGGAATCAGTTTTCCCGGCGAGGAAATCAGCAGGTCCAGCAGGGCGAACTCCTTGCGCGGCAGGGTTATTTCGCGGCCGTCGCATGTGGCCGTGTAGCGCTCGCGGTCTATCGCGATGCCCGGCTGCGGCGGTGCGGGCTGGCTGTCTATGCGGTTCAGTATCGCCTTGACGCGGCTCACCAGCAGCTTCATCCGGATGGGTTTCACCAGATAGTCGTCGGCACCCACTCCGAATCCCGTCAGCTGCTGCTCTTCCTCGCCCAGCGCCGAGAGGAACACCACTATCGTGCCGCGCAGGCGCGGGTCGCGGCGGATGGCCCGGCATGTCTCCGCACCGTCCATGACGGGCATCATCCGGTCCAGCAATATCAGGTGGGGGCGGGTCGCGGCGGCGACCTCCAGCGCTTCGGCGCCGTTCGAGGCCGTGTGGACCTCGTAGCCTTCCTTGAGCAGGTTGTAGCGCACGAATTCCAGGATGTCGGCTTCGTCGTCGACCAGCAGGATGCGGTGTTTTGTCATCGTTCGTTGTTTCGGTTCTTGCTCCGTCGCTTATGCGAAGATACGAATTTTCCCCGGAAATCGTGCGGCGGCCCGGGAAAAATGGCTATATTTGCAAGATTCCTTGGCTCAGCGGCCGGGAACCGACCTAAAAGTGATTGAGATGGCTACCGTAAATCCTCTTCTCCAGGCTCCCGAGGAGCATGCCGGCCCTGCGGCCGAAGATGCGCTGAACGTTCCTGCGGCCGGGCCGCAGGCCGAAATGACCGAACCGACTGAAACGGCCGAACCGTCGCCCGATACGCTTGCGGCACCCGAAAAGACCCTCTCCGCCGGGGAGCAGGCTCCGCGGGCCCGGCGTCCCCGTATCAAGGCCGAAAGCGTCGGAGCCGCCGACGCGGCCGCCGAGGAGACGGAGGAGCTGCCCGAGGTCGATTTTTCGGAGGAGGACGCCGCGCTGGCCGCCCGCGATGCCGGGCTCGAAATCGAGGGCGAGACCGCCGAGGAGAGCGAAGCTGAAGCGCAGCCTGCGGCCGAGACTTTCGCAGGCAAGACCAAGGAGGAGCTGTTGGCCCTCTTCGCCCGCCTGCTTTCCGAGCGTCCTGTCCAGAGCATCCGCCGCGAGGTCGAAGCGCTGAAAATCGCATTCTACCGGATTCGCCGCGCCGAGGTCGAAGCCGTCCGCCGCGCGTTCGTTGAATCGGGCGAGCCCGAGGAGAGTTTCGTGGCCCCGGTCGACGGGCTCGAAACGCGCTTCAAGGAACTTTTCAAGGACTACCGCGCCCGCCGCGACGAATTCATCGCCAACCTCGAAGCCGAGAAAGAGAACAATCTGCGTACCAAGCTGGCCATCATCGAGGAACTCAAGGAACTGGTTTCTTCCGACGAAACGCTCAACCATACCTTTGCCCGGTTCCGCGACCTGCAGGCCCGCTGGAAAGAGACCGGCATCGTGCCGCAGGCCCATGTCAAGGATTTGTGGGAGACCTACAACCTCCATGTCGAGAATTTCTACGGTTTCATCAAGATAAACAAGGAGCTGCGTGACCTTGACCTCAAGAAGAACTACGAGCAGAAAGTCGCCCTTTGCGAGCAGGCCGAGGCGCTGCTGCTCGAACCGTCGATCGTCGAGGCTTCCCGCAGGCTGCAGAAGCTCCACGACGAGTGGCGCGAGACGGGCCCCGTGGCCCACGAGTTCAAGGAGACTTTGTGGGAGCGCTTCAAGGCGGCATCTTCGCGCATCAACAAGCTGCACCAGGAGTATTTCGACGCCCTGAAGGCCGAGCAGCTGAAGAACTTAGAACTCAAGACCGAGCTTTGCGCCGCCTGCGAAGAACTGCTTTCGCAGCCTCTCTCCGCCCGCAAGGAGTGGAACCGCGCCAGCGAACGGCTGCTCGCCATTCAGCAGACCTGGAAGACTATCGGCTTTGCGCCCAAGAAAGACAATACCCGGATTTACGAACGGTTCCGCACTGCGTGCGACAAGTTCTACGACGCCAAGCGTCGCTTCTTCGCCGGGCTCAAGACCGAAATGGACCATAACTTCCAGCTCAAAAGCGAGTTGTGCGAGGCGGCCGAATCGTTGATGAACAGCGAGGAGTGGAAGAAGGCCACCGACGAACTTATTGCCTTGCAGGCCCGCTGGAAAGAAATCGGCGCCGTTTCGCGCCGTCATTCCGACGCCCTCTGGAAACGTTTCCGCGCTGCCTGCGACCGCTTCTTCGAGCGCAAGAGCGCCCATTTCGCGTCGGTCGGCGGCGAGCAGGAGGAGAATTTGCAGAAGAAGCTCGCCCTGCTCGACGAGATGCAGGCGGCTGAGGTCCGGCAGGGCGGCTACGACCTTATCCGCGATTTCCAGCGGCGGTGGGGCGAAATCGGTTTCGTGCCCATCAAGCACAAGGAGACTTTGCAGAAGCGTTACAAGGAAGTTGTCGACGCGCTGTTCCGCGCCGTGCGGGGTTCCGAGCGCGACCGGCAGCTGAACCGTTTCCGCGAGAAGGTTTCTTCGCTCAAGGCTTCCGGCGAGGGCCGGCTCCGCTCCGAGCGCGAGAAGCTCGCGGGGCGCGTCCGCCAGCTGGAGCAGGAAGCCGCGCAGCTCGAAAACAACATCGGGTTCTTCGCCCGCTCCAAGGGAGCCGACAAACTCATCGCCGATGTCGAGGCCAAAATCGCCCGCCTGCGCGACGAGATAGCTGCCACCGTCGAGAAGATACGCGAAATCGACCGCCCCGTCTCCGGGCCGTCCACCAGCAACGAATAGCATACATCCAATATGAAACTCTCGAAACCCAAGTACATCTTCGTCACGGGCGGCGTCGCTTCGTCGCTCGGCAAGGGCATCATCTCCGCCTCCATCGCCCGGCTGCTGCAGGCGCGCGGTTACTCGGTCACCATCCAGAAGCTCGATCCCTATATCAACGTCGACCCCGGAACGCTCAATCCCTACGAGCACGGCGAGTGCTACGTCACCGAAGACGGTGCCGAGACCGACCTCGACCTGGGCCATTACGAACGCTTCACGGACCATCCCACGTCCAAGGCCAACAACGTCACGACGGGCAAGATTTACAAAAGCGTCATCGAGAAGGAGCGCAAGGGCGAGTACCTCGGCAAGACCGTGCAGGTCATTCCCCACATCACCGACGAAATCAAGCGGCGCATCCAGCTCCTCGGCCAGACCAAGAAGTACGACGTCATCATCACCGAGATCGGCGGTACGGTCGGCGACATCGAATCGCTGCCGTTCATCGAATCGGTGCGTCAGCTGCGCTACCAGCTCGGCCACCGCAATACGGCCCTCGTCCACCTTACGCTCATCCCTTACATGGCCGCTTCGGGCGAGCTGAAGACCAAGCCCACGCAGCATTCGGTCAAGGCGCTGCTGGAGAACGGTTTGCAGCCCGACATTCTCGTGCTGCGCACCGAACATCCGCTCACGCCCGCCCTGCGGCGCAAGGTCGCGCTGTTCTGCAACGTCGACGCCAACGCTGTCATGGAGTCCATCGACGTGCCCACCATCTACGAGGTGCCTTTGCGCATGCACGCCCAGCACCTCGACGAGGTGGTGCTCGACAAGCTCAGCCTGCCCTCCGAGCAGGAGCCCGACATGGCTGCCTGGAGCGATTTCGTGGAGCGCGTCAAGCATCCGTCGCGGCGGGTCGAAATCGCCTTGGTCGGCAAGTACACCGAACTGCCCGACGCTTACAAGTCCATCTGCGAATCGTTCGTCCACGCCGGGGCCATGAACGACTGCAAGGTCAAGCTGCGCTACGTCAATTCCGAGAAAATCACCCGCGACAACGTCGAAGCCCAGCTGGGCAAGATGGCCGGCATCCTCGTCGCGCCCGGTTTCGGCAACCGGGGCATCGAGGGCAAGATCGAAGCCGTGCGTTTTGCGCGCGAGAACAATATTCCGTTCCTCGGCATCTGTCTCGGCATGCAGTGCGCCGTCATCGAGTTCGCCCGCAACGTGCTGGGCCTCGCCGACGCCAATTCCAGCGAGATGGAGCCTACGCCGCATCCCGTCATCGACCTGATGGAGGAGCAGAAAGGGGTCACGGCCAAGGGCGGCACCATGCGTCTGGGAGCCTATCCCTGTCAGCTGAAGAAGGGTTCGCGGGTTGCCGCCGCTTACGGCAAGCTCAACGTTTCGGAGCGCCACCGCCACCGTTACGAGTTCAACAGCGATTATCTGGCGCAGTTCGAGAGCGCCGGGATGAACGCCGTGGGCATCAATCCCGATACGGGGCTCGTCGAGGTGGTCGAAATCGAAGGGCATCCCTGGTTCGTCGGGACGCAGTACCACCCCGAGTACAAGAGTACCGTTCAGAGCCCCTCGCCGTTGTTCGTCGCGTTCGTCGGCGCAGCGCTGAAGTACGACGCACAGAAAAAATAAATAGTCAATTCATAGATGGATAAGAAATCAATCATAGGAATCGTGGTGATCGCGCTCCTCTTCGCGGGATTCACCTTTTACAGCAGCCGCGAGCAGAAGCGCTACCAGCAGGAGCTGGCCCAGTGGCAGGCTTATCAGGATTCGGTCGCCGCAGCGTCGGCACCCGCCGTGCTGCCCGCCGATGCGGCCGGGAGCGGAAGCGCCGCCGAATCGGTGGCCACCGAGCAGGAGCAGCAGCGCCGGGTTTCGCTCGTCGGCGAGACGCTGGCAGCAGCCGAGGCCGCCGCTGCCGAGGAATTCACCGTCGAGAACGACGTCATGACGGTGCGTTTCTCCACCCGCGGCGGACAAATCAAGGGCGTGACCCTCAAGGATTACACGAAGTATGCACCGCGTCACGAGCGGCACCAGCCGGTCGAGCTGTTCGACCCGGCCAGCGCCCGTTTCGCCCTCACGTTCTACGTCAAGAACGGCACGAACAACGTGCCTGTCAATACGGCCGACTACACCTTTGCCGCCGAGCCCGTCCGGACCGCGGCCGAGGGTGCGCAGTCGGTGGTCATGCGTCTGCCCGTCAGCGGCGGGGCCTGGCTCGAATACGAATACCTTATATATAATGGGGTCTCGCCCCAGCGCGACTATCTGGTCGACTTCGACGTGCGGCTGGTCGGCATGGCGCCCGAAATGGCCAACCAGTCGTCCATCGGCATCCAGTGGGCCAACGTCTCCTATCAGAACGAGCGCGGGTTCAAGAACGAGAACATGTATACGACCGTCGCCTACCGTTTCCCCGACGAATCGTCCATCGAAGAGCTGGGCATGAGCGACGGCACCAAGTCCAAGAACGTTACCACGGCGGTCAACTGGGTGGCTTTCAAGCAGCAGTTCTTCTCGTCGGTCTTCATCGCTCCGCAGAACGTCTCCTACGCCGACATGTCGTTCGCCACGGCACAGCCCGGCAGCGGTTACGTCAAGGACTTCGCCGCACAGATGGCCGTGCCCTATACTCCGCAGACGCAGGGCTACGACTTCGCCTTTTATTTCGGGCCCAACAAGTATTCCATCCTGCGCAAGGTCGAGGCCGGCGGCGAACGCCTTTCGCTCGAACGGCTCATCCCGCTCGGCTGGGGCATCTTCGGGTGGATCAACCGCTGGTGCGTCATCCCCGTCTTCGATTTCCTGCGCAATTACATAGGCAGCTTCGGCATCATCATTCTGATTCTCGCCGTCTTGATCCGGCTGGTCATTTCGCCGCTCACCTACAAGAGCTACATTTCGATGGCCAAGATGCGCCTTATCAAGCCGCAGGTCGACGAGCTGACCAAGAAGTATCCCAAGCAGGAGGACGCCATGAAACGCCAGCAGGCCACCATGGAGCTCTACAAAAAGGCAGGCATCAACCCCATGGGCGGGTGCATCCCCATGCTCATCCAGATGCCCATCCTTATCGCCATGTTCCGCTTCTTCCCGGCTTCCATCGAGCTGCGCGGGCAGTCGTTCCTGTGGGCGCACGACCTTTCGTCGTACGACAGCATCTTGAACCTGCCGTTTTCGATTCCGTTCTACGGCGACCATGTGTCGTTGTTCGCGCTGCTGATGTGCCTTTCGACTTTCGCCTATTCTTACTACAATTACCAGCAGACCGCTTCTTCGCAGCCGCAGATGGCCGGCATGAAGTTCATGATGGTTTACATGATGCCGCTGATGCTGCTCTTCTGGTTCAACGACTACGCCAGCGGTCTGTGCTATTACTACCTGCTCTCCAACTTGCTGACTATCGGGCAGACGCTCGTCATCCGGCGGCTGGTCGACGACGGGAAGATTCAGGCCGTCATGGCCGCCAATGCCGCCAAGAAGTCCAACGGCAAGAAATCGAAGTTCCAACAGCGTTACGAGGAGCTTCTGCGCCAGCAGGAGGCCCAGCAGCACGCACGGAAGAAGTAAGAATGCTTAGCGGGCCATCCGCTTATGCAGTAACCGCGTCGGTTTTTCCGGCGCGGTTTTTTGAGTGAATAGCGTATAGTTAATAATGAATGAAATGGCGGGGTTTTGTTTGTCGGAGGTGCGAACGCCCCGAAATCTATTCCACATACAGCACCAACCCCTTGAGGTATTCGCCCTCGGGGTGGTAGATGTTGATCGGGTGGTCGGCCGGTTGGGTCAGTTGGTGCAGGATGCGGACCTTGCGCCCCGCTATGGCCGCCGCCGAGAATACCGTCGTGCGGAACAACTCCTTGGATACCGCCTGCGAGCACGAGAACGTGAAGAGGATGCCGCCCGGTTTTATCTGCGCCATGGCTCTGGCGTTCAGTCGCTTGTAGCCTTGCATCGCGTTGCCGAGCACTTTGTGGTGCTTGGCGAAGGCCGGAGGGTCGAGAATGATCAGGTCGTATTTGTCGCCTATGTCGCGCAGGTATTCCACCGCGTCGGCCGCCACTTCGGTGTGGGGGGCTCCTTCGCCGAAGTTCAGCCGCATGTTTTCCGTCGCCAGGGCTACGGCCCGCTCCGACGAGTCCACCGAGCAGACTTCCTTGGCGCCGCCCGAGAGTGCGTAGACCGAGAATCCGCCCGTGTAGCAGAACGTGTTCAGCACCGTGCGGCCTTTGGCGTAGCGTTTCACCAGTTCGCGGTTTTCGCGCTGGTCCAGGAAGAAGCCCGTCTTCTGGCCTTTTTCCCAGTTGACCACGAATTTCTCGCCGTGCTCCAGCACTACCTGCGACGCATGGTCCGTCGTGCCCCACAGATAGCCGTCCACCGCGTTCAGCTCCGCTTTGTAGGGCAGTGTCTGCGACGATTTGTCGTAGATGGCTGTGATGCTGTCGCCGTATGCTGCGCGGATCGCTTCGGCGATTTCACGGCGCGCAAGGTACATGCCTACCGAGTGGCACTGCACCACGGCCGTCGTGCCGTAGATGTCGACTACCAGCCCCGGCAGCGAATCGCCCTCGCCGTGAATCAGCCGGTAGCATGTCGTCGACGGGTCGTCGGTCAGTCCCAGCGTGCGGCGCACGCCGTAGGCGCTGGCTATGCGGCGGTTCCACCACGCCTGGTCGATGGCCTCGCGCTCGAACGAGAGTACGCGCACCGCGATGGAGCCTACCTGGTAGTGGCCTTGGGCGATGAATTCGCCTGCGCGGGTGTAGACTTCGACCAGCGCCCCTTCGGCGAATTCCTCCTCTTCGGCCTTGATGTAGTCGATGGCGCCCGAGAAAATCCAGGGGTGACGGCGGGCCAGCGATTCTTCCTTGCCTTTGCGCAGGTATACTTGAGGTATCATGGTTGCGGTTTTTTGAGTTTCGGAGTTCGCAGCAGACGTTCGTAGATGCGCGTGCAGACCCACGCGTCCGTCGCGGCGTAGAGTTGTTGCTTGTCGGTCAGCGTCGCCGCTTCCCAGTTGCTCAGGCGCTGGGCTTTCGATACGCGTTTGCCCAGCACGATGGCCGAGAGTTTGCGCAGGCTCTTTTCGGCGATGCCCCATTCGGCCGCAAGGAGCTGCAGATCCACGAACCCGCCGTCGCGGAAGTGGCGGATCTGGTGCAGCGAGCGCAGGTCGCCGTTGACGTCGGCGCCGATTTTGAGCACGCTGCGGTCTTCGAGCAGTTGCAGGATGGGTTTGGCCAGAGGTATCTTGTTCAGCCGGAACAGGTAGCAGCGTTCCGGTGTGGAGAGTTGCAGCAGCGATACGCGGTAGGTCACTCCCGGCCGGAACGAGGGGCGCGTCTCGGTGTCGAATCCGATGACGGGGTGCCGCGCAAGGTCCTTGCAGGCCGCGGCGATGTCGCGTTCGTGGTCGACAATGCGGATTTCGCCCCGGAATTCGATGGCCGGAAGCCCGGCCGTCAGCTCGTTGCTTATCTTGTCCGTAAAGGTGTTGGTCGTAGACATTGGGTAGCCGTGATGTTCCCGCAAATTTACGCAATAATTCTCAGATTTCCCGCTTCGTCGGCCGCGATTTTCCCCTCGTCGAGCAGCCGGCGCACCGCTTCGGCCACCCGTTCGGGCGGTGCTGCGACTGCGTCTGCCAGCGTGCGTGCCTTGGCCGGGCCCGCCGCGAGCTGCTCCAGTATCCGCGCAGGCAGCCCGTCATCCTGTTTCGCGGCCCGGCGGCGCGCCAGGCAGAGGTCGCAGATGCCGCACGCTGTTGTTTCTTCCGAACCGAAATAGCGTTCCAGCACCGCACTGCGGCACTCCGTGTCGTTGGCGGCGTAGGCGGTCATGTGGCTGAAGCGTTCGCGCAGCAGCTCCTGCCGCCGCTGGTAGGTCTCGGGGGCGATGTAGAGGTCGGCGCGCGGCAGCCGTTCCTGGTTGAAATAGAGGATAGGCGAGCGGTTCGAGGGGACGTAGCGGATGACGCGCAGCTGCCACAGCCGCTTGAGCAGCTCCTTGACCTTGTCGGCGGTGTAGCCGCTCCAGGTGGCGATTTCGGCTTCGTCGATGGGGCGGAATTCGGTGAAGATGCCGTTGTACAGGCGCAGGAGCGTGCGGATGAAGTGGTCGAGATCGCTGCGCTCGACGCGCAGCTTGTAGAGGTCGTCGCGGTGGACGGCGAACATGATGCGCGCGGGGTTCTCCTGCGCGTCGGTCAGCGTCAGATAGCCGTTCTGCTGCAGGAGCCTGAGCGCTCCCACGACCGTGCCCGACCACAGGTGCTGCCGGGCGCAGAAGTCGTGGAGGTTGAACAAGCAGGCCGTTCCGGCCCCGTCGCCGATGCCGACCTGGAGGTAGGAGCAGACCTGTTCGTAAATATCCTTGATTTGGTCCAGCGGCGGAAATTCCTTCTTGAAGCGCTGTTCTGCGCGGGCGTTGTCGTCCGACGCCGCGAGCAGCAGGGCATAGGCCCGCTGTCCGTCGCGTCCGGCCCGCCCGGCTTCCTGGTAGTAGCTTTCGAGCGAATCGCAAATCGAGTAGTGGACCACGAACCGCACGTCGGGCTTGTCGATGCCCATGCCGAACGCGTTCGTCGCCACCATGACCCGGACCTTGTTCTTGACCCATTCTTCCTGCCGCAGGGCGCGTTCGGCGGAGGGCAGTCCTCCGTGGTAGGCCAGCGCCGCGATGCCCTCGTCGCGCAGCAGCGCCGCCACTTGTTCGGTGCCCTCGCGCGTGCGCATGTAGACGATACCCGACCCCGCCACGTTGCGCACCAGACGCAGCAGCTGGCCGTTCTTGTCGTCCGTGCGGCGGACGCTGTAGGAGAGATTGGGGCGGGCGAAGCTGCTTCGCAGCAGGCGGGGTTCGGCGAATCGCAGACGGTGCATGATGTCGTCCGTGACGGGTTTCGTGGCCGAAGCCGTGAGCGCCAGGACCGGAACGCCGGGGAGTTTTTCGCGCAGTTCGGCGATGCGCAGGTACGACGGCCGGAAGTCGTAGCCCCATTGCGAGATGCAGTGGGCTTCGTCGACGGCGATAAGCTGGACGTTCATCCGCTCGACGCGCAGGCGGAACGCTTCGGTGGCCAGCCGCTCGGGCGCCACGTAGAGGAATTTTACGTCGCCGTAGGCGCAGTTGTCCAGCGCGATGTCGATTTGCCGCGGTGTGAGGCCCGAGTGGATGGCGACGGCCGGGATGCGGCGTGCGCGCAGGCGGTCGACCTGGTCCTTCATCAGGGCGATGAGCGGCGTCACGACGATGCAGAGCCCCTGGCGGGTCATCGTCGGCACCTGGTACGTCAGCGACTTGCCGCCGCCCGTGGGCATCAGCGCCAGCGTGTCGCGCCCGGCCAGCACCGAGCGGATGATTTCCAGCTGTACGGGCCGGAACTCGCCGAATCCCCAGTAGCGCCGCAGCGCTTCGTATGTTTTTTCGTCGCCCGGTTGCATAGCACAAAGATAGTTTAATTTGAATTCACAATTCATAATTCGCAATTCATAATTCGCGCTTCGGGTTCCTTCGGCTGCTCTTTCGGCCCGGTTGTTGGATATTTCCGTTATTTTTCATACCTTTGCGGTCGGTCGGGCCGTTTGACGTTGGGTGCGCCAAGTTCCCGGCCATGGTAACAATGGGCTTCAGAAGATACATATCGTTCTTGCTGCTCGTCGTCTATCTGCTGGCGACGGGCGGGACGGCCTATCGTTCGTTGTCGTGCCGTTGTCTCGAAGCGGTCCACGCTGCGGAGCACCTCTGCTGTGCGTCCGGACACGTTGACGCCGAGGCCGTGGGCGGTGCCGAAGCGCTGCACACGGCATGTCCCTGCGACCGCCATTCCACCGCGGTCAAGCTCTACACCGGCATCCACAACGACGACGACAAAGCCACGCGCTGTGCCGTGACGTTCCTGCCGCCGTCGCTGGCGGTCGAGTGTCCGTGTCCCGCCCATGTGCCCGCCCTGCGCCGGAATGCTCCCGCGCAGCCCGTTCCTTTGATAGCCGCGCCGTTCTTGGCGGTCGGCGGACTGCGGGCTCCTCCCGTGTCGGCTTAGAAACGTTGCGGCGGATACCTCGTGCAGGCATCCGACCGGAAAAGAGTTTTTAACCGATTACGGAAAATCATGAAAATCAAGACATTCATTCTTTCGTTTTTGTCCCTTGCCGTTTGCGGCGCAGTCGCCGCACAGGAGCTGCGGGGGACGGTGCGCGATGCCGAAGGGCAGCCTTTGGTCGGAGCCGCGGTCTATTGGGCCGGCACGAACGTGGGGGCGAGCACCGATGCGACGGGTGCGTTCCAACTGCACCGCGTGAAGAATTACAATAAGCTGGTAGCTACTTATCTGGGCTATCTGAACGACACCTTGCAGGTGGCGGCCGGTACGCCGCGCGTCGAATTCGCCTTGCAGAACGAGGGCGTCGCGCTGGACGACGTGGTGATCGAGGGTACGCTCAGCGGCAACTACGTCAAGCGCGACGGCATTCTCAAGGGCGAAATGATTTCGTTCGCGGGGCTCTGCAAGATGGCCTGCTGCAACCTGGCCGAGTCGTTCGAGAATTCGGCGTCGGTCACCGTCGGTTACAGCGACGCCATTTCGGGGGCGCGGCAAATCAAGATGCTCGGGCTGGCCGGAACCTACACGCAGATTCTCGACGAGAACCGCCCCATCATGCGCGGTCTGTCGGCTCCCTACGGGCTGAGCTACACGCCGGGCATGTGGCTCAATTCGATTCAGGTCTCCAAGGGCGTTTCGTCGGTGACGGCGGGCCACGAGGCCATCACGGGCCAGATCAATCTGGAGCACCGCAAGCCTACGGACGACGAACGGCTCTTCGTCAATCTCTACCTCGACGACGAGCTGCGGCCCGAAGTCAATCTGTCGTCGGCTTTTCCCGTTTCGCGCGACAAGAAACTTTCGTCCGTCGTGCTGCTCCACGGTTCGATGGACACCGACGTGCGCAAGATGGACCACAACCACGACGGATTCCGCGACCTGCCCAAGGCCGACCAGATCAACGTGGCCAACAAGTGGCTCTACGCGGCCGACAACGGTACGCAGGTGCGCTGGGGCTGGAAGTTCGTGCAGGAAAACCGTTTGGGCGGGGAGATCGGCTATAAGAATACGGCCGCTATGCGCGAAGCGATGGCCGAGGACTGGGACAAGACGGGCGCGGAACGGGCGCTCTACGGCTCGCACATCCGCAACCGTGGGGCCAACGGGTATTTCAAGGTCGGCACCCCCGTCGGTCCGTCGGTCTACGATGAGGAGGAAGCCGACGAGATGCGTTCCAACCTCGCTTTCGTCGTCGATTTCGACCACTTCAACGAGGACGCCTATTTCGGGCTCAACGATTACGGCGGCAACGAAAACACGCTGTCGGCCAATCTGATGTATGCCCATTATTTCACCTACCGTTCGTCGCTCAACGTGGGTTTGCAGGGCCATACTTCGGCCGTGCGCGAGACGCTGCTCAACAAAACGCCCTGGATTGCGGGGCAGGGGGCGGCGCTCTACAAGCTCAACCGCACCGAACACGAGGCGGGCGCCTACGCCGAGTATACTTATACTATTAAGGATAAGTTTTCGCTGGTGGCGGGTGTGCGCGGCGACTACAACAGCTATTACGACAAGTTCTACTTCACGCCGCGCGGGCATGTGAAGTGGAACATTACGCCGACGACCACGCTGCGAGCTTCGGCGGGCCTGGGCTACCGTTCGACCAACGTCATCACCGACAACATCGGCATCCTGGCCACCGGGCGCCGGATTATCTTCGACGGTGACACCGCGGCGAGCGAGACGGCTTTCCGCAGCCTCGACCGGATGGAAATGGCGCTGACCGCGGGCGGAAGCCTGACGCAGACTTTCTCGGCGCTGGGGCAGGACAACATGACGCTGAGCTTCGATTATTTCCGCACGCAGTTCTACCGTGCCGTGGTGGCCGACCAAGAGTGGAACCCGCAGTATATCAACATCTACGACAGCCGCGGCCGTTCCTTCACGGATACCTATCAGGTGGATTTCTCGTGGACGCCCGTCGAGCGGCTCGACATCTTCGCGACGTTCCGCTATACGGACAGCGAAATGACGATCGACCGTCCCGACGGCACCACCAAGCGGGTCGAACGACCCTTGGTGAGCCGCTACAAAACGCTGCTCAACATTCAGTATGCCACCAAGTTCCGCCGCTGGGTCTTCGACGCTACGGCGCAGCTCAACGGTCCGTCGCGCGTGCCGCGTTTCGGGGCTGACGGACAGCCCGATTTCGACAACTATTCGCCCAGCTATCCGATGTTCTATGCGCAGGTGAGCCGCAAGCTGGGTAAGTTCGACGTCTATGTGGGCTGCGAGAACATTGCCGACTACCGCCAGAAGGACCCCATTGTGGGGGCCGGCAACCCGTGGTCCGCGGAGTTCAACTCGATGAACGTTTGGGGACCGCTCATGGGCCGCAAATTCTACATCGGCATGCGCTGGAACCTTTATTAAGGTGAAAGGTGAAGAGTGAAAGGTGAAAAGTAATGTGCCGCTGAATCCTTACCTTTGTCATTTTGAACGAAGAGAAGAATCTTTTTGCCATGCAAGGAGGAGGAAAACAAGCGTAGCGTAGTTAAGAAGTTGAAATAATCATAACCGAATTAATTTAAGTAACCATGAAAAAACTTGCAATGCTTTGCCTGGCGCTGGTGATGGGCGCAGGCATGACGATGGCTGCGAAACCCGCGGCCGAGAAGAAAACCGTGACGACGGTCTTCGTTACCGACATCGACTGCGACCATTGCGCGCAGAAAATCATGAACAATATTCCCTCGCTGGGCAAGGGTATCAAGGACGTCCAGGTCGATGTGGCCGCCAAGGAAGTCAGCGTGACTTACGATGCCGCCAAGAATTCCGACCAGAATATCGTCAAGGGCCTCGCTTCGCTCAAGGTCAAGGCCCAGCCCAAGACCGTAGCCGCCAAATAGTTCGGTCGGCTGTTTATGAAAAGTCCGGAGCCTTGAGTGGGTTCCGGGCTTTTTTTGCTTTGTGCTGTCCGTCAGCCTTTCCGAGCTTCGTCCCTGCATTCTTTTACCCGCCCCTCTGTCATTCTGTGGCCTTTCCTCTGTCATTCTGAGGAGGTCGCAAGACCGACGAAGAATCTGTTACTCGGCGAACGTGCGTGTACCGTAGGGTAGGCCCGCTTATTCCATCGGGAAAACGCGGATGTCGGTGGTGTCCAAGGCGCGGACTTCGCGCACGAGGCGGTCCATGTCGGTCTTGAATTCGGTCTGCCCGAAGTGGTAGGGGTAGAAGATGGTGGGCTTCAGCGCCTTGACTGCGTCGACAGCTTGGTCGACGGTCATCGTATAGGGCTGGTTGACAGGCAGGAAAGCGATGTCTATGTCGCGCAGGGCTTTCATTTCGGCCGTCGGTTCGGTGTCGCCCGCCACGTAGATCCGTGTGCCGCCGATGGTCAGCAGATAACCGCAGTCTTCCCGCAGTTTGGGGTGGAACTGCTGGTGTTCCTTGGTCGTGTTGTAGGCGGCTACGGCTTCGATTTTCACATAGTCGCGCGGCGTGGCGATGCTGCCCGGACGCATCACGTGCCCTTCCATGCCGAACGCTTCGGCCGTGGTGCGGTCGCTGAGGATGTCGGTCTTCGAGGTCCGCAGTTTCTCGACGGTCGCCAGGTCGAAATGGTCGTTGTGCGAATGGGTCAGCAGGATAAGGTCGGCTTTGGGCTGGCCCGCGAAGTTGCCCACCGGGTCGATATATATATGGTGGCCGCCGACCCGGATGCCTATCGAGGCGTGTTGGAAGAACGTAAGCGTGAATTCGGTGCCGTCGCGCGCCGTCAGCGTGTCGGTGGGATATTCCGGGGTCTTGGTCCGGCCGCAGCCGAAAAACGAGAGCAGAGACATAGATACGAGTATTGCTTTCAACATGTGGGTGAATCGAGGATACGAGTGAGCCGAACGCAATGCCGAATTTATTCGGGCATCGCCGGGGCCCGGGTATCCAAGACAAAGTCAAAGATACGAAGAATTTTTGTTTTATGCGTGCAAAAAAGGTTGCAGAATGCGAAAAAAATAGTACTTTTGCAGGCTATGTTTAACTAAATAACTGTTTGCGACAATGCCGAAAATGAAAACCAATGCCGCGGCGAAGAAGCGCTTTACCTTCACCGGCACAGGAAAGATCAAGCGTAAGCACGCTTATCACAGTCACATCCTGACCAAAAAGACGACTAAGCAGAAACGCAATCTTTGCTACGCAGGGATCGTTTCACCGGCCGACGAGGCCAAAATCAAGAACCTGCTGGTTAAATAACCGTCGGGCAGAATTATTAACCGGAGCGAATCAGCCCCGAAGAACGCGGGAGAACCGCGTCGCTGACAGCTCTTAAAAAAAAACATTTCAGACTATGCCACGTTCAGTCAATGCCGTTGCGTCCCGCGCACGCAGAAAGAAAGTTCTGAAACTTGCCAAGGGTAACTTTGGTTCAAGGGGAAACGTTTGGACCGTAGCGAAAAACACGGTCGAAAAGGGTTTGCAGTATGCCTATGCACACCGCCAGCTCAAGAAGCGGACGTTCCGTTCGCTGTGGATCACGCGTATCAACGCTGCGGTCCGCGCGCAGGGGATGACCTATTCGCAGTTTATCGGCAAACTCAACGCCAAGGGTATCGAGCTCAACCGCAAGGTGATGGCCGACCTGGCGATGAACGAGCCGAAAGCATTTGCGGCAATCGTCAAAGCAGTCAAATAGCAATGTAGCCGACGGCCGGGCTGCGGGTCACCGCAGGCAGGGCCGTCCGATGGCTGCAGGATTCCGGTAGTGGGTCGGACGGCCCGAATCGGGGGACGGCAGCTGTTTTCAGGCGGAGAGCGTTTCGGCGTTCCCCGCCTGCTTCTTTTCGGGGCGGTACGTGTTTTGCAGCGGTCGCAGGAAAATGACGATTATGGAAAAGACCGATTGCAGCAAGCCCATGCCTGGCCAAAATAACAAGATGACCCCCGCCGATACGCGTCCCGGATGCGCCATGCGCATTCCTACCGTGACGCAGAACATGCCCGAGAACGGGAAGCGCATCACTCCCGCCGCCGCAGGCGAAGCGCCTACGCAGCAGCAGATCGAGCAGGACGTTACTGCGACGAACCCTTCCATCGAAAGTATGGAAAGCAGGGGGTAGATATTCGGAATGACATGACGCCGATTGGTTGCGTTCGCTATGCCAGAACGAAAAACAGCAGAACCTCGGTTCTGCTGTTTTGTTGTATTTGTTACAGGAACGGTACGCTGCCGCTGCGCGAGGCGGGTTGGAGCGGTAGGCTGGGGATGACGCTGCGGGTGTAGGTGGCGATGTCGCTGGTCCCGGTCATCTGCCATTGCATGCTGTTTTCGGTCAGCGCTCCGATGATGTATTCCCCCCCCCACGGGGTGCCGCTGGCGTAGGTGCCGCGAATGAGTGCGCTCTGCGAATCGAACGTGAAAGTGCCGTCGAAGCACTCGAATCCGTGCGAGACGATGTTCTGATAGAGAGTGAAAGTTTGGTCGGCGTTGAGCCGCAGGTAGATTTCCTTGTCGAGGTCCGTGCCGCCCGACCAGGCGCTCAGACGCCATTCCCCGGCGAAGTCTGCGATTTCGATGCCCACGGCGGGCTCAATCGTGGGGACAGAATCCTTGTCGTTCTTGCACGAGGAGCACAAGAGTGTGCACGCGAGAAAAGCGTATTGTAAAAGTCGCATCATGATTCGGAAGTTTTGGATGTTCAGACAAATATAGTCGTTCGGCGGCAAATTGCAAAATCCGGCGGCCGAAATATGATTTTCACCGAAAAATTCCTACCTTTATCGGCGGTCGGAGTGTTCCGGCGCAAAAACGGATATTTATAATTAAAGGATATGAAACGACTGATATGGATAGCGGCGCTGCTCGGTCTGGCCGCCTGTGCGAATGACGCTACGGAGACCGCCTCCGATAAGACGCTTCCGCAGTCCGGCGCGAAGATTCTCAGTGTGCCGCAGGGGGCTGTTGCGGGGTGCCTGTCCGTCGAAGTGACCGACGAGCTGGCCGAGCGTATCGAGACGGCGCAGGCAGCGACGCGCAGCGGCGGGGGAGCGATGACCCGTTCGGGCGTGGCCGACATGGACCTTGTGCTGGAGCGCATCGGGGCCGAGCGGTTCGCCCGGGTATTTCCCTACGAAGCACGCTTCGAGCAGCGGCACCGCGAGTTCGGGCTCCACCGCTGGTATACGGTCCGTTTCGACAGCGAGGAGGAACTGACCGCGGCGGCAGGGCTGCTGAGCCGTGTGGAGGGCGTTTCGGCGGTGGAGTACCGACATCCCATCGAGTCGGGGCGCCGGGGGCCGATGGTTCCTGCCGCCGCGGCCCGTCCTGCGACGCGTGCGGCGATGCCCGCCAACGACCCGCGGCTGCCGGACCAATGGCACTATAACAACACGGGGAACAAGACGCTGGGTTCCTACGGCAACTTCGTATTCCAGTTCCGGGCCGGGTGCGACGTGAATCTGTTCGACGCGTGGAAACTCTGTACGGGTTCGCCCGAAATCGTGGTGGCGGTGCTCGACGAACCGGTGCAGTCCACCCATCCCGATTTGGCGGCCAATATGTGGGTCAATCCCCATGCGGGCGAAAATGCGGAGTTCGGCAATGACCTCCATGGCTACAACTTCTGCAACCGCACGGACAAACTCAACTGGCAGGGGAACTATTACGACAGCGAGAACAAAGAGTGGATGTACGCTGACCACGGGACCCATGTGGCCGGAACGATTGCGGCGGTCAACGGCAACGGAATCGACGTCTGCGGCATAGCGGGCGGAGCCGACGGCAAAGGCGGCGTGAAAATCATGTCGTGCCAGATTCTGGACAGCGACGGCGACCCGGCCAACGATTCGGACGACGCGGCGGCCCGGGCCTTCGTCTATGCGGCCGACCGGGGCGCGCTGATCGCCCAGTGCAGCTGGGGCTACGGCACGAACCTGAAGACCGAGGCCCAATGGGCAGGCATCGCCCAGGGGATGGAGAAACGTGCCGTGGACTATTTTATAAAGTATGCGGGTGCCGACGACCCGAACGCACCGCTGAGCGGCGGGCTGGTGATTTTCGCCGCGGGCAACGACGGCGACATAGTGGGCGACCAGATGATGTGGCCGGGGGCCTACTCGCCGACGGTGGCCGTGGCGTCGATGGCCCCGGACTTCACACCTGCCTACTATACGGACTACGGAAGCTGGGTCGACATTACGGCCCCGGGCGGTGACTATCTGTACGGAGAAGAGGGCGCTGTGCTGAGTACGATACTCGAAGACCCCGCGATGCAGTTCCAAGACGGCCGGAAAGCGGCGGTCGGCTACATGCAAGGCACCTCGATGGCCTGTCCCCATGTCTCGGGCGTGGCGGCGCTGGGGCTTGCGTATGCCTCCAAACTCGGGAAACGCTTTACGCCCGCGCAGTTCAAATCGCTGCTGCTGAGCAGCGTACACGACATAGACGGCTATATGAAAGGCTCGAAACCTTTTGTGGATGTGAACGGCGGTGTGTCGCTGCTCAATCTGACGGACTACCGCAAGAAGATGGGAGCGGGCTATGTGGACGCCTATCTGCTGCTGCTGAATATCCAGGGAACTCCGGGCGTGTACGTACAGCGCGGCAAGGAGAGCGAAATCCCGCTCGACCGCTATTTCGGCGGCTCGACCGGAGTACTGCTGAAAGCGGAAGCGACGCCCGAGGCGAAGGATCGGCTGGGCATCGGGACGCTGGCGGTGCGCAATGGCAAACTTGTTGTTGCGTGCTCGAAAACGGGTGTGGCGACGGTCCGCCTTTCGACGCAGATCGGCCAGACCTCCGTGTCGCGCGAAATCGCACTGATCGTCCGCGAACGGGTGGCGGCCAACAACGGCTGGCTGTAAGGAAAAAACATGGAATGGAATTTTATCTGGCGGCTGTGCGCGGCGGGTCTGTGCGGCACGATTATCGGCCTTGACCGCGAATACCGGGTGAAGGATGCGGGATTCCGCACCCATTTCCTGGTGGCGCTGGGCAGCGCCCTGATGATGATTGTGTCGCAATACGGATTCGAGGACCTGCTGGCGACGTACGACGGACTGCGCTTCGACCCGGGACGGATTGCGGCGCAGGTGGTCAGCGGCATCGGCTTTATCGGTGCCGGAACGATTATTCTGCACCGTCAGCTGGTGCGCGGGCTGACCACGGCCGCGAGCCTGTGGGCAACGGCAGGCATCGGGCTGGCGGCGGGTGCGCACATGTATGTAGTGGCCGGGGCGGCGACGCTGCTGACGCTTTTCGGGCTTGAAGCGCTGACCCTCTTTTTCGGCGGGCTGGGCCGCAAACGCACGCTGATAGTCTACTCGTCGGGGCGCCGCGAGGTAATCGACGCCATGTTCAACAAACTCAAGACCTCGAAATACACGGTCATCTCCTACGAAATCGAACCGACTCGCATGGACGGTGCGACCGTCTACCGGGCGACGCTGGTCATTCGGGCCAAGGGCATTGCCGAGGAGGAAGAATTCGTCAACCTGCTGCGGGAATCGCAGGACATTACGGTCGAACGGATTGTCTGAGCCGCGACGGGTTCGGAGCGGCGGCAGGGCGGACTGAGAGCGGCGGATTTGCTGCTGTGGTGTTGCGGCAAGGCGGGTTCGGAGCGGCGGCAGATAGCTGGGACGGCGGCACGGCTTTCAAAACCAACGGAAAACCTCGGTCAGCGAGGTGTCGCGCGACATGTCGTTGGGATTGGTGCCGGGCAATCCTTCGGGAATCTCTTCACCCAGTTTTGCGAACAACTCGTTCCAGAACGGCGGCATCGAACCGTCGGCGGCGCGAAAATTCATAGGCTGCGCCGGGAACAAACGACGGCCGTCGGGGGCGAGGTAACTTTCCCATACCAATTCACTGCAATATAACTTCCCGTTGTCGGGGCGGAACGAATAGTCGTAGGGCTGTCCGAGGAACGTGCGTGCGCGGGCGACGGCAGCGGCGATGCCTGCGGTGTCTTTCAAGCGTTTGGCAATGGCGACGGGTCGACCATTCAGTCGGGCGGACTTGTTCAGAAAGTCGCTGAGTGCGGTCATGCGCACACCGCCGTCGGAGGTGGCCTCCAGCACCGAATCGGCCCGGCTGCTGATGACGGCGATTCCCACGTGAGTGAATTTCACCTCTTCGCTTTTGCCTGTGGCGGCCATAATGGCGCCGCTCATGGCCGATTCGTGGCCGACTTGGAACAGCAGGTCACCCGAACGGAGCTGTTCCCGCTGCTGGGTGCATGCCGCCCCGGCCAATATACCTATATATAATATAAGGGTTCGCATCCTATTGAATCTTTGTGTATGAATTCGTACTGCGGGCTCTCCGGTGTTGCTATGTCGTCCGGCGACCCGATTGCAAGGCGAAAGATAACGCAAATCGAACGCAATGCCAAATAAGTTCGGGCATTGCCGGGGTGCAGCATCTGCGATGAAGCCAAATATAGTAAAAATTTTTCATAACTAACTTCCTGACTTATAGCCGGGTGTAAAAAAGCGCGGAAAAATGTCAAAAAAAAGTCGCTGAAATATTTGGAAATAACATCCGGAAACCTTTATCTTTGCACCCGCTTCGAGAGAGAAAGCAACCCTCCGAAGCGATACGGGTTCTGAAAAAGTTTTGAAAAAAGTTCCGGATTTTTTGGAGTTTCGGAAATTTGAATTACCTTTGCATCCGCTTTGACAACGACGCCTTGTCGGCGAAGAAGCGAAAAAGGTTCTGAAAAAATTTCTGAAAAAATCTTCCGAAAAGATTTGGCGGTTTCAAAAAAGGTTTTTACCTTTGCACCACTTTCCGCTCTGCGAAAGCAGCGGACGGAACCGGGAGGGGCAACCCTCCGACAGAAACAGAAAATGTTCTTTATAGCAATATAACGGACAGCGTTCTTTGAAGTATTTGAGCAGCTAAAGTTTTCCCACTCTCTTCGGAGAGTGATTTCAAACAATACCTTTGAGATTAGAGCTAAAGATTTAGAACAAAACATTTTATACAATGGAGAGTTTGATCCTGGCTCAGGATGAACGCTAGCGGCAGGCTT
>NZ_CASQFS010000010.1:0-82936 GCF_949428155.1 Alistipes sp. UBA6068 | reverse complement strand
AAGCCTGCCGCTAGCGTTCATCCTGAGCCAGGATCAAACTCTCCATTGTATAAAAAATAATGTATTGTTAGAGTCCTGACTATTTCTATTTCCTTAAAGGAAATTGACAGATAAATACTACATTTCTATTTCTCTCAAAAATAACCAGTAATTCAAAGAACCTGTGAAAAAACCGCATTTTGCGATGCGAAAGGACTGCAAAGATATGTCATCTTTTTCAATCCTGCAAATATTTTTTTTCAAGAACGTTGCATTTTCTGAATTTTCACCGTTCACTCAAGGATTTCGAACTCCTCTATTGCAAACCTTCAATCTTTGTAAGAACCGTGTTTTCTCAAATGCGGATGCAAAGGTAACGACATTTTTTGAACCTGCAAATATTTTCACATCTTTTTTCATAAAAAAGTTGAAAAAGTCCCAAAAACGGGCCAGAACAAGGCTATACCTTAATATATAAGAATAAAGCGCTCCGTCCATATCATACATCGCGATCAACAAAATCGAACCGCTCGGCCAAAAAGAATCCGGCCAAACGATTCTCTCACTAAATTTACACCCGCAAAGGCAGTCTCCACCCGGAATGGCATGGGCTACGGTTCATTTTTCCTGCCGCGGCACAGCCCGAACAAATTCGGCGCCGCGCTCGGCTTGTCGAAAAGGTACGCCAGCGAGGTAAGGCAGATTCAGCAATCCGCTGACGGCGCATCGCCGAAAGACTAAAACGTTTTAGCAGGCTGTTAAAACGTTTCAATACGCCGTCAGTTATTCATTCCAGTCCGAGCCGGGGCTTCTGTTGGGATTCTTCGGCACGGTTCATCCGAGCGATTGCTTCAGCGCCTGCTGCGGGCAACCGCCACTGTACGACGGGAGCCTTGACGCTCGTCGGCACAGAGGGCGTTGTGTGGTGCTCGTCGTCTTACGTTGCCGGCAATCAAAACGCCTGCGATTGCTGGTACCGTTCGGGACTTGTCCACCCAATGGCTGCCGGAAACCGAGCCTACGGTTTCTCCGTGCGCTGCGTCCAGCATCTGCCGGACTGCCTTTTAATTAATGTTTTACTTTACCGCCGCGCTGCGCTCGGTTTAGATAGGCTGCGGCTCGGCAATCCCCAAATAAATTTGGGATTGCTCTCGCCTTGCACTTTACCGCCGCGATGCGTCGGTTTAGATAGGCTGCGGCTCGGCAATCCCCAAATAAATTTGGGATTGCTCTCGCCTTGCACTATCTTTGTGCATACGAAAACCAAAAACAATGACTGTCAAAAAAGTATCCCTGCTTGTAATTGCGCTGCTTATAGCCGACCAAGCCCTCAAGATATGGGTCAAGACCCACATGCACCTCGACGAAGCGATTATCGTCTTCCCCGACTGGTTCCAACTCCGCTTTATCGAAAACAACGGAGCGGCATTCGGCATGCACATAGCGTCGGGCGGCGGCTTCGACTGGGGCAAACTGCTGCTGGGCATTTTCCGCGTCGTACTGGCGGGAGGCATCGCATGGCTGATCGGCCGGCTGCTCCGCCAACGCAAAGAAACGCCGTCAGGGGTGATCGTCGGTCTGGCGCTGATTTTCGCCGGAGCGGTGGGCAACATTCTCGACAGCGCATTCTACGGACTGCTGTTCTCCGAATCGACGCCTTATTCAGTCGCCCGATTCGGCGGCCACTACGCAGGATTCATGATGGGAAAAGTCGTCGACATGTTCTATTTCCCGCTGTTTCAATGGAACAGCGTACCGCGATTCCTGCGCTTTCTGGTCGACAGCAACAACTATTTCTTCGGAGCCATTTTCAATCTGGCCGATGCGTACATCTCTGTGGCGGTAGTCTACTTGCTGTTATTCCAATACAAATTCCTCGACAAGCAGTAACCAGCCAAGGCCGCATTCATATAGCTTCCCCGGCCACGGCAAGTTCAACTTATCGGAAACGGGCTTATTAATAACTCAACCGCAAACAACATTTTTTCTTCCGATTTTTTGGAAGTTCAGAAAAAAGCGCTATCTTTGCACTCCGTAAATCCTACATGCCCAGGTGGCGGAATAGGTAGACGCGCACGTTTCAGGTGCGTGTGCCGCAAGGCGTGCAGGTTCGATTCCTGTCCTGGGCACTGAAACCCCGTTGAACATAAGTTCAACGGGGTTTTGCTTTATCCGGCAATAACCCGAAACGAATCCGGCCCGCAGAACAAAACGCCGCCAAACGCCAACAAAGCGATTGGCCAAAGCCATTTATATGGCGAAAGTATGCAAAAACAATCCGCGACGCAACGGAATGTTGCGGCGCGGATACGAAACGGGAAGACGAAACTACATCTTCTTACCGACGTTGGTCTTCTTAGCAACCTTGGGAGCAGCCGTTTTCGCGGCGGCAGCCTTAGGAGCCTTGGGAGCGGCAGCCTTCTTAGGAGCTGCGGCCTTTTTGGGAGCAGCCTTGGAAGTCTCCGTGCTCTCGGCATTCTCGACAACGGTAGCCTCCTCGACAGCGTCGGTGGTCTTCTTGGCACGCGAACGACGCGTCTTGGGCTTGGCCTCAGCAGCCGCTGCGGGAGCAACGCCGAGCGTATAAGCCTCGTTGAAGTCGACGAACTCGATGATACACATGTCGGCAGCGTCGCCGAGACGGAACCCGGTCTTGAGGATACGGGTGTAACCGCCGGGGCGCGAAGCGATCTTGGGCGCGATAGTCCGGAACAACTCCGTGACGGCCTCCTTCTGCTTGAGGTAGGAGAAAACGACGCGGCGCGAATGGGTCGTATCCTCTTTGGACTTGGTTACCAGAGGCTCGATGAACATGCGCACAGCCTTGGCTTTGGCGACCGTGGTCTCGATACGCTTATGCAGGATAAGCGACGAAGCCATGTTCGAGAGCATCGCTTTGCGGTGTCCCGCCTGACGGCCGAGGTGGTTGAAATTCTTATTGTGTCTCATAATTAATCTTTGTCAAGTTTGTAGATAGAAACATCCATACCGAACTTAAGGTTCAACGAAGTCAGCAACTCGTCGAGCTCCGTGAGCGACTTCTTGCCGAAGTTGCGGAACTTCAGCAAATCGTTGCGGTTGAGCTTGACCAAATCGCCCACCGTATCGACGTCGGCAGCCTTGAGGCAATTCAGCGCACGCACGGAAAGGTCCTGGTCGGAGAGCTTGGTCTTCAGGAGCTGACGCATGTGGAGCACGTCCTCGTCGAACTCCTCGGCACCGTTGTTATCCTCCATGTTGACGGTGATTTTCTCGTCGGAGAAGAGCATGAAGTGCTGAATGAGAATCCGGGCGGCCTCCTTGAGCGCCTCCTTGGGATGGATCGACCCGTCGGTCGTAATCTCCAGATTCAACTTTTCATAGTCGGTCTTCTGCTCGACGCGGTAGTTCTCGATGGAATACTTCACGTTTTTGATAGGCGTGAAGATGGAATCTATCGGGAGCGTACCGATTTCGGACTCGGCAGGAGCGTTCTCCTCGGCGGGCACGTAACCGCGGCCCTTGCCGATGGTGATCGTCAGCTGCATCTTGGTACCGGGAGCGAGGTGGCAGATAACCAACTCGGGATTGAGCACCTTGAAGAACGACAGATAATTAGAAATGTATCCGGCAGTCAGCTCCGTCACACCCGCAACGTTAATGGAGACCTTCTCGGCGTCCTGATTGTCGACTGTGCGGATAAAACGAACCTGCTTCAGACTGAGGATGATATTCAACATATCCTCCATCACTCCGGGGATCGCGGCGAACTCGTGATCGACACCGGCTACCTTGACGGTCGTGATTGCGTAACCCTCCAGCGAAGAGAGCAGAATCCGGCGCAAGGCGTTACCGACAGTCATGCCGAACCCGGGCTCCAACGGCCGGAACTCGAACTTTCCGAACGAAGAAGTGGATTCAAGCATAATAACCTTCTCAGGTTTCTGGAATGCTAATATTGCCATAACAATGAACGTGAATTTTGCTGATTACTACTTCGAGTACAACTCGACGATGAGCTGCTCCTTGATATTCTCCGGAATGGCCTCGCGTTCGGGTTTCTGGAGGAATTTGCCACTCATCGAAGCGTTGTCCCACTCAAGCCATGCGTAACGGCTGCGGTTGCCGCCGGCCAGCGAAGCAGCGATCACCTCGAGGCTCTTGGACTTCTCGCGAACCGAGACGATGTCGCCTGCACGCAACGAATACGAAGGGATATTCACGACATTGCCATTGACGCAGATATGGCGGTGCGAAACGAGCTGACGGGCAGCGGCGCGCGTGGGCGCGATACCGAGACGGTACACGACGTTGTCCAAACGGCACTCGAGCAGCTTCAGCAGGTTCTCACCCGTGATACCGCCCATGCGTGCGGCCTGCTCGTAAGTACGCGAGAACTGCTTCTCCAACAACCCGTAGGTATACTTGGCCTTCTGCTTCTCGCTGAGCTGCGTACCGTACTCCGACACCTTTTTACGCTTGCGCGCCAGACCGTGCTGTCCGGGAGGATAGTTACGCTTCTCGAGCACCTTGTCCGCCCCGTAAATGGCTTCGCCGAACTTTCTGGCGATTTTCGATTTTGGTCCTATGTATTTTCCCATGATCTTTGACGTAATTAAATAACTGTAAGATGAATGTACCGGCGCGGAACTATACGCGGCGGCGGTTGGGAGCGCGGCAGCCGTTGTGCGGCAGCGGCGTAACGTCGATGATCTCCATCACCTCGATACCGGCGCCGTGAATCGTACGCACGGCCGACTCGCGGCCGGCACCCGGACCCTTGACGTAAACCTTGACCTTGCGCAGACCCATGTCGTAAGCGACCTTGGCGCAATCGGCGGCCGAAGTCTGAGCGGCATAGGGAGTATTCTTCTTAGAACCACGGAAGCCCATCTTACCGGCCGAAGACCAGCTGATCACATCGCCGTTCTCGTTGGTGATGGTGATGATTACGTTGTTGAAAGTCGAATGTACATAGGCATTGCCCATGGCACCCACCTTAACAACCTTTTTCTTGACTGTTCCAGTTTTCTTTGCCATAATTCTCTAAAGATTACTTTGTTGCCTTTTTCTTGTTAGCGACGGTCTTCTTGCGTCCCTTGCGGGTACGGGCGTTGTTCTTGGTCGACTGACCGCGAACCGGAAGTCCCAGGCGGTGACGGATACCGCGGTAGCAGCCGATGTCCATCAGACGCTTGATGTTGAGCTGGACCATCGAACGGCATTCGCCCTCGACCTTGATGCCCATGTCGGCGATCGTCGAACGGATAGCACCTACCTGGTCATCCGTCCAATCCTGAACCTTGACGTCGTAGCTGATACCAGCTCCGTCGAGAATCTTGCGAGCCGTGGAGCGACCGACACCGTAGATATAGGTCAGGCCGATCTCGCCTCTCTTGTTTTTGGGTAAATCTACACCAACTATACGTGCCATAAAATTCTTTTTCTACTTTAACTTACTTGTTGAAATACTACCCCTGGCGCATCTTGAACTTGGGATTCTTCTTGCAGATGACGTAAAGTTTGCCCTTACGCTTCACAATCTTGCAATCCTCGCTGCGCTTCTTGATGGATGCTTTTACTTTCATAGTCTTAAAGCGATTATTTGTACCTGAAAGAAATGCGGCCTTTCGACAAGTCGTAGGGCGTCATTTCCACTTTCACTTTGTCCCCGGGAAGGATTTTGATGTAGTGCATGCGCATCTTTCCCGAGATGTGGGCCGTCAACACGTGGCCGTTGTCCAGTTCGACGCGGAACATGGCGTTGGACAGGGCCTCGATGATCGTGCCGTCGCGTTCGATAGCAGCTTGTTTTGCCATTGAGTCTTAGTTGTTTATAGCTTGTTCGATGATACTGAAATCCGTCAGCACGTCGGGTCCGTCTTTCCGTACGGCCACTGCGAATTCGTAGTGGGCCGCAGGTTTGCGGTCCCGGGTGCGGACCGTCCAGCCGTCGCGCTCGAAAACCACCGCTTTGGTCCCCATGTTGATCATGGGCTCGATGCAGATTACCATGCCTTCCTTCAGAAGCGGACCTCTGCCACGTGCGCCGTAGTTGGGAACACCGGGGTCTTCGTGCATCTTGCGACCCAAACCGTGTCCCTCCAACTCGCGCACAACGCCGTAGCCGAAACGCTCGGCGTGCTCCTGAACGGCCGCCGACACGTCGCCTACGCGATTGCCGGCCTTGGCCTGCGCCGTACCTTTATAAAGCGCCTCTTTGGTGACTTCCATCAGCTGCCGTACTTCCTCGGCGACCTCTCCCACGGCGAACGTATACGCCGAATCACCAACAAACCCCTTCATAAACGTACCGCAATCGACCGAAACGATGTCGCCCTCCCTGAGGACGCAGTCTGCGGACGGGATACCGTGAACTACCTGTTCGTTAACCGAAATACACAACGAAGCGGGAAATCCCTGATACCCGAGGAAAGCGGGAACTGCCCCGTGCGCGCGGATGAAATCCTCGGCAATACGGTCCAACTCCAGCGTCGTGACGCCCGGACGAATGTGGCGGCCCACCTCGGCCAGCGTCTGCGACACCAGGATGTTGTTCTCACGGAGCAGTTCGATCTCCTCGTCTGTCTTCAAATAGATCATTCTTCGCTAAGAATCTCGTCGGAAAAACTCCTAATGACGCCCCTGGATACGTCCGGTCTTCATCAGACCGTCGTAATGGCGCATCAGCAGGTAGCTCTCTATCTGCTTGAGAGTGTCGAGCACCACGCCGACCATAATCAGCAGCGACGTACCTCCGTAGAAGTAGGCGAACGCCTGCTGAATGCCCAGGAACTTCATGGCCAGTGCGGGCAGGATCGCCACGACGGCCAGGAATACCGAACCGGGAAGGGTGATGCGCGTCATGATGGTATCGATGTAGTTCACCGTCTGCTTGCCCGGTTTCACTCCCGGGATAAAGCCTCCGTTGCGCTTCATGTCATCGGCCATCATTTGAGGATTGATGATAATCGCCGTGTAGAAGTAGGTGAAGACGATTACCAGCACTGCCAGCGTAAAGTTGTACCAGAAACCCGTCATCGTGCTGAAGGCGGCAGCGAAGCCGGGAGCCACGTTGGCGAACAGCGCGGGGATGAACATCAGCGCCTGCGCGAAGATGATCGGCATGACATTTGCCGCATTCATCTTCAGCGGGATGTACTGACGCACGCCTCCGTACTGCTTGTTGCCCACGATACGCTTGGCATACTGTACAGGCACCTTGCGGACGGCCTGCACCAGGGCGATCGTAGCCATGAAGACCAGGAACAGCAGCACGAGCTCGAAGATCAGCATGATGGCGCTACCGGTGGCCGTCTGGATGCGCGCGTTGACCTCGGCCAGCAGCGCATGGGGAAGACGGGCCACGATACCGATCATGATGATCAGCGAGATACCGTTGCCGATGCCTTTGTCGGTGATCTTCTCGCCCAGCCACATGATGAACATGGTACCGGCGATGAGAATCGTCGTCGCATAGCATACGAACCCGAACGAGTTGCCGTAGACGAACGCGGTGGGGACCTGATGGTAGAGGTTGGCGATGTAGGCCGGACCCTGCAACAGGAGCACGCCGATGGTGAGGAAGCGCGTCCACTGGTTCATCTTGCGGCGGCCGCTCTCACCCTCCTTCTGCATTTTCTGGAAATACGGAATCATCATACCCATAAGCTGGATGACGATCGAAGCGGTGATATACGGCATGACTCCGAGTGCAAAGATGGCAGCGTTGCCGAACGCACCGCCGGAGAAGACGTCCAACAGACCCAGAAGTCCGTTGCCCTCCAACTGGCTGGCATACGCCGAACCCTCGCCCAACGCGTTGGGGTCGATGCCCGGAATCACGATGAAACTACCCAAGCGGTAGACCAGGAGCAAGCCGATGGTGTAGATGACACGCTTGCGGAGCTCCTCGATCTTATAGATATTCTTGAGCGTTTCGACCAATTTCTTGTTGGTCGCCAAGATAGCGATAACCACTAAAAAGACGATACCAACAACAAGATACTGATTCATAATTGTGGGATTCTAAGATTCCTTACAGTTTTTCGGCGCTGCCGCCTGCCGCTGCAATCGCCTCGGCGGCGCTCTTCGAGAAAGCGTGCGCCTTGACCGTCAGCTTCTTGGTCAGCTGGCCGTTGCCGAGAATCTTCACCTTGTCGTTCGACGAAATGAAACCTGCGGCGACGAGCGTCTCGACGGTAATCTCCGTGAGCGACTTCTTGCCAGCCAGCTCTTCGAGCGTCGAAAGGTTGATGGGCTTAAATTCCACACGCTTCAGGTTCGTGAAACCGAACTTCGGAAGACGGCGCTGGAGCGGCATCTGACCGCCCTCGAATCCCAGCTTGCGCGAGTAGCCCGAGCGCGACTGCGCACCCTTGTTACCACGGGTCGCATAACCGCCGTGGCCCGAACCTGCACCGCGGCCGACACGTTTGTCGTGGTGCGTAGAACCCTTTGCGGGTTTGAGATTATTGAGTTCCATCCTAAAATGATCTTCTTGTGGTTAAACTTATGCTACCGTCTCGACCTTGACCAAGTGCTTCACACGCTCGATCATGCCCTTGATGATAGCCGAATCCTCGTGCTCGACGCTTGCGTTGATCTTCTTGAGACCCAGCGCGTCGAGGTTCCGGCACTGACGCTCCGTGGCGCCGATGCGGCTCTTTATCTGAGTGATTTTCAACTTTGCCATTTGTCCGGAAATTAACCGTTAAACACCTTGTCCATCGAGATGCCGCGCAGACGGGCCACGCTGTAGGCGTCGCGCAGTTCGCACAGCGCACCGATGGTCGCCTTCACCAAGTTGTGGGGGTTCGACGAACCCTTGCTCTTGGCAAGCACGTTCTTGATACCCAGCGATTCGAGCACGGCACGCATGGCACCGCCGGCGATGATACCGGTACCGGGAGCGGCAGGACGAATCATGACCTGCGAACCGCCGTAACGATACTCCTGCTTGTGGGGAATCGTACCCTTGATAACGGGAATCTTCACCAGGTTCTTCTTGGCATCCTCCACGCCCTTGGCGATGGCGGCCTGCACTTCCGAAGCCTTGCCCAGACCGTAACCTACGACACCGTCCTCGTTGCCTACGACCACGATGGCCGAGAAGCTGAACGTACGACCGCCCTTGGTCACCTTGGTCACACGCTGAATGCTTACGAGCCGGTCCTTGAGCTCAAGGTCGCTCGTGCGTACTTTCTTTATGTTGGTATTTGACATAACGCTTAGAATTTAAGTCCGCCTTCGCGTGCTGCTTCGGCCAGCTGTTTAACTCTTCCGTGATACAGGTAGCCGTTGCGGTCGAAAGCCACGGTCGTGATGCCCTTGGCTGCGGCACGCTCGGCGGCCAGCTTGCCGACCAGAGCGGCTACTTCGCACTTGTTCTTGCCGGCGACGGCTTCGGCCACCTCCTTGTCCAGCGAGGAAGCCGTGGCGAGGGTCACACCTGCGAGGTCGTCGATAAACTGTACGTAAATCTGCTTGTTGCTGCGGAATACAGTCATGCGAGGCTGTGCGGGCGTTCCGCTGACAATCTTGCGGATACGCATCTTGATCCTCTCTCTTCTTTCTATCTTGTTCAGTGACATAACTTCAGACTATTTACTATTTGGCACCTGCCGATTTGCCGGCCTTGCGGCGCAGCTGTTCGCCTACGAACTTGATACCCTTGCCCTTGTACGGCTCCGGCTTGCGCAGCGAGCGCAACTTGGCGGCTACCTGGCCGACCAGCTGCTTGTCGATGGACTTGAGCGTAACGATGGGGTTGCCCTTCTTCTCGGTCACAGCCGTAGCGGTCACCTCCTTGGGCAGCATGAAGTGCGTGTCGTGCGAATAGCCGAGGCTCATTTCGAGAATCTGGCCCTTGACTTCGGCCTTGAAGCCGACGCCGACCAGCTCCTGCTGAATCTCGTAACCTTTCGATACGCCGATGACCATGTTGTTGATCAGTGCGCGGTAGAGACCGTGCAGCGAGCGATGACGCGGCTGGTTGGTCGGACGCGATACGAGCACGGCAGGGGTTTCCTTCTCCGTGTGGAGGTCCTTGTGCGTGCCGACCTCTACCTTGATGTCCGAGTCGACTTTCTGACTCAGCGTCCCGAGTGGCCCTTTCACGCTTACCGTATTGTCGGCAGCGACTTCCACGGTCACGCCGGCGGGCAGGTTTACAGGTAATTTACCAATTCTTGACATTGTGGTTGTGTTTAGTGTTTTCCGATTAGTAGATGTAGCACAGCACTTCGCCGCCGACATTTTCCTGACGCGCCTTGGCGTCAGTCATGATGCCCTTGGAGGTCGAAACGATGGCGATGCCCAGGCCGTTCAGCACACGGGGCATGTCGGCTACCGAAGCGTAGCGGCGAAGACCCGGACGGCTGATGCGCTTGAGGTTCTTGATGGCGTTCGTCTTGGTCGCGGCATCCCACTTCAGAGCGATCTTGATGGTGGGGTGACCCTTTTCGTCGGTGTCGAACTTGTAAGCGAGGATGTAGCCCTGCTCGTAGAGGATCTTCGTGATTTCCTGCTTAATTTTGGAACCAGGAGCTTCAACCACCTTGTGGTTGGCTTTCACTGCATTTCTAATTCTGGTCAGAAAGTCCGCAATAGGATCAGTCATAACGAATAGAAGTTAAAATTAAAAGTTTGTTATTGAGTGTTTTTCGTATCGTCTTCGGAGTTCGGAACCGGGTCCTCGTCCGCGTTCGATCTGGGTTCATGCGCTTCGTCTTCCGCCCTCCCACACACATGCGCGGGCTTTCGCGCAGAATACAAAGCGCGCAAATATACGGATTATTTCTCAAACGGCCAACTTATCGCCTTGTTTTCTAAGCGTTTTGTCGGTCGTTTCAGAAAACGGAGCATGTCAGCATACCCTTTCGTTGCCAACATGTTTCCGTACGGCTCCCGCTTTCAGCCTGTTCGGTCCGTCACAAAAGAGCCACACAGGCCTTTCCGGCCCTGCTTCTCTCTTTCGTTCCGAACCCTTGGCTGCGCAAGAATTCCGTAACAAATGCCCGGTCCCCTCAAGGAGTTCCGCCGTCGGGAAGTTACCGCTTGCGGCGGCACTTTCCCCGACATTGCAACTTCTCTACACGGGCCTGGCACCCGTATCGGCCGTCGTTCCTTCGGCTGACGCCGGGCAATCGCTCCCCCGCCGTCGGCCACAGGCTATGCACCTTCCGGATGCAACGACCTTATGATTCATAGAATCCGGGGCAGGCGGCTTTCGGCCCTCCGCCCCGATTCTTCCCCTCTCCGAGCCTTGCGGCCCGAAAAGCGGTCAACTACCAGCTGGCTTTCGTAACGCCCGGAATCAACCCCTTGGAGGCCATTTCGCGGAACTGGATACGGCTGATGCCGAACAGGCGAATGTAGCCCTTGGGACGACCCGTGATCTTGCAGCGGTTGTGCTGGCGGATGGGATTCGCGTTGCGCGGCAACTTCGACAAGGCGATCCAAGCCTCCTCGTGGTCGATTTCACCGCTTTTCAGCTTGGCTGCAATCTCTTCGCGCTTATGAGCATAGCGGTTGGCGAGCTTCTGACGCTTCACCTCGCGCGCTTTCATTGATTCTTTTGCCATGGCTTAGTTCTTTTTAGCATTTTTGAAAGGCAGGCCGAATTCACGAAGCAGAGCGTAAGCCTCCTCGTCGGTCTTGGCCGTGGTCACGAAAGTGATCTCCATACCGAAAATCTTGGTAATCTTGTCGATGTCGATTTCCGGGAAGATAATCTGCTCGGTGATACCGAGGGTGTAGTTACCCTGGCCGTCGAACTTCTCGTTGATACCCTTGAAGTCGCGGATACGCGGCAGAGCCACGGCAATCAGACGCTCCAGGAACTCGTACATCTTGGCATCGCGCAGCGTAACACGCACGCCGATGGGCATGCCCTTACGCAGCTTGAAGTTCGAGATGTCCTTGCGCGAACGGGTCTGCACGGCCTTCTGACCGGTGATGAGCGACAGCTCGGCTTCGGCCACGTCGATGAGTTTCTTGTCGGCGACAGCCTGGCCCATACCCTGGTTGATGACGATCTTCTGAAGCTTCGGGCACTGCATGACGGTCGAGTAGCCGAACTGCTTCATAAGGGCAGGGACGATCTGCTCCTTATACTGGGTCTTGAGTGTAGGTACGTAAGCCATTATTTGATCTCCTCCCCTGATTTTTTAGCGTAACGAACTAATTTGCCTTTTGCATCTGCCTTGCGGCCCACGCGCGTGGGCTTGCCGCTCTTGGGATCGAGCACCATGAGGTTCGATACGTGGATCGGCGCCTCCTTCTCGACGATGCCTCCCTGGGGGTTCTGGGCATTGGGCTTCGTGGCCTTCTTGCACAGGTTGACACCCTCGACCACGGCACGCTGCTTCGACACCTCGACCTTCAGGACCTTACCCTGCTTGCCTTTGTTGTCGCCGGCCATGACCTGCACCATATCCCCTTTCTTAATATGTAATTTGACTGACATATCCGAAATTATTTTTATGATTACAATACTTCGGGTGCGAGGGAGATGATCTTCATGTACTGGTCGCGCAGCTCGCGAGCCACGGGACCGAAGATACGCGTACCGCGCATTTCACCCTGGTTGTTAAGCAGTACCACGGCGTTGTCGTCGAAACGAATGTACGAACCGTTGGCACGACGGATCTCCTTGGTCGTGCGCACGACCACGGCCTTCGACACGGCGCCCTTCTTGACGTCGCCCGACGGAGTGGCGCTCTTGACCGCAACCACGATCTTGTCGCCGATCGAAGCGTAGCGACGCTTCGTACCGCCGAGTACGCGGATGCAGAGAACCTCCTTCGCACCGCTGTTGTCAGCTACTACGAGTCTACTTTCCTGTTGTATCATAACTACTTAACTCTTTCAATGATTTGTACTAATCTCCAACGCTTCGTCTTGCTCAGAGGGCGCGTCTCCATGATGCGTACGGTATCGCCCTCCTTGCAGGTCTCGTCGAGCGACTCGGCCACGAACTTGGTCGTCTTGTTGACGAACTTGCCGTAGATCGGGTGCTTGACCTTGCGGGCGACGGCAACCACAATGGTCTTCTCCATCTTGTTGCTGACAACCACACCGATACGCTCTTTTCTAAGATTTCTTTCCATAGTCGTAATTATTTGGCGTTTTTCTGGCGCAGGATCGTCAGCATGCGAGCTATGTCTCTGCGGCTCTTCTTAATGATCGACGGGTTCTCGACGGGGGACACCGCATGCTGCACCTTCAGCTTCGCCAGCTGCGCCTTCTCGGTCTCGATGCGCTCGGCGAGGTCCTTGATCGAAATATCCTTGATTTCTGCACTTTTCATGTTGTGTTCCCTTAAATGGTGGTTTCTACGTAGTCGCGACGCACGATGAACTTCGTGGTGATAGGCAGCTTCTGCGCACCCAGACGCAGGGCCTCCTGTGCGATTGCCAGGGGCACACCCTCGGCCTCGAAGAGGATACGGCCGGGCGTAACGGGCGCTACGAAGCCTTCGGGATTACCCTTACCCTTACCCATACGCACCTCGGCGGGCTTCTTCGTGATGGGTTTGTCGGGGAAGATGCGGATCCAGAGCTGTCCTTCACGCTTCATGTATCGGGTGATGGCCTGACGGGCCGCCTCGATCTGGCGACCGGTGATCCAGGCCGATTCGAGTGCCTTGATTGCGAAAGAGCCGGTTGCAAGCTGGTTACCTCTCTGAGCCAAACCTTTCATGCGGCCTTTCTGCATTCTTCTAAACTTGGTCTTTTTCGGCTGTAACATTGTCGTTTTGCTTTAAAAGGTCCTACTTACTGATTGTTCTGACGACGGTCGCCACGACGTCCGCCGCGACGGTCACCGCCGCGACGATCGCCGCCACGGCGCTCGCGACGCTCGCCGCGGTCGCCCGAGGGGGCCTGCGCCGATGCGCCGGCGATCTCGAAGATGTCGCGCTTGCCGTAGACCGTGCCCTGGCAGATCCACACCTTCACGCCCAGGATGCCCACCTTGGTGAGGGCTTCCGTGAGGCAGTAGTCGATGTCGGCACGGAAGGTGTGCAGCGGAATGCGACCCTCCTTGACGGTCTCGGTACGGGCCATCTCGGCGCCGCCCACGCGACCTGCGACCTGGATCTTGATGCCCTCGGCGCCCATGCGCATCGTCGAAGCGACGGCCGTCTTCACGGCGCGGCGAAACGAAACGCGGCCCTCGAGCTGGCGTGCGATGTTCTGACCCACGATCACGGCGTCGATCTCGGGACGCTTCACCTCGAAGATGTTGATCTGGATCTCCTTGCCGGTGAGCTTCTTGAGCTCCTCCTTGAGCTTGTCGACCTCCTGGCCGCCCTTGCCGATGATGATGCCCGGACGCGCCGTCGAGATGGTTACCGTGACGAGCTTCAGCGTGCGCTCGATGATGATCTTCGAGATCGAAGCCTTGGCCAGACGGACATTCAGGTACTTGCGGATCTTGGCGTCCTCGACCAGCTTGTCGGAGAAATCCTTGCCGCCGAACCAGTTGGAATCCCAACCGCGGATGATGCCGAGACGATTTGCTATCGGATTAACTTTCTGTCCCATCTGATTACTTGTTTTCTACGGTTACCATTTTGTCAACTACGATCGTCACGTGGTTCGAGCGCTTGCGGATGCGGTGCGCACGGCCCTGCGGCGCAGCCTGGATACGCTTGAGCATGCGACCGCCGTCGACGAACACCTCCTTGACGCAGAGCGTTGCATCCTCCAGACGCTCGCCCTCGTTCTTGGCCTCCCAGTTGGCGATGGCCGACTTGAGGAGCTTCTCCATGCGGATCGAGGCCTCCTTCTTCGAATAGCGGAGGATGCCCAGCGCCTTGTTGATCTCCACGCCGCGGATGATGTCGGCCACCAGGCGCATCTTGCGGGGAGAGGTGGGACAATCGCGCATGACGGCGATTGCCTTCTGCTTCTTCTCAGCCTTGATTTTCTCGGCTCTTATTGCTTTTCTTGCACCCATTTTCTACCTATTTTTTCTTGTTACCTGCATGACCGCGGAAGTTGCGCGTAGGGGCAAACTCGCCGAGCTTGTGCCCTACCATGTTCTCCGTCACATACACCGGAATGAACTTGTTTCCGTTGTGAACGGCGATCGTCTGACCCACGAAGTCGGGCGAGATCATACTTGCACGTGACCATGTCTTGATTACCGACTTCTTGCTCCCTTCGGCCTGGGCGACGACTTTCGCCTCCAGCTTGGGGTCGATAAACGGTCCTTTTTTCAGTGAACGGCTCATTATGTACTCTTATTTAATTATTTTTTCTTACGGGAAATAATAAACTTCGAGGTCGTCTTCTTCGGGTTGCGCGTCTTGTAACCCTTAGCCAGAAGACCCTTGCGCGAACGCGGGTGACCACCCGACGCACGACCTTCGCCACCACCCATCGGGTGATCCACCGGGTTCATCACGACACCACGGTTGCGCGGACGACGGCCGAGCCAACGTTCGCGACCTGCCTTGCCCGAGCTTTCGAGGTTGTGGTCCACGTTGGAGACCACACCCACCGTGGCGCGGCAGGTTACGAGTACCATACGAGTCTCACCGCTGGGCAGCTTGATGATGGCGAATTTGCCTTCGCGTGCCAGCAGCTGTGCATACGAGCCGGCCGAACGCGCCATCGCGGCGCCCTGGCCCGGGTAGAGTTCGATGTTGTGGATGACCGTACCCAGGGGGATCTCGCTCAGGAAGAGCGTGTTGCCCACCTCGGGAGCGACACCGGCGCCGCTCATGACGGTCTGGCCTACCTTCAGGCCATTGGGTGCGATGATGTAGCTCTTCACACCGTCGGCGTACACCAGAAGCGCAATGCGAGCCGTACGATTGGGGTCGTACTCGATCGATTTTACAGTTGCAGCGATGCCGTCCTTCGAACGCTTGAAGTCGACCATACGATACATCTGCTTGTGACCGCCGCCGATGTAGCGGACCGTCATCTTGCCGTCGCTGTTGCGACCGCCCGAGCTTTTCTTGGGGCTCAACAGCGACTTTTCGGGTTTGTTCGTCGTGATCTCGTCGAACGTGCCGATGATCTTATGTCTCGTACCTGCGGTTACAGGCTTAAATTTTCTTACTGCCATCTTCGTTAGATATTACTGTAAAAATCGATCTTGTCACCCTCCTTCAGAGTCACGATCGCCTTCTTGAAGTTGTTGGCGCGACCCTCCAGGAGACCCGCCTTCGTGTAGCGGCTCTTGAGCTTGCCCATGTAGTTGACGGTGTTCACGTCCGTCACCACGACATTGTACATCTGCTCTACGGCATTGCGAATCTGCAGCTTGTTAGCCCGCACGTCAACGATAAAACCGTAGCGATTCAACTTTTCGCCCTGAATCGTCATTTTCTCGGTCAAAACCGGCTTAATAATAATGTCCATTGTAACTTGCGTTTTTAAGCTAACATCTCATTGAGTACATTCTCGGCGCCCTCCACCATCACGATGGCCGATGCGTTCATCACGTCGTAGGTGCAGAGGTTCTGCGCCAGAACGGGAAGAACGTTGGGGATGTTGCGGCACGAGAGTTGCAGGTTGACGTTCGTCTCGGGGAGCACGAGCAGCACCTTCTTGTCGGCCACCTTCAGCGCCTCGGCCAGAGCCACGACCGTCTTGGTCTTGGGAGCCTCCAGCGAGAGGGTCTCGATGATGGTGATGGCGCCGCCCTGAGCCTTGTAGGTCAGCGCGCTGCGACGAGCCAGCTGCTTGAGCTTCTTGTTGAGCTTGAAGCGGTAGTCGCGGGGTACGGGACCGAACACGCGGCCGCCGCCCGGGAAGAGGGGCGAGAGGATCGAGCCGCAGCGTGCGCCGCCGGTACCCTTCTGGCGCTTGAGCTTGCGGGTCGAGCCGGCAACTTCGTTGCGCTGCTTGGCCTTGTGCGTGCCCTGACGCTGGTCGGCGAGGTACTGCTTCACGTCGAGGTAGATCGCGTGGTCATTAGCCTCCACGCCGAAGACGGCATCCGAAAGGGTTACCTTACGACCCGTCTCTTGTCCCTGGGTGTTCAATACAGCTAATTCCATACTACTTCTCAATCGTTAAATAAGCACCTTTTGCACCCGGAATCGAACCCTTCACCAGAATGAGGTTGCTCTCGGGAATAACTTTCAATACACGCAGGTTGAGCACCTTGACCTGCTCGCCGCCCATCTGGCCGGGCAGACGCTTGCCCTTGAAGACGCGCGAAGGATAGGACGATGCGCCCAGCGAACCGGGCTTGCGCTGACGGTTGTGCTGACCGTGGGTCTGACCGCCCACGCCGCCGAAGCCGTGGCGCTTGACGACGCCCTGGAAGCCCTTGCCCTTCGAGATCCCGGTCACGTCCACCCAGTCCTCCTCCGAGAACATGTCGACGGTGAGCGTGTCGCCCAGGTTCACCTCGGGCATCCCCTTGAACTCGGCCATCTTGCGCTTGGGGGTGGTGCCGGCTTTCTTGAAGTGACCTAACAAACTGCTGGTGGTGTGCTTTTCACTTTTCTCGTCATAGGCAACCTGGACCGCTTCGTAGGAGTCCTTCTCCACGGTCTTGATTTGCGTAACAACGCACGGACCAGCCTCGATGACAGTGCATGGTATGTTCTTACCCTCGGCACTGTAAACGGAAGTCATTCCGATTTTCTTTCCAATAAGTCCTGACATTTGTTGTCGTTTGTTTGTTATGTAAAAGTGATCGTTTTCAGTCTACGCAGAGGCGCATCACACCTTGATCTCGACCTCGACGCCCGAGGGGAGCTCGAGCTTCATCAGCGCGTCGATCGTCTTGGGCGTCGACGAGTAGATGTCGAGGATACGCTTGAAGGTGCAGAGCTGGAACTGCTCGCGGGCCTTCTTGTTGACGAAGGTCGAGCGGTTTACCGTAAAGATCTGCTTGTGGGTGGGCAGGGGCACGGGGCCGCTGACTACGGCGCCCGTGCTCTTGACGGTCTTCACAATCTTCTCGGCGGACTTGTCCACCAGATTGTGATCGAAAGACTTTAACTTGATTCTGATTTTCTGGCTCATATCGTTTGCTTATTCTATATCCTTACGTTTACCACTCGCTTTCTCGATGATCTCCTTGGCCAGGTTGGCGGGAACCTCCTCGAAGTGCGAGAACTCCATCGACGACGTAGCACGGCCCGACGAGATCGTGCGCAGCACGGTCACGTAGCCGAACATCTCCGACAGGGGGACCTTGGCCTTCACCACGCGGGCCGTACCCTTCGACTCCATGCCGGTGATCTGACCGCGGCGCTTGTTCAGGTCGCCGATGATGTCACCCATGTTCTCCTCGGGAGTTACGACCTCGACCGACATGACGGGCTCCATGATGACCGAACCGGCCTTGGGAGCGGCGGCACGATAGCCGTTGCGGGCAGCGATCTCGAACGAGAGCTGGTCGGAGTCGACGGGGTGGAACGAACCGTCGAGCAGCGTGATCTTCATCGAGTCCATCTTGTAGCCGGCCAGCGCACCGTTGTCCATCGCCGAAGCGAAGCCCTTCTGCACGGCGGGGATGAACTCCTTGGGGATGTTACCGCCCTTGACCTGATCGACGAACGTCAGACCCATCTGGCCGTCGTCGGCCGGACCGATCTCGAAGATGATGTCGGCGAACTTACCGCGACCGCCGGTCTGCTTCTTGAAGACCTCGCGGTGCTGAACCGTCTTGGTGAGCGACTCCTTGTAGTTAACCTGGGGAGCACCCTGGTTGATCTCCACGCCGAACTCGCGACGCAGACGGTCGACGATGATGTCGAGGTGGAGCTCACCCATACCGCTGATGACGGTCTGACCCGAATCCTCGTCGGTGTGTACCGTGAAGGTGGGGTCCTCTTCGGCCAGCTTGCCCAGCGCGATACCCAGCTTGTCGAGGTCCTTCTGCGTCTTGGGCTCTACGGCCAGACCGATCACCGGCTCGGGGAAGGTCATCTGCTCGAGTACGATCGGAGCGTTCTCGGCGCAGAGCGTATCGCCCGTGCGGATCTCCTTGAAACCTACGGCAGCACAGATGTCGCCGGCCGTAACGGTCTCCATCGGGTTCTGCTTGTTGGCGTGCATCTGGTAGATGCGGCTGATGCGCTCGCGCTTGCCGCTGCGTGCGTTGAGCACGTAGGAACCGGCGTCGAGCTTACCCGAGTAGACGCGGACGAAAGCCAGACGGCCCACGAAGGGGTCGGTAGCGATCTTGAACGCCAGACCGCAGAACGGATCGGCCTCCGAAGCGTTGCGGGTCTCCTCCTCCTCGGTCTTGGGGTTCATACCCGTCACGGCGGGAACGTCGAGCGGCGAGGGCAGGAAGGCCATCACGTAGTCGAGCAGCTTCTGCACGCCCTTGTTGTGGAACGACGAGCCGCAGAGCATCGGCACGATCTGCATGGAGATGGTGGCCTTGCGGATGGCGACGAGCAGCTCTTCGGGGGTGATCGAATCGGGATCCTCGAAGAATTTCTCCATCAGCGCGTCGTCGGTAGCGGCGACCTCCTCGATGAGCTTGGCGCGCCACTCGGCGGCCTCGGCAGCCATCGACGCGGGGATCTCCTTCAGCTCGAAGTTGTCGCGGACGGTCTTGTCGTCGAAGTAGTAGATCGCGTTATTATATATAAGGTCTACCAGACCCTCGAACTTGTCCTCGGCACCGATGGGCAGCACGACGGGAAGCGCCGTAGCGCCGAAGTGCTCCTTGATCTGCGCGCAGACTGCGAGGAAGTCGGCGCCCGTGCGGTCCATCTTGTTGACGTAACCGATACGGGGAACGTTGTACTTGTCAGCCTGACGCCATACGGTCTCCGACTGGGGCTCCACGCCGCCCACGGCGCAGAACGTGGCGATCGCGCCGTCGAGCACGCGCAGCGAGCGCTCCACCTCGACCGTGAAGTCGACGTGTCCCGGGGTGTCGATCAGGTTGATCTGGTACTGGTGGTCCTTGTACTGCCAGAAAGCCGTCGTGGCGGCCGAGGTGATGGTGATACCGCGCTCCTGCTCCTGGACCATCCAGTCCATGGTAGCGCCGCCCTCGTGCACCTCGCCGATTTTGTGGGTCTTGCCCGTGTAGAAAAGGATACGCTCCGATGTCGTGGTCTTACCGGCGTCGATGTGGGCCATGATGCCGATATTACGCGTATAGTGTAAATCTCTGATAGCCATCTTCGGGTCTCCTTTTTAGAATCTGAAATGTGCGAACGCCTTGTTGGCCTCGGCCATGCGGTGCATCTCCTCCTTGCGTTTGAAGGCGGCACCCTGCTGGTTGTAGGCATCCGCTATTTCGGCGGAAAGCTTCTCTGCCATCGTCTTGCCGGCGCGCTTGCGGGAAAAGAGGACAAGGTTTTTCATGGAAATAGAAATCTTGCGCTCCGGACGAACCTCCATGGGAACCTGGAACGTCGCGCCACCGATACGCTTCGATTTCACTTCGACTTGGGGCGTGATGTTCTCCAGAGCCTGTTTCCAGATTTCCAGCGGAGATTTGTCAGCATCCTTCATCTTCTTGCCTACGAGCTCCAGGGCATCGTAAAAAATGGTGTAGGCAATACTCTTCTTACCATCCAGCATAAGGTTGTTCACGAAACGGGTCACTGCCACGTCGCCGAACTTCGGATCCGGAAGTAGAATTCGCTTTTTTGGCTTAGCTTTTCTCATTGCTATTTGAAATGTTGTGTTTTCTTGTGTCGTTTCCGTCTTCGGGCCGCGCCCTCCGGAAACCTAAGGTTGAGTTGTTGCTCCGTCCGCGGGTTTATTTCGCCGCGGCCTTGGGCCGTTTGGCTCCGTACTTCGAGCGGCGCTGACGGCGACCGTCCACACCGGCCGAGTCGAGTGCACCGCGCACCAGGTGATAGCGCACACCGGGGAGGTCCTTCACACGACCGCCGCGTACCAGCACGATCGAGTGCTCCTGGAGGTTGTGGCCTTCGCCCGGGATGTAGGCGTTGACTTCCTTGCCGTTGGTCAGACGCACACGTGCCACCTTGCGCATAGCCGAGTTAGGCTTCTTGGGGGTCGTGGTGTACACACGGGTGCACACGCCGCGACGCTGGGGACACGCGGCCAGTGCGGGAGACTTCGATTTGTCCTCCAGCGCCAGACGGCCGTTTCTCACTAACTGTTGAATAGTTGGCATTTCTTAAACTGTCCTTTAAGTGGTTAAACTCTATTTCCATTGTCCAAAATGGACTGCAAAGGTACGCATTTTTTTTGAAATACAATATATAGGCGCATCTTTTTGCGCCGATTTCCGGGCTTTTCGCGATTTTTGTTATTCTTTTTATTTATAGAATTTACAAAACAATAATCCCGGATTATTATAAAATATGCAATTGATTGAAAACAAAACGATTGAACCCAACGGACAACCCCTGCCATTCTGCGCATGACCACACCTGCAGAAGCCCTCCGGATTCGCATCCCGCCAAAGAACCGCAAATCGCGAAATATGGCCCGGATTGCTCTTATTCCGAAAGTTTTCCGTATTTTTGTCGGACATTGAGCATAATATAATCCTACCGATACAATGGAATACGATTTCAGACAGATCGAAGCCAAATGGCAGCAGCGCTGGAAAGAGCGCGGCACCTACCGCGTCGCCGCCGACCCCGCGCGTCCCAAGTTCTACGTCCTCGACATGTTCCCCTACCCCTCGGGGGCCGGGCTCCACGTCGGCCATCCGCTGGGCTACATCGCCTCGGACATCTATTCGCGCTACAAGCGGCTCAAGGGATTCAACGTGCTGCACCCCATGGGTTACGACGCATTCGGCCTGCCCGCCGAGCAGTACGCCATCCAGACCGGACAGCACCCCGCCGTCACGACCGAGCGCAACATCGCCCGCTACCGCGAGCAGCTCGACAAAATCGGTTTTTCGTTCGACTGGGACCGCGAGGTGCGCACCTGCGACCCGGCCTACTACAAGTGGACGCAGTGGGCGTTCCTCGAAATGTACAGCCACTACTACTGCAACGACACACAGCAGGCACGGCCCATCGCAGAGCTCGTCGAAGCCTTTTCCAAATACGGCAACGAGGGGCTCAACGCCGCCTGCACCGTCGAGATGCGCTTCACGGCCGACGAGTGGAACGCCAAGAGCGAAGCCGAGAAAGAGCAGGTTTTGCAGAACTATCGGCTCGCCTACCGCGCCGACACGATGGGCAACTGGTGTCCGCAGCTGGGCACCGTGCTCGCCAACGACGAGGTGCGCGACGGGCTTTCGGTCCGCGGCGGCTTCCCCGTCGAGCAGAAGCGCATGAAGCAGTGGCTGCTCCGCGTCACGGCCTACGCCCAGCGTATGCTCGACGGTCTCGACAAGCTCGCCTGGAGCGATTCGCTCAAGGAAATCCAGCGCAACTGGATCGGCCGTTCGGTCGGCGCGCAGGTCTTCTTCGACATCGAGGGTTCGGACCGCAAGCTCGAAATCTTCACCACGCGCCCCGACACCATCTTCGGCGTCACGTTCATGGTCATCGCTCCCGAGCACGAGTGGGTCGGCGAGCTCACCACGCCCGAGAACCGCGCCGCCGTCGAGGAGTACATCGCCCAGGCCAAGAAGCGGTCCGAGCGCGAGCGCATCGCCGAAACGCGACGCGTCAGCGGCGTGGCGACAGGTTCCTTCGCCGTCAATCCGTTCACCGGCAAGGCCATTCCCATCTATATTTCCGATTACGTGCTCGCCGGTTACGGCACGGGGGCCATCATGGCCGTCCCGGCCCACGATTCGCGCGACTACGCTTTCGCCCGCCACTTCGGGCTCGACATCGTGCCGGTGGTCGAGGGCGGCGACCTCGAAAAGGAGTCCTACGACGCCAAGGAGGGCCGGATGATCAACTCCGATTTCCTCAACGGCAAGGATGTCAAGGAGGCCATCGGTCTCATGTTCGACGAGGTCGAGCGCCGCGGCCTGGGCAAGCGGCTGGTCAATTACCGCCTGCGCGACGCCATCTTCTCGCGCCAGCGTTACTGGGGCGAGCCGTTTCCCGTCTATTACAAGGACGATGTGGCCTATCCCCTCGCCGCCGACAAACTCCCGTTGGAGCTGCCCCCCATCGAGAACTTCGGTCCCACGGCCGAGGGCGAGCCGCCGCTGGCGCGCGTCAAGGGCTGGTGCACCCCCGAGGGCTGCCCCTACGAGCTCTCCACCATGCCCGGATTCGCCGGGTCGTCGGCCTACTACCTGCGTTACATGGACCCGCACAACGACAGCGCGCTCGTGGGCCGCGAAGCCAACGATTACTGGCGTTCGGTCGACCTCTACGTCGGCGGCATCGAGCACGCCACGGGTCACCTCATGTACTCGCGTTTCTGGAACATGTTCCTCTACGACCTCGGCCACGTCTGCGAGGAGGAACCGTTCCGCAAGCTCGTCAACCAGGGCATGATCCAGGGCCGCTCCAACTTCGTCTATCGCGTCGTCGGGACCAACAAGTTCGTCTCGCTCGGGCTCAAAGACCAGTACGACACGCAGGAAATCCACGTCGACGTCAACATCGTCAGGAACGACATCCTCGACACCGAAGCGTTCCGCCGCTGGATGCCCGACTTCCACGATGCCGAGTTCATCCTCGAGGACGGCAAGTACGTCTGCGGGTGGGCCGTCGAGAAGATGTCCAAGTCGATGTACAACGTCGTCAATCCCGATTACATCGTCGACAACTACGGCGCCGACACGCTGCGCATGTACGAAATGTTCCTCGGGCCTCTGGAGCAGTCCAAGCCGTGGGACACCAACGGCATCGACGGCGTCCACAAGTTCCTGCGGCGGTTCTGGCGGCTCTTCTTCGACCGCGACGGCCGTCTGCTGCTCTCCGACGAGCCCGCCACCGACAAGGAGCTCCGCACGCTCCACAAGACCATCAAGAAAGTCACCGACGACATCGAGAATTTCTCGTTCAACACCTCGGTCGCCGCTTTCATGATTTGTCTCAACGAGTTGGGCGACTGTTCCAAGCGCGCCGTCCTCGAACCCCTCGTCGTCCTGCTCGCGCCGTTCGCGCCGCACATCGCCGAGGAGTTGTGGGAGGTCCTCGGCCACAGCGGGTCGGTCTGCGACGCCGCCTGCCCCGAGTTCGACGAGAAATACCTCGCGTTGAGCGCTTTCGAGTACCCCGTTTCCATCAACGGCAAGCTCCGTTTCAAGAAGGAGTACCCCGCCTCCGCCGCGCCCGCCGACATCCAGGCCGACGTCGTCACGCTCCCCGAAGCTCAGAAGTGGCTCGACGGCAAGGCTCCCAAAAAGGTCATCGTCGTCCCCGGCAAAATCATCAACATCGTCATCTAACGTTCTCAGCCATGTTTTCCGCTCAGACCTATTCCGCACGGCGCGCCGAGCTGCGCGCCCGCATCGGCGGGGGGCTCGTCCTCCTGCCGGGCAACCTCCCCTCGCCCAACAATTATCCCAACAACGCTTATTATTTCCGGCAGGATTCGTCGTTCCTCTACTTCTTCGGGTTGAACGCTCCCGCGTTGGTCGGGCTCCTCGACACCGATTCGGGCGACGACATGCTCTTCGGCGACGACTTCACCGTCGACGACATCATCTGGACCGGGCCGCAGCCGTCGCTCAGCGAGTTGGGCGCCCAGGTCGGGGTCGCCCATACCTATCCCCTCGCCGAGCTCGAACAGCGCCTCCGCAAGGCTGTCGCCCTCGGTCGGCGCATCCACTTCCTGCCCCCTTACCGCGGCGAAACCCGGTTGCAGCTCTCCGGCTTGCTCGGCATCGCCCCCGCGTTGCTCCACGATTACAAGTCCGTCGACCTCATGTTCGCCGTCGCCGAGATGCGCGAGGTCAAGAGCCCCGAGGAAATCGAGGCCCTCGAGCGTGCTTTCCGCATCGGTTACGACATGCACACCCTCGCCATGCGGATGTGCCGTCCGGGCGTCGTCGAGCGGCAGATAGCGGGTGCCATCGAGGGCGTCGCCAAGTCGGCCGGGCTCGGCGTGTCGTTCCCCTCCATCGTCTCGCAGCACGGCGAGACGCTCCACAACCTCCGGTCCGACGGCGTGTTGGAAGCCGGGCGCCTGCTCCTCTGCGACGCGGGCGGCGAGGGGCTCGACAATTATTGTTCGGACCACACGCGCACTTACCCCGTCAGCGGGCGTTTCACACCCATCCAGCGCGAAATCTATCAGATCGTCCTCGAAGCCCACGACCACGTCGCCGCCATCGTCCACGCCGGGATGATGTATTCCGACATCCACCGCGCCGCCTACCTCAAGCTCGCCGAGGGGCTCGCGGGCATCGGTCTGCTCAAGGGTTCGGCCGAAGACGCCGTCGCCGCGGGCGCCATGACCCTCTTCATGCCCCACGGGCTCGGCCACGGGCTCGGGCTCGACGTCCACGACTGCGAGGCCATGGGCGAGCGCTCGTTCGACTTCGCCTCCATCGCCGGGCGTGCCGCCGCATCGGGTACGTGTATCTATCGCGCCGCCTGGAAGCTCCGTCCCGGCAGCGTCATGACCGACGAGCCCGGGCTCTACTTCATCCCCGCGCTCATCGACAAGTGCCGCACCGAACGGCTCTACCGGGGCATCGTCGATTACGACATGCTCGAAAGTCTCCGTAATTTCGGCGGCGTCCGCATCGAGGACGACCTGCTCGTCACCAACGGCGGATGTCGGTTCATCGGCGACCGCCGAATCCCCATCACCGTCGACGAGTTGGAAGAAATCGTCGGCAGCAGATAGCCGCCCAAGGCGGTTTTGCGTATGTGCAGCCCGGGGCCTACCCCGGGCTGTCTTCGTCTCTCCGAGCGGCTTCCCGCCTTTGCGTGCTTCTCCCTCACGTTATTTTTACCTCCTGCCACCTGGCCGCATGCCGTTCTGCTCTCCTGCCATCCCCGCCCCGCTCTGTCATTCTGAGCCCCTTTCTGTCATTCTGAGGAGGGCCCCGGCCCACCGAAGAATCTGTTTCCCTCCCCGTTTCTGCGCCCCGGCCCACCGATGAATCTGTTTCCCTCCCCGTTTCTGCGCCCCGCCCTCCGTCCTCGCCCACCCGTCCGGCCATTCCGGCCATTCCGGCCATTCCGGTGCGCTGAGGACCCCCACAAAAAGCCGTTTCGGAGCCCTCGCGGACCCTTGAAAAAGGGCTCGCGCGAAAACACCCCTCCACCCCCGCGAGAAGCCCCTCCAAGGCATGCAATGTTTTCTTGCATACAAATAGTTATTGTATGACAATATATATTTGTAAAAATATATATTTTGTAGAGAGGTCGGCACGACAAGTATAAGAGGAATTTCCGACAAAAACAAGGCCGAAATACCCTCAAAAAAAACGTTTTTTTTGGAAGGGGTACAGATGTAACAGGCGGGTGCCAAGGCGCAGGGGCTGCGAGCGTCCACTGGGGGGGGGTGGCGGCCGGCCGAGGTGGAGGGGAGTGCAGGGCGGAAACAATGCAGGGGGGGGGTGCGGCGCGGGCGGGAAGCGTGTGGCGGGAATAAAAAGTCCTCATTCGACGTCGTAACGCAGGAGGGCGAGAAAATGGTCGCGTGAGGGATGAACGGGCAAGGGGTCAAGCAAGAATGCGGCAAAAAAACACAGAAAGGGGCAAAATAACGCGGAACGGATATGAGACGAGGAAAGCAACGACAAAACAAAGAAAAGCGGCGAGAGGGGCGGAAAACAGATTCTTCGCTACGCTCAGAATGACAGGGAGGAGGGCTCAGAATGACGGGGCAAAAAAAACGAAGCGGGCGATGTGTGTTGAGAATAAAAAGTCCTCACTCGACGTCAGAGCCGTTAGGCGTAGGACGGATTAAAAGCGTCGACGTAGGGGCCGGTTTGCTTGCAAACCCGCGTCAGGCGCCCGAAGTAGCTTTTAGTCCGTCCGTAGTAGGCGGAGACGTCTGTGAGGAGAGGTTTTTCCGCCGCTTTTTGCCGGAACAAAAAGCGGCAAAAGAATACGGTCGGAGCGCAGGAGGGCGGGAAACGGCGCGCGGGGTGAGAAACAAGGGTGTGTGACGGGGCGGGCGGAAAACAGATTCTTCGCGATGCTCAGAATGACAAAACGGGCGACGGTGTGACGGTGTGACGGGCGGTGTGACGGGGCGAAGACAAACAAAAACGGCCCGGGGAGACCGGGCCGTGAAAAAAGAGGGACAGACTACTGAACGTCGTCGATGGAGATAGTGAAACCACCGGGGACGAAAGTCCAATCCTGCGGACGGTTACCGTTTTCGCAGGTTACGGTTTCGCCGTAAGCACCGTCGGCGATAGCGTTGAACAACTTCAGCGGGTCACGGTCAGACTTCGTGCGCAGGTTGAAGTGCATGATAGCACCGTAACCATTTTGTTCTGCCTTATAGGCATTATCGCCATAATTATTAATTGCACTCGTCGTATAGTAAGAACCCAAGTTAATGGCAATCGGAGCATAATGCGTCTTGGTCACACCGGCAACACCGATACCCGTATTATACGGCGAGAAATTGGTATACACATAGTCGATAAGCGCACCGGCAGCAGCGTCGATTTGCGATGCGCCGCAGTTACCATACTGGAATACCGTAATGAGCTTGTCAGCGGGCATCAGACCGCGCAGTTTGGTGATGATGTTGCCGAACGAACCGCGAACAAGAGCCGTCGAATAGTTGGCATACTCATCGTCGAAACCGATACCGTCCAGCCCGTACTTCTCAACAGCGTAGGCCAGAATCTTGGCGAACTGCTCGGCCTGCGTGTCGTTCATGTTGGCCAGGCCGATACCGGCCCAGTCGCCCAGCACGGTGAGCAGCACCTTGATACCCTTGTCCTGCAGGGGCTTGATGTACTTCTCCGCACCGCCATTTTCGAGCAGGTTGGTCATCTTGTCGTTGAGATAGAGCGTCGGACGCACGATGCCGCCGACGGTCTCCGCATGGATGTTCGACGCGAAGAGCTCCACGATGCTGGCATAGGGCGTACCGTCGGAAAGGAGGTAGTCGCCAGCGTTGAGCGGGTTGACGTCGTTGGTCTCCACATAGATAGTAATCTTGGGCGTCATGTTGTAAGCACGCGTCAGGGCTGCATTGGCAGCATCGGTTTCTGCAAGCGGTTCGGCTTTCTGGCACGATACGGCCGCTGCGAGCAGCATGGTTGCTGCAAAAAATAAATTGCGTTTCATAGTAGTTGAAAAAGGTTAGTGAAAAAATTAAAATAATGAATTTTTGTTAGGCTGATCAACCTTGTTTTCTATTGCTGAGATAAAATTAGCAATAAAATTTCATCTCTGCAAATTTTTCTTCGTTATTTTTTCATAGGCTTCCTCCTTTCTTTGTTTGAATGATTCGTTACTTCCAGTCTTTCAGCCACTTACCATATCCGCCTTTTTCAGGATAATTTCCGAGCCCGCGGTTCAGGTCGAAGTTATAGCTAAGACCGTTGCGACGACCCTGATAAGTGCGACTGTTTATATCCATACAATCACAATATGTACTAAACGCACCATCCCAAATACCCTCATAGCCGTCTTGAAGATTGGTGCGCAAATCGGCGAACACCATTATATTATTAGGTTTGTATTCAGTTTCAACCCACTCAGACAAGACCTCGGCGGGGTCTTGCATCATGGCTTCTTCTTCGGATTCCGCTTCCGGGTAGAAGGGGAAATTTATGCAGCCGAACCGTTCCGCCGGAAGGTTCGCAATCGGTTTCTGAGTATAGGCCGAAACATAGGTCTCGGTGGGGTGCCACGGGTCGAGCAGCTGGGGAGCTTCCTTGTTGGAATTGTAGCCCGACCAGGCATAGTCGATATAATCGCCGACGGCGATACCGCCGCAGGCGTCCACGTCGTGGAAAGTTTCCGTCGGACGGTCGTAAACCGTGACGGTAAGCAGTTTTTCGGTGCCCAGCGCTTCGCGCAGGGACTTGATGAGTTTGGGATAGGAGGTGGTATTCATGGCAGGCATCCCCTCCTTGCCGTAACCGGAATTGCGGTCCCAAAGGTTGATGCCGTCGAGCTGGTAGGAGTCGATAACGGTCTTGACCTGCGCCGTGAAGTCGGCGATCTGTGCGTCGGTGAGGTTGCAGAAGCCCAGCCCCGAGCCGGCGCCCTCGATCGAGATGCAGACTTTGCGCCCCTTGTCCTGCAAGGGACGGATGTATTTGACGGCCTGTCCGAGCACATAGGTCATGTCGTCGCCCAGACTGAGGATGGCGCGGCCCGATTCGGCCTCGCGGTCGAGCCGCACGGTCCGCAAGTTGATGATGTTGCCGATGAGGTTATACCACGACTGACCGCCGTATTGCTCTTTTTGCACTTCTTTTTGCATGAAGTATTCGTCCACGAGCAGGGGCTGGTATTGGTCGGTGTTGATGTAGAAGACGAAAAAGAGGTCGTCGCCCTTGTGGAGTTCGGTATCGCCGATCTGGGGCTGACGGACCGTTATATTATAGTAGAGCGTTTTGGCGTCGTCGGGCATACCCTCCTCGGCGACGGTGAGCGGAAGGACGTATTCACCGGGGGTGAGCCCGGAAGCGAGGAAGCGGATGCGCTTGTAGACGGAACGCTGCGTATCCTTGGAAAGGTCGAGCGACGCCCCGTCGGGAAACTCGTAGTTCTGGGCGGGAAGCACGGTCCGCTCGGTCTCCTCGGCCTCGTTGTAAGCGTCGGCGAGCGAAGCATCGCCACGGGCGGCGAGCGTGACGGCATCGGCGGCGGGCTTGGTCTGCTGGAAATAGAAGGTGCTGATGCCCGAACCCTCGCCCTCGGCGAGCAGGACGCTGACCGTATTGCCGGCCGTGGCACCACTGCGCAACTTGCCGTAGACGTTCTGCAAAGCCTCCTGGTCGGGCTTCTTGCCGCCCGAAGTTTCGATGGTATCGGATTCGCACGCGGTGAAGCCCGCGCACGCCGCCGCGCACAAGAATGCGGCGAAAAGGGACTGGATGTAATTGGTTTTCATAATTTATTCCTCCGTCTTGTTGATTTCGGGAATTTCGATGCCTGCCGGCCAAACGATGTCGTACTTGGCGACGCCGTCGTTGCCGTATTTTGAATAATCCTTGATGGTGTTACCTTTGTTTTCGTTGAATTTCCAGTAGCCGATGAGCGTAGGGTCGTCCTTGGGGTTCTCGACGTCGTACATGCACTCCCAAATCTGCTCGGGCGTACGGGCCACGGACCACACGCGCGCTTCGGCGATCTTGCCGTTCAGGGGGCGGTAATCGTCGTAGGAACGCCCGATGAAGAACTGGTAAGCGGCGGCCAACGTATTGTACTTCTTGTCCTCGTACTGCGGTTTGTCGGCCTCGGAAGCCGTGTCCCACAGATTGTAGAGGGCGCGCATGGCGAGGTTGATGCGGTTCTCCTCGCTCTGGGTCGAGACACCGACGCCGACGGCCTCGCTCTGAATCTGCCCGTCGACGAAGATGCGCACGGTGCGGGCGGCCTGGTCGTAGGTGCAGGCGATGTGGTACCAACGGCCGGGCTCGAGGTTCTTGGTGACGTCGCTGCCGGGGAACTTACCGAACCCGGCGCCGCTGCCCGAACCGTCGAACTGCAACTGCTGACGCTCGAAGTTGGTGTCGCCGACGCGCAGAAGGAGATACTGCTCGACGCCCATGAGGGACGAAATGCTGACGGGAGCGCCCTGGGGATTCTGCTTGGCGAACTCGTCGAAATAGACCAACGCCTCGTAAGTGACGGCCGTAAGCCCGTTGAAAATCATGCTATTGGGCGAATACTTGTCGAGCGAGGGGAACTCGATCCAATTGTCGGTGAGCTGCGCGGCGACGGTGATGGCCGACGAACGCTTGACGACGTAATAAGCGACATCCGAACCACCCAACACGGCCATGGACGAACGGGCGATACGCACGGGCAAGAGGTAGGTCTCGTTGATGGGCAAGGCACCCTCCTGCTGCTCGCCCTGGCCCATGAGGTCGTGGAGCCGCAGCGTGACGACGTCGGAAACGGTCTTGCCGGCGGGAATGACGACCCGGTCGGCCGAAAGCTCGTAGAACTTGCTGTCGAGCATGGGCCAATCGGTCCGGAACCGCGCGTTGTAAGCAGCGACGAGCGACGGGTCGACAGCGAGGGACACCTCGGTATCGGACGCGACGGGAAACGCCAAATTAGCCTGCAACGAACGCTCCAGAACGGGCGTCATGTTGTTGAACGTAGTGGGCTGCACCTCCGAAGTCTTGGAGACATCGAGGAAGACGACATTGTCGAACTTCGTGGCGCTCTGGTCGAAGTTGTCGCACGCGACGAAAGCGACGGCGGCAACGAACGCAAAGAATCTGAACAAAGGTTTCATAAGATGTGTTATTTGGCAGGATTCAACGTTTGGATAGCACGGCGGATCATGCGGAAATTCATGTCGGAATTGTAGTAATCGGGGCCGATGTTGACCATCGAGACGCCGCCCAGGGGGCCGAACTCGATGACACGGCGCGGCATCTCGTCGGCGGCCGAGAACTCGACACGGTCCTCGTTGTAGAGCGGGCCCTTGATGTCGGCGGCCAACAACAGGCGCCCGGGCTCGATTCCGGCGAATCCGGTGGCGTTGAGCGCCATGAGGCGGACCTCCTGGACGTGCTGCGTGCGCTCGGTGTTGAGCACGACGTAATCGACGCGGGCGCGGTCGTCGGCCGTGAGCGAAAGGGGATTGCCCTCGAAGACGAGGAGCTGGCCCTCGGAGACGGCCCCGGCGAGCTTAGCGACGATAGCGGCCGAAGCGGCGGAAGCCAACGGGTCGGTGGTGAACGAAAACCCATCGAGGCCCTCCGTGCGGACGACAGCGACGGCCCTGTCGAGCAAAGCACCCAACTTAGCCTCGTCGGCCAAATCGGCCCCCAAGGCAGCGCAGTCGACGCGGTAGAGGACCCTGGTGCCCTTCTGCCGCATAACAGGCATGTCCTCGCGGTCGAAATCGGAGAAATTGGCCGCATTTTCGAGCATGACGAAATCGAGCGAATCGGGCAGGCAGCGCATGAAATCCTGCTCGCTGAAAGCCACGTCGGGCGAATTGAACAAACGGGCGCAGACGATGAAGTGCTCCGACTGCTTGTAGGCCCGCAAAGCGGCGGTATACTCCTCCCAAAGGGCGGGGTCCTGCTCCCAAGGCTGGCGAACGGTGGTCCCGACGCTCTCGGTCTCGGTCCAGTCGCTGCACGAAACGAAGGCCGCGCAGAGAAGAACCGCGAACAACGATAAGATTCTGAAGTTTTTCATGATGGTTTATTTGTTATAAGGTTTGCAATCCCACCAAACGCGGGTACCCATGCCGTCGCCCCTGCGCGCACCCTGGGTCTCGGAATCGAGGGTCTGAATGGCGGCCTGGAGATTGGCGTTGTTGCGCTGGTACTCCTCGATGGGGTAAGGCAGACGGCGCGCACCGTGCTTGATGTCGACCGTGCCGCCCGACTTGTCCTCGACGGCGGGCAACAACCGCGGATAACCCGTGCGGCGATACTCGCACCAAGCCTCGGTGCCCAACGGGAAGATGGCGATCCACTTCTGGGTGATGAGACGCTCCAGATTACGCTCGGCGATGGCTGCGATGTCGGCATCGGAAGCATCCTCGGCGGGCGTCTCCCAGGCGATGGTGATGTCGCTCTGACGGCCCGAAACGCTGTGCCAGCTGAGGGGGTCGGAATAGGGCGACGGCTTGGCTTCGGTGTTGGCCAGATAATCGTCGGCACCGGAAGCCCCGCGCTCCTCGAACGACAGGCGCACAGCCTCCTCGTAGAGCTGCTCGGCGACCTCGGCACTGCCCCACCGCAACTCGTACTCGGCGCGCAGGAACGTGGCCTCAGCGGCGCAGAACCACATGTAGGGCGTGTCGCTCTTGACGATCATGTTGCAATACTTGGCGACGGCCGTCGACTTGCTGGTGGCGTCGATGCCGATGCGGATGCCGTAGAACTTGCCGGTGTCGTTGGGCAGGAACATCTTCTCCAAACGCGGGTCTTTGTAACCGGTCATGTAGCAGATGATGTCGGCACCCACGCGGTGGTCGGCCCAATCGTTGTAAATCAACGTCGTGCGGTTCTCGGCAGCGTGCATGGCCGCGTTGTCGGCGTTGGCGAGGATGACACCCCCGGCGATGGCCTCGGCAGCCTTGGCGCGGGCCGTAGCTTCGTCGACATACGACAGGCGCATGGCCATACGCAGCTTGAGCGAATTGGCGTACTTGATCCACTGGGGAATGTTGCCGTAGTAGACAGCGTCGTAGCGGTTCCACGCATCGGCCGCGAGGGTGATGTTGGCCGTGAAAGCCGCGATAGCCTCGTCGAGCTCCTCGAACATCTTGGCGTAGACGTCTTTCTGCGCGTCGTACTCGACCGTGATGGTCTCGTTGTTCTCCAGGTTGGAATAGGGAATCGGGCCGTAGCTGTCGGTCACGCGGTGCATGATGGCCACGCGCAGCAGTTTGGCGAAGGCGATGGCCACCTCGTCCTCCGTACCGTTGACGATACCGCGGTAGGGGGTGTAAGTCTCCGTGATGACGTTGGCGAAAGGCCATTTGCGCCAGTCGGCCGAGGGGTTGAAGGTCTCGAACTTGGTGCGCCACGTGTCGACCGTAGCGCCGATATAGCCGCCGAACGGACCGCCCACGAGCGACTCGTTGAACTGGTACATGTGCTCCTGGACGGGAACCACCAGGCTCTGCAAGGCCTTGACCTTGGTGCCGGTCTTATAGTTCATGACGTCCATCTGGCTGTCGGTGACCTGGTTGGGATTGCGGTTCAGGTCCTCGAAATCGGCCGTACAGCCTACGGCGAGCAGCATTCCCGCAAGCAGCCACAGCTGCATGTATTCGATTGTCTTTTTCATGCTGTTCAAGGATTAAAATTCAAATTTGACGTTGAAGCCCAGGCTGCGCAGCGACGGCATCATGAAGTAGTCGATGCCCTGGTAGCTCATGCCTGTCGAAGCGACCGCTTCGGGGTCGAACGGAGCCTTGCAGTAAATCATCCACAGGTTGCGGCCCACGAACGAAACCGTCAGGCCCATCTTGTTGCGGAACCACTTGCGGGGCAGCGTGTAGCCCAGCGAAAGTTCCTGCAGGCGGAAGTTCGTCGCCGAATAGGTGTAGTACTGCGGAAGTCCCGACTGCGAGCCGATGGCCTGGTACCAGCGCTGGGCGCTGATCGTCTGACGGCCGTTGACCACCACGCCGCCGGCATCGCGGGCAGCCGCCGAAGCCTCCGATACGCCGTAGAGGTCCATGTTGGCCTGCGTGGCCGAGTAGCAGATGCCGCCGATGCGGCCCGAGAAAAGAAGCGACAGATTCAGCCCTTTCCAGCGGAAATCGTTGCGCCATGCAAGGTTGTATTTCGGGAATACGGAGCCTAAGTAGATTTCGTCGCCGTTGTCGGTCAGAATCAGGTTGCCGCCGCTGTCCACTTCCACAAAGCCGTTGTCATTGTAGCGCAGGTTCGACGTCGTGTAGAGGTCGCCCAGCGTTCCGCCTTGCTTGAGGATGTACTTCGCCTTGCCCAGACCCTTGATGTCGAGGGCTTCCAGTCCGAGCGGTTCGCCCGTCACGGGGTTCAGCGCATCGGCCGCCAGGTCGATGATTTCGTTCTTGTTCCACGAGAAGGTCGCGTTCGTCGACCAGCCGAAGTCGCGCCACTGGTTCGAGTAGCCCAGCGAGAGTTCGACACCCATGTTGCGCACATGGCCCGTCTGCAGATAGATGGTCGTGTACGACGACGAGGGCGGCAGCGAGGGGTCGAACGTCTGGTTGTAGGTGTCGGCCCAGTACCACGATGCGCTCAGGCTGACATGCTTCCACAGCCGCGCGTCCACACCCACTTCATAGGTCTTGGTGCGTTCGGGTTTCAGGTCGCCGATAGGATAGTGCGTCTTGTCTTTCCACACCCGGTTCGTCGCATCGTATTCGTAGGTCGGGGTCATCAGATGGCGCGGGAACGGAAGACCCACCGAAGCGATCGAGCCGCGGACTTTCAGATAGGTCAGCGCGTCGCCCAGGTCCCAGAGCGAAGTGGGCACCCACGAAAGGCCGACCGACGGATAGAAGAACGACGACGACGACGAGCCGGCAATCTGCGAAGCCCAGTCGTTGCGGCCCGTGACGGTCAGATAGAGCATCTGCTTCCACCCCACTTCCACCGAAGCGAAGACCGACTGCGTCTGGTCGTGCCAGCCCGATTTCTCGGCGCGTTTCTTGGAATCGTCCAGGTCGAAAACGTTGAAGATGTTCGGCAGACCGTTCTCCTGAATCGGACCGCGGTACGAAAGTTCGTCGGTCTTGATGTTGTTGATCGAACCGCCGATGTTGGCGTTCAGCGACCAGTCTTCGCCGAAGGTCTTGTTGATGTTCAGAATCGCGTCGGCATAAGTCTGCGTGTCGTAGGTGCGGGCTTCCGTATAGTGGCCGTTCTTGCCGCCGTCGGTAATCGTCGCGTTCGACGTCGCAAAGAGTTTCTGCGTGTAGAGCGAGTTGGCGTTGTCCAGACGTACACGGCCCGAAACGCTCAGCCACGGCAGGATGTCATAGCTGGCCGCAAACGACAGCATGTAGCGTTTCTTGTCCGTGTTGCGCAGGTTGCGGTAGGCAATCCAGTAGGGGTTCTGCATGCGCAGGTCGCCGCCCTCCATGTCCGCCGACCAGAATTGTTCCATCAGCTTGGTTCCCGGGTTGAAGCGCTCGAAAACCTTGTATATCTCGAAGTTTTCGCCGCGCGGGAACAGGTAGGCCGGAACCAGCGGGTTGGAGTACACGCCCTGGTTGGTCATGTTCTGGTCTTTCTGATAGATATAGCTGGCCGAAGCGTCCAGACGCAGTTTGTCCTTCAGAAAATACGACGTGTTGCGGAACGTGAAGTTGTAGCGTTCGTATTCGTTGTTCGGGATGATTCCGTCCGAGTTGACCGACGCGGCCGAAAAATAGGTCTGGTTGCGGTCCGTGCCGCCCGACACGGTCACCGAGTTGGTGTATACGTGGCCCGTCTCGAAGAAGTCCTTGGGCGTGTATCCGTACTGCGCCGCAGGTGCGAGTTTTTCGCCCCAGCTGTAGACGCCCGAGTTGTAGCGGCTGCCGCTCAGACCCGTGCCGTAGCGGCTCTGGAATTCCGGAAGCGTGAACGGAGCGAGGAATTCGGTGTTGCTCGAAAGGGTCACTTTCAGCGCGCCCGACTGGCCTTTCTTGGTCGTGATCATGATTGCGCCGTTCGCAGCTTCCGAGCCGTAGAGTGCGGCTGCGGCGGCTCCGTTCAGCACCGACATGCTTTCGATGTCTTCGGGGTTGATGTCGGCAATGGATTCGGTCGCACCGCGCGAATCGAATTCCGTACCGCCGCCCCCGCCGAAGTTGTACATCGGGATACCGTCGATCACATAAAGCGCGTTGGACGACTGCGAAATCGACTTGTTACCGCGCAGCACCACTTTCGAGGCGCCGCCCACGCCCGACGAGGAGGTGTTGATCGTCAGACCGGCCACCTTGCCCGTCAGCGAGTTGATGAAGTTGGCGTCCTTCACGGCCAGAATGTCTTCCGAGTTGACCTGCTGTACGTTGTAGCTCAGTGCCTTCTCGGAGCGTTTGATGCCCAGCGCCGTCACAACCACCTGTTCGATTTCCGAGGCCGATTCCGACAGCGTGATGTCGAAGACCGTGCGGCCGCCTACGGCAACCACCACAGGTTCATAGCCCAGGAAGTTGATTTCCAGCTGTCTCTGTTGGGCGGGGGGGGGTACAAGCAGCGAGAAAGAGCCGTCGGCTCCCGTGCTCACACCGGCGTTGGTTCCCCGGACCACAACCGAAGCGCCTACCACGGGCATGCCGGCCGCATCGCTGACTTTGCCGGTTACCGTAACAGGCGCCTCGGGTTTCTTTTCGGAGAGGAAAATGCTCGGAGCCTTGATCTGCCATGCGATGTCGGTCTTGGCGGTCATCTGCTCCAGCGCTTCGCGCAGGGGCCGGTTCTCGACCTTCACGCTCACCAGGCGGCTCAGGTCGATGTTCTCCGGCGAAACGAAGAGGAATTTGGTTTGCTTTTCGATTTCGTTCATCGCAACCCGCATCTCCACGTTTTCGAGCGAGAGCGTCACGGTTGCAGCGTCCTGGCTGTAAGCCTTTCCGGGCGACAGCGACAGGCACAGCATGAACAAAAGCGTAATCAGGCATCTGATTTGCTGAATAAGCTTGTTATTCATAACTTTGTTGTTTGGTTTAATTAGAAATCCGTTTTCTTTTTAGACCCCGGCCTGCAAGAAGTTGCAGCTTCTTGCAGGTCACTTTTTTGCGGGTCCGTGTCATTGATCCTTACAGGGGTGCAGTGGCTTTTGTCATAGGCAATCGGGTTGAGGTTCGACATATGTTCTATTTTTAGGCGGTGTTTTCGTCAGCGGATGGTCACCACGCCCGCGTTGCGGTCGTAGTCGTATTCAAAGTCGGAGCCGTAGCGGAGTACTTCCAGCGCGTGTTCGATGCCCGACGACACGGCCACTTTGCCCCAGCCGAAGCTCACCGACGGCATCCGGTCTCGTTCCACAACGAAGCGTACATGGAAGTTCGCTTCCAGTTTGCGGACTATCTCCTCGAACTTCAGGCCCCGCAGGTTGATGATTCCCTCGGTCCAGAGGTAGTTGTCCACATCCTCCAGTTTGTCTTTCACCAGCAGGCCGTTGTCCAGCCGGACGATTTCCAGCGGGTTCATCACCACGCTTCCGCGCGTTTCGTTGTGCGTCACTTGCAGCCGGCCGTTCAGCAGCGCGGCCGAAAATTCGTTGTTCTCCTCGTCGGCCACTATGTCGAAGCGGGTGCCCAGCACCCGGGCCGTGCAGGCGAATGTCTTCACCAGGAACGGACATTGCGCATCGGGCGCCACCTCGAACATCGCTTCGCCTTTCAGGCTCACGGTGCGGTGTTTGCGGCCGAAGCGCGTCGGGTAGCTCACCGAGCTCCCCGGGGTCAGCCACACGCGGGTTCCGTCCATCAGGTGAAGCGTCGATTGGCCGTTGGTCGACACGAAGGTCACTTCCGGGGCCCGCGACAGGTTGTATTCCGTCAGCAGATACCCGCTCGCCAGCCCCATGACCAGCACCGCCGCCACGGCCGACGCCCAGCGCACCGCTCCGCGCAGCCTTAGGCTCATCGGCGCGCGTTTCGGCGCCGCGGGTTCCAGTCTTTCCCTGCGGAGTTTCGTTTGCCAGATTTGCAGGGCGAAGTCGGCTTCGTCCAGCGCATTCAGATATTCCCGGTTGGCAGGCGATTCGTCCAGCCAGTCGAGCACTTCCCGGACCTCCTTTGCGGAGGCCTCGTTTTTTAAGAATTTGAATAATAACCTATCTTCCATAACCTTTTTAGTTTGTCGTTTATTACATAACACATGAGCGCCCCTTCTCCGTAAAGAAAAGGGGCGCTTTTTTAATAAAAAATTTATTCAGAAATTTCGTAAACTTCCTTAATAACGCAACAGGTAGTATATCAGCGGAATAGCCAGTTTGACATAGTCTTTCAGCGCATGCCGCAGTTCATGCAGCGAGCGGCTTATTTCCTTGTCGACCAGCGAAACCGAGATGCCCAGTTCGCGGGCGATTTCCTCGTAGCTGCGGTCGTCCAGGCGGCTGCGCAGGTAAATCTGACGCGTGCGGACCGGAAGTTTGGACATCGTATCGCGCAGGATTTCAAATATTTCGTCCTCGAAAAGTTTGTCCGGGTCGCAGGCCGTCAGCGACGCTATGTCGGCGTCGACCAGCCGGCATTGGTCCGAGTGCATCTTCTGTTCGATGCGCAGGCGCAGCGACTGGTTGCGCAGGTGGTTCAGACAGCGGTTCCGCACCGTCGCATATACATAGGCCGGCACGTTCGTGTCGGCAGGCAGCGCGAAGCGGTTTTCCCAGAAAGCCATGAAGCTGTCCGCCACGATGTCCGACGCAATGTGTTCGTCGCGTACATAGCGGCAGGCCCGCTGAATGAACACGGAGCGGTATTCGAGATAGATTTTCCCGAATTCCGAGGCGGTCGCCGCCGGTTGTGTCTCCGTCGTCGTCATAGCTTTCCTTGACAAAATTAAATCTTTTTCTGCAAATAATCCGAATCTTTCCGTCGGTTTCGGTTTTATTTTCCGTCGGGCTTGGCGGATTCGCAGGAATTTAGTAGCTTTGTCCCATGTCATCGGTCCCCTCTCTTCACGGGAGGGTCAAATAGGGTTGCAAAGGCTTCGGATATTCGCTGATCGAGTATTCCTATTATTTTTGTGCCTTGAAACCAACTGCATCCTCTCCGCTTCGGCCCTTGTGCTGGGTTCCCTCGCTCTACTTCGCGATGGGTCTTCCTTTCGTGGTCCTCAACATGGTTTCGGCCGTGTTGTTCAAGGACATGGGCGTCTCCGACGCGCAAATCGCCTTCTGGACTTCGCTCATCATGTGGCCGTGGACCATCAAGTTTCTGTGGAGCCCGTTCCTTGAGTTGTTCCGCAGCCAGAAGTTCTTCGTCGTCGCCACCCAGCTCGTCTCCGGGCTCTTGTTCGGGTTCGCCGCGCTGGCGCTCCACCTGCCCGCGTTCTTCGCCGTCACCGTCGCCTTGTTCGCCGTCGTCGCTTTCAGCGGCGCCACGCACGACATCGCCGCCGACGGGCTCTACATGTCGGTCCTCTCGTCGGCCGACCAGGCCAAATACATCGGCTGGCAGGGGGCGTTCTACAACCTCGCCAAGCTCGTCGCCACAGGGGGGCTCGTCTGGTTCGCCGGGTGGCTCTTCGAGCGTTTCGCCATCGGCGGCGCGACCGAAACCGCCGCTTACCGGTCGGCCTGGACCGTCGTCCTCTGCATCCTCGGCGCTCTGATGCTGTTGGCCGGAATGTGGCACCTGCGGATTCTCCCGCAGGGGCATGTCGCTGCACAGGGCAGCCATTCCCTCCGCGAGGGGTTGACCGAGCTGCGCAACGTCGTCCGCGATTTCTTCGCCAAGAAAGGCATCGGCCGCTGCATCGCGTTCATCATCCTCTACCGGTTGGGCGAGGGGCTGGTCATGAAAATCGTCCCGCTCTTTCTCAAGACGCCCGTCGCCGACGGCGGGCTCGGCCTCACCAACCAGCAGATCGGCCTTTACTACGGGTCGTTCGGCGCGGGGGCTTTCCTCCTGGGGTCGCTCCTGGCAGGTTATTACATCGCCGCCCGCGGCCTGCGGCGCGCGCTCTTTTCGCTGGTCTGCATCTTCAACCTCCCGTTCGCCGTCTACGCCTTGTTGGCGTGGTTCCAGCCGCAGTCCATGTGGCTCGTGGGCGGCGGTATCGTCGTCGAGTACTTCGGTTACGGGTTCGGATTCGTCGGGCTCACGCTCTACATGATGCAGCAGGTCGCCCCGGGGCCTTACCGCATGGCGCACTATGCGTTCGCTTCGGGTATCATGAACCTATCGGTCATGCTCACAGGCATGGTCTCCGGTTTTCTGAGCGATTTGTCCGGTTATCGGATTTTCTTCCTCGTCGTCATGCTCGCCACCGTTCCGGTGTTCCTCATGACGCGCTTCGTCCCGTTCCCGCATAACGACGAACATAATTAGAGGGCTGCAATGAACCGTCTCCGAACCATCCTCCCCGCGCTGCTTGTTCTCCTCTGCCTTTCGTGCAGCGGTGAGCAGGAGTGTACGGTGATTCCCCGGCCGCTTTCGGTGCAGTCCGAGGGCGGGTTTTTCCGCGCCGGGGTCCCGTTCGCCGTGGCGGTCGAGGCTCCGGAGACGGTGGCCAATGCCTTGACAGATTATTTGTCTTCCTCCTCCCTCCCGTGCCATAGGTGCGACACGGCCGCCACCCTCCGGCTGGAGTTGTCGGACGACGCTTCGCTACCCCTCTCCGACGAGGGTTATACGCTGGAGGTCCGGCCCGACCGTATCGTCGTCCGGTCGCGCGGCGAAGCCGGATTGTTCTACGGCATCCAGTCGCTGTTGCAGTTGTACGACCGCCACGGCGCGCGCATCCCCGCCCTGCAAATCGCCGATTCGCCGCGCTTCGCCTACCGGGGCATGCACCTCGACGTCTCGCGCCACTTCTTCGGCAAAGAGTTCGTCAAGAAGCAGCTGCGCATGATGGCTTCGCTCAAGCTCAACCGCCTGCACTGGCATCTGACCGACGGCGCCGGGTGGCGCATCGCCATCGACCGCTATCCCCTGCTGACCGAGGTGGCCGCATGGCGCCGCGAGCCCACGTGGCAGGCTTGGCAGGCCGGGAACCGTCATTACTCCACGGCTTCCGCCCCGGGCGCTTACGGCGGTTATTACACCAAAGACGACATCCGCGAGGTCTTGGCATGCGCCGATTCGCTCCACATTACGGTCATCCCCGAAATCGAGATGCCCGGCCACAGCGAGGAGGTGCTGGCCGTCTGTCCCGAATTGTCGTGCGCAGGCAAACCTTATGTCAGCGGCGAGTTCTGTCTCGGTAGCGAAGCGACATTCGTCTTTTTGGAGAACGTGCTCACCGAGGTGACGGAGCTCTTTCCCTCCGAGTACATCCATATCGGCGGCGACGAGGTTTCCGGGCAGGCATGGGCTTCGTGTCCGAAGTGCCGGGCCCGGATGGAGCGCGAGGGTCTCGGTTCCGCCCAAGAGCTGCAGGCCTACGCCATCCGGCGCATCGGACGTTTCCTCGAAGCCCGCGGGCGGAAGCTCGTCGGCTGGGATGAAATCCTCGACAGCGGGCCCATGCCCGGCGCTGCGGTCATGTCGTGGCGCGGCGAGGAGGGCGGACGCCGGGCCGCCGCACTCGGGCACGACGTCGTCATGTGTCCCGGGTCGCATTGTTATTTCGACGGCTTCCAGGACAATCCCGAGCGGGAGCCGCAGGCCTTCACCGGCTATCTGCCCCTCGCCAAAGTCTATTCCTACGACCCCGCCCCGGCCGCTCTTTCCGGCCGGGAACATATCATCGGCGTGCAGGCCAATCTGTGGACCGAGTACATCCCCACCCCCTCGCAGGCCGAATACATGCTCTATCCGCGCATGTTCGCCCTCGCCGAGGTGGCATGGAGCGCTCCCGAAACCAAGGATTACGCCGATTTCCGCCGCCGGGCGCTCCGGTTCTGCGACCGGGCACGCCGCCAGGGATACCATACGTTCGACCTGCAGGCCGAGTTCGGCGAGCGGACCGAATCGCTGGCTCCCGTCCGGCACCTTGCCGTCGGCTGTCCGGTCCATTATACCTATCCGTGGCACCCCGATTATCCCGCCGACGGCGCCGCGGCGCTCACCGACGGGCTGCGCGGTCCGTGGAGCTACGGCACCCGCTGGCAGGGGTTCCGCGACACCGACATGGAAGTCACCGTCGACTTGGGCCGGGTCCGGCCGCTCCGTTCCATAGCGGCCGACTTCATCCAGTGGCATTCGGCGTGGATTTGGCTGCCCGCGCAGGTGGAGTTTTCCGTCTCCGACGACAACAGCGGCTTCCGGACGCTGGCGGCCCTCCCCAACGGCCTCCCGTCCGACTGCCACCGCCCCGCCTACCGCACATTCGCGTGGCATGGCGAAACGACCGGGCGTTACGTGCGCTGCCGCGCCCGTTCCCAGGGTTTTCCCGGGGGCTGGCTCTTTACCGATGAAATTATTGTCAACTAAAAACCGAATAAAACGATGAACAACCTCAAAATCATGGGGAACCCGCTTCCCGATATGCCGTGGGAGGAGCGTCCCGCCGCTTCGCGCGAAATCATGTGGCGCTGCTCGGCCAACCCCATCATCCCGCGCGACCTGCTCGCTACGTCCAATTCCATCTTCAATTCGGCCGTCGTGCCTTTCAAGAAGGGCAAGTACAACTACGCCGGGGTCTTCCGCTGCGACGACACCAACATCCGCATGCGGCTCCACGTCGGATTCTCGGCCGACGGGCTCAAGTGGGACATCCTCGAAGAGGACATCCGCCTGGAGGGGGCCGATCCCGAGGTCGGCACCTGGGTCTACGGCTACGACCCGCGCGTCGTCAAAATCGAGGACAAATACTACGTCACCTGGTGCAACGGCTATCATGGCGACCCCACTATCGGCGTCGCCTGGACCGACGATTTCCAGACGTTCCACCAGCTCGAAAACGCCTTTCTGCCCTACAACCGCAACGGCGTGCTCTTCCCCCGCAAAATCGGCGGCCGCTACGCCATGCTTTCGCGTCCGAGCGACACGGGCCACACGCCGTTCGGCGACATCTTCTACTCCGAGTCGCCCGACATGGAGTTCTGGGGACGCCACCGGCTCGTCATGAAGCCCGCGCCGTTCGAGAAAAGCGCCTGGCAGTGCACCAAAATCGGCGCGGGGCCCGTGCCCATCGAGACGCCCGAGGGGTGGTTGCTGCTCTATCATGGCGTCCACGGCACCTGCAACGGCTTCGTCTACGCGTTCGGTTCGGCCCTGCTCGACCTCGACCAGCCCTGGAAAGTCATCGCCCGTAGCGGCGCCTACCTGCTTTCTCCGCGCGAGAGCTACGAGTGCATGGGCGACGTACCCAACGTCGCGTTCCCCTGCGCCACGCTCCACGACCCCGCCACCGGGCGGCTGGCCGTCTACTACGGCTGCGCCGACACGGTCGTAGGACTGGCTTTCGGCCGCATCCCCGAAATCATCGAATTCACGCGTCGCACCAACATCCTCTGAGCCTTATGTATTCCCACGACAACCGCATCGTCGTCACCCTCGACGCCGGAGGCACCAACCTCGTTTTCGGTGCCATGCGGGCCAACGAGTTCATCGTCGAGCCCATCACCTACCCCTCGCAGGCGCACGATCTGGACAAGTGCCTCGAAACCATGGTCCGGGGTTTCCTCGAAGTCATCGCCCGGCTCGACGAGAAGCCCGTGGCCATCAGCTTCGCCTTCCCCGGTCCGGCCGACTACCCCAACGGCATCATCGGAGGTTACCTCCCCAATTTCCCCTCGTTCCGCGACGGCGTGGCTTTGGGGCCGTTCCTCGAAATGCAGTTCGGCATCCCCGTCTTCATCAACAACGACGGCGATCTCTTCGCTTACGGCGAGGCCCTCGGCGGGGCCCTGCCCGAGGTGAACGCCCGGCTCGAAAAGGCCGGCAGCGCCAAGCGTTACCGCAATCTGCTGGGCTACACTTTCGGCACGGGATTGGGTGTCGGTATGGTGGTCGGCGGGCAGCTCAACCGCGGCGACAATTCGTGCGTCGAGACTTTCTGCCTGCGCCACAAGAAGATGCCCGGCATCATCTGCGAGGACGGCGCCGCCATCCGGGCCGTCAAGCGCGTCTACGGCGAGCTCTCCGGCTGCCCCGACCACGGGCTGGAGCCCAAGGACATCTGCGAAATCGCCGACGGCACGCGCCCCGGCGACGCCGAGGCGGCCAAAAAGGCGTTCGCCGAGTTCGGCGAAATCGCAGGCGACGCCATGGCCACGGCCGTCACCCTCACCGACGGACTGATCGTCATCGGCGGCGGCATCACGGCGGCCCGCAAATGGATCATGCCCTCGCTCTTGCAGGAGCTGCGTTCCAAGATGCACCAGCTCAACGGCAACGAGCTCGACCGCGTCCAGATGCAGGTCTACGACCTCGACGACCCGACCGAGTTCGACGCTTTCGCCAAGGGCGACATGCGCCCCCTGAAGGTCTACGGTTCGGACCGTTACGTGGCCTACGACCCCCAGAAGCGCACGGGCGTCATGATTTCCAAGCTCGGCGCCAGCAAGGCCATTTCCGTCGGTGCCTACGCCTATGCGTTGAGCCGGCTGGACGAAAACTGACATTATAGCAGCACCATGAGCAACAAGTATTCTCTGCCCGAAGACGGCGGGGCCATCGAGAAGACGGCCCTCCAGGACATCATCCACCGTTACGAGAAGATCAGCACGCAGGTCTTCCCCGCCGAAACCGACGGCGTGCGTTACGTCGCCGACCGCATCGTGCGGGCCATCGCCGACTACGAGAAGCGGCCCGCTTCGTCCGATTTCTGCGACGAGCCCGAGCCGTTCGTCCTGGGGCTGACCACCGGGCAGACCCCCCTGGCCCTCTACCGCGAGCTGGTCCGGCGGTACGAGGCCGGCGAGGTCAGCTTCGCCAACGTCGCCGTCTTCAGTCTCGACGAGTTCTACCCCATCGGGGCCGACGAGCAGCAAAGCCGCAATTACCACATCCGCAGGGAGTTCATCGACCGCATCGACATCCTCCCCGACAACGTCCATCTGCCCGACGGTTCCGTCCCCGAGGAGCGGATTTCCGATTATTGCGCCGCCTACGAGGCTTCCATCCGCAAAATCGACCTGATGATTCTCGGCATCAACCGCAACGGGCAGGTCGGATTCAACGAGCCGGGCACCTACATCAAGTCGCGCACCCGGTTGGTGCAGCTCTCCCACGAAACGCGCAAGGTCGAGTCCAGGGCGTTCTTCACCCTCGACGAGACTCCCAAGATGGCCATTACCATGGGTATCCGCACCATCATGCAGGCCGAGCGTATCGTTCTGCTGGCTTGGGGCGAGGAGAAGGCCGACGCCATCCGCAAGGTCGTCGAGGGCGAGGTCACGCCCCGCATCCCCGCCTCCTACCTCCAGTCGCACCCGCGTATCGAGGTCGTCATCGACGAGTGCGCCGCGCAGGAGCTCACCCGCAAGCAGCGGCCGTGGCTCGTCGGTCCCTGCAAGTGGACCCCGCGTTTCACGCGCAAAGCCGTCGTTTGGTTGTGCGGCGTCGTCGGCAAGCCCATCCTCAAGCTCACTTACGACGATTACATCGAGAATTCCCTCGGCGAGTTGTTGGAGCAGGGCCGTTCCTACGACCGCATCAACATCGACGTCTTCAACGACCTCCAGCACACCATCACCGGGTGGCCCGGCGGCAAGCCCGACGCCGACGACACCACGCGTCCGGCGCCTTCGGCTCCGTTCCCCAAACGCGTCGTCATCTTCTCGCCCCACCCCGACGACGACGTCATTTCCATGGGCGGTACTTTCATCCGGCTCGTGCAGCAGGGCCACGACGTCCACGTCGCTTACCAGACTTCCGGCAACGTCGCCGTCCACGACGACGTCGTGTTGCAGAATATCGATACTTCGCGCGAGTTGGGTTTCGGCGACCGTTTCGCCGAGGCCGAGCGCATCATCGCTTCCAAGCGCAAGGGCGAGCCCGAGCCGCGGGCCCTGCTCGACATCAAGGGGGCCATCCGCCGCGCCGAGGCCCGCGCCGCCGTGCGTTCGTTCGGGCTGAACCCCGATACCAACGCCCATTTCCTCAACATGCCGTTCTACGAGACGGGCGGTATCAAAAAGGGCAGCCTCGCCGAGCACGACATCGCACTCATCGTCGACCTGTTGCGCAGGGTCCGGCCCCACCAGATTTACGCCGCCGGCGACCTGGCCGACCCCCACGGCACCCACCGCATCTGCACCGAGGCCGTCCTCGAAGCCCTCGACGTCGTCCGCAGCGACGACTGGCTCCGCGAGTGCCATTTGTGGCTCTACCGCGGTGCTTGGCTCGAATGGGACCTCGGCATGGTCGACATGGCCGTGCCGCTCTCGCCCGACGAGATGCTCATGAAGCGCCACGCCATCTACCGCCACCTCTCGCAGAAGGACATCATGCCTTTCCCCGGCAGCGATACGCGCGAGTTCTGGCAGCGGGCCGAGGAGCGCACGCAACATACTGCACAACTCTACGACGCTCTCGGCATGGCCGAGTACCAGGCCATCGAAGTCTTCGTCAAAATGTTCTGACCTTATTTAACCCCCTGCGGGGCTTGATTTTGCCCTCGCTTAATCGCAAAATTCACCTTTCACTTTTCACCTTTCACCTTTCACTTCAAGAAATGCGTTTGATCATCCAGGAAAATCCCGCCCAGGTCGCCCGTTGGGCCGCCGAATACATCATCGGCCGCATCAGGGCCAAGGCGCAGTGCTCCGACGCTCCGTTCGTCTTGGGGCTTCCCACCGGGTCCACCCCGTTGGAGACTTACAAGGAGCTTGTCCGCCGCCACAAGGCAGGCGAGGTGTCGTTCCGCAACGTCGTCACGTTCAACATGGACGAGTACGTCGGGCTCCCCGAGGAGCATCCCGAAAGCTACCATTCGTTCATGCGGCATAATTTCTTCTCCCACATCGACATCCGGCCCGAGAACATCCATATCCTCAACGGCAACGCTCCCGACCTCGCCCAAGAGTGCGCCGATTACGAGGCGGCTATCGAAGCCGCGGGGGGCATCGACCTCTTTTTGGGCGGCGTCGGCGAGGACGGGCACATCGCGTTCAACGAGCCTTTCTCGTCGCTCTCGTCCCGCACCCGCGTCAAGACCCTCACTCCCGACACCATCGCCGTCAACGCACGGTTCTTCGGCGGCGATACTTCGCTCGTCCCCACCCGGGCCCTCACCGTCGGCGTCGGGACCATCCTCGCCGCGCGCGAGGTCGTGATCCTCGCCACAGGTCATAAAAAGGCACGGGCCGTGCGTCACGGCATCGAGGGGTCTTACAACCACCAGTGGACCATTTCGGCGCTCCAGACCCACCCCTCGGGCATCGTCGCCTGCGACGAGGCTGCGGCCGACGAGCTGCGCGTCGCCACCTACCGTTATTTCAAGAACATCGAAAGCGCCCTTCCATGAAGCACCCGTTTTTCGCCGTCCTGCTGACCCTCGGTCTCGCTTCCGCCGCCGCGCAGTCTCCGGCCGATTCCGTCGACCCCTTTATCGGCACCACCAATTTCGGCACCTGCAATCCGGGAGCGGTCACGCCCCACGGGATGATGGCCGTCGTGCCGTTCAACGTCATGGGATCCGATACGAACCTCTACGACAAGGACGCACGGTGGTGGTCGACGCCCTACGAGTTCCACAACAAGTTCTTCACCGGGTTCGCCCACGGGGCTTTGAGCGGCGTGGGATGTCCCGAAATGGGGGCCCTGCTCACCATGGCAACCGCCGGAGAGCTCGACGTCGATTACAAGCACTACGGTTCGGCCTGTTCCGACGAGACCGCTTCGCCGGGTTACTACGCCGCCACGCTCGCCAAGTACGGCATCCGCGCCGAAGCTACCGCCACACCGCGCACTTCGGCCGAGCGATATACCTTTCCCGGCGGACAAGGCCATATTCTGCTGAACCTCGGCGAGGGGCTCACCAACGAGTCCGGCGCCACGGTCCGGCGCGTCAGCACCACCGAAATCGAGGGTTCCAAGCTCCTCGGGACCTTTTGTTACAATCCCCAGAAAGTTTTCCCCGTCTACTTCGTCCTGCGCGTCTCCAAAACCCCGTCGCAGTCGGGTTACTGGAAGAAGCAGCGGCCCATGACGGGCGTCGAGGCCGAGTGGACCCCCGACAACGGCCGTTATAAGCTCTATACCGACTACGGCCGCGAGCTCTCGGGCGACGACGTGGGTTACTGGTTCTCGTTCGACGGTCTCGAAGCCGGCGAGCAGGTCGAGGTTCGTATGGGTATTTCATACGTCAGCATCGACAACGCACGCCGCAACCTCGACACCGAGCAGCCGGCCGGTACCGCGTTCGATACGATTCGCCGCCAGGCCCGCGACCGTTGGAACCGCGACCTCTCGCGTATCCGCGTCGAGGGCGGCACGCCGGAGCAGCGCACGGTCTTCTATACGGCACTTTATCATACCCTTGTCCACCCCAATCTGCTCAGCGACGTCAACGGCGAGTATCCCCTCATGGAGCGTTCCGGCCAGACGGGCATCGCCGACGGCGACCGTTATACGGTCTTTTCGTTGTGGGACACCTACCGCAACGTCCACCAGCTCCTCACGCTCGTTTACCCCGAGCGGCAGACCGAGATGCTCCGTTCGATGGTCGCCATGTCCCAAGAGTGGGGCTGGCTGCCCAAATGGGAGCTCTACGGCCGCGAGACTTTCACCATGGAGGGCGACCCGGCCATTCCGGTCATCGTCGATTCCTGGCGCAAGGGGCTGCGCGGCTTCGACATCGACGCGGCCTACGCGGCCATGAAGCGTTCGGCCACGACCCCCGGCGCGCAGAATCCCATGCGGCCCGACATCGACCCCTACGTCGAAAAGGGCTATATTCCGCTGGGGTTCTTCGCCGGCGACAATTCGGGCGACAATTCCGTGTCGCACGCTTTGGAGTATTACGTTGCCGACCATGCGCTGGCATGGCTCGCCGACGAGCGGGGCGACCACGACTGCGCCGCCGAACTGCGCCGCCGCGCCGCCGGGTGGAAGCATTATTATTCGCCCGAATCGGGCACCCTGCGGCCGCTCAACCCCGACGGTTCGTTTTTGAGCCCCTTCGACCCGCGGCAGGGCGAGAATTTCGAGGCCGTCCCGGGTTTCCACGAGGGTTCGGCCTGGAACTATACGTTCTTCGTGCCCCACGACGTCGAGGGGTTGGCCAAGCTCATGGGCGGGCGCCGGAAGTTCGTCGACAAGTTGCAGCGGGTCTTCGACGAGGGGCTCTACGACCCCGCCAACGAGCCCGACATCGCCTATGCCTATCTCTTCAGCCGTTTCCGCGGCGAGGAGTGGCGCACCCAGCGCGAAACGCGGCGGCTGTTGGACAAGTATTTCACCGCCAGGCCCGACGGCATCCCCGGTAACGACGACACGGGCACCATGTCGGCATGGGCCGTCTTTTCCATGTTGGGGTTCTATCCCGATTGTCCCGGCGAGCCGTTCTATACGCTCACCGCGCCCGTTTTCGACCGGGCCGAAATCGACACCCCGCAGGGTACGCTCACCATCGAAAAGCACGGCGACGGGGAATATATCCGTCGCATGAGCCTCGGCGGCAAGCCCCTGACCCAATACCGCATCGGCCACGACGAACTGCTTCGCGGCCGCAGGCTCACCTTTGAATTCTGACCCATGCGCCTGTTCCGAACCCTCCTGCTGTTGCTCTTCGCCGGGCTTTGCGCCGAAGCGGACGGACAGACCGTGCTCACCCGCCGCGGCAAGCCCGCCGCCCGCATCGTCGTCGCTGCCGGAAACAGCACCGACCGGACCGCCGCCCTGCTGTTGCAGCGGTTCGTCCGCGAAGCATCCGGCGCGGAGCTGCCCATCGTGCAAGGCGTGAAAATCCGCAAGGGCGACATCCTGTTAGGCGCTTCCGACACGCTGGGTCTTTCCGACGACGGCTTCCGCCTGCGGACCGGGTCCGACGGCACGCTGCGCATTTCGAGCGGCGGCGGCAGCGGTTCCGTCTACGGCGTCGTCTCGCTCTTGGAGCGCTATTTGGGCATGGACTACTTCGCCGCCCGCGTCTACACCCTCGACCGGCGCCCCGACATCATCCTGCCCCGGCTCGACACGGCCGACAATCCCGCGTTCCGCTATCGTCAGAGCCAAGCCTACGGCATGGCGCAGGATTCGGTCTACCGCTTTTTCCTGCGGCTCGAAGAGCCCTCCGACATCTTCGCGGGCAATCTGTGGGTCCACACTTTCGACCGCCTCCTGCCCGCCGAACGCTACGGCGCCGAGCACCCCGAATACTATTCGTTCATCCACGGCGAGCGGCGGCCCGGCCGCGCCAGCCAGTGGTGTCTGTCGAATCCCGCGCTGTTCGAGACCGTCGCCGCACGCATCGATTCGATTTTCCGCGCCAATCCCGGCCGGAGCTGGATTTCCGTCAGTCAGAACGACAGCGACCGCACCTACTGCCGCTGCGAAGCGTGCGAGCGGGTCAACATCGAGGAGGGGACTCCCTCGGGCAATTACATCCGGTTTCTGAACAAGCTGGCCGAGCGTTTTCCCGACAAGCAGTTTTCGACGCTGGCCTACCTTTTCACCATGCAGCCGCCCCGCCATGCGCGGCCCCTCTCGAACGTCAACATCATGTTGTGCAGCATCGGCAGCCACCGCGAAGCGCCCCTCACCGAAACCGCCACGGGCCGCGAGTTCGTCGCCGCGCTGGAGGGTTGGTCCGCGCTGACCGACAACCTTTTCATCTGGGACTACGGCATCAACTTCGACAACATGGTCGAGCCGTTCCCCAACTTCCCCGTGCTCGCCCCCAACATCCGCCTTTTCCGGCGTCACGGCGCCCGGATGCACTTCTCGCAAATCGGCGGTTCCTACGGCGGCGACTTCTCCGAGCTGCGTTCCTACGTCGTCGCCAAGCTCATGTGGGACCCCGCGCAGGACGCCGATTCGCTCATGCAGCGTTTCATGAACGGGTATTACGGCGCCGCCGCACCTTATCTCTATCAGTACGAAAAACTCTTGGAAGGGGCCCTGCTCGCTTCCGGCACTCCGCTCTGGATTTATGATTCGCCCGTTTCGCACAAAGACGGCATGTTCAACGCCGCCTGCCGGCAGCGCTACAACGAGCTTTTCGACCGGGCCGAAGCTGCCGTCGCCGCCGATTCGGCCTTGCTGCGCCGCGTGCGGTTGGCACGGCTGCCGCTGCTCTATTCCGAGTTGGAAATCCTCCGCACCGAGCGCGACAGAGATACCGCGGCCGTTCTCCGCAAGCTCGGGACTTTCGAGCGTTACGTCACCGATTTCGGCGTCGAAACCCTCAACGAGCGCAACAATTCGCCGCAGGAATACTGCAAGCTCTACCGCCAACGTTATTTATCTGCCGACCGCAGCAAGGCCTTCGGCGCCCGCATCGAATGGATCGTCCCGCCCGCCGGAAAATACCGTGCCTTGGGCGAGGAAACCCTCACCGACGGTCTTTTCGGCGGTGCTTCGTTCGCCGACGGCTGGACCGGATGGGAGGGACAGGACGGCGCCTTCATCCTCGACCTCGGAAGCGGGCAGGAGTTCTCGGCCGTCACCGCCGATTTCCTCCACCAGCTCGGCGCATGGATTCTGCTGCCCCGCGCCATGACCTGCGCCGTCTCGGACGACAAACGCGCCTGGCGGCCGCTCGGCCGGACCGAACTGGCCGAGGACCGCGACGTCCCCGTCAAGTTCGTCCCCGTGACCGTGGCGGCCGACGGCCCCGTGCGCGCCCGTTACATCCGCATCGAAGTGGAGGGCACCAACGTCTGCCCGCCGTGGCATTACGGCGTGGGATGCCCCTGCTGGTTCTTCATCGACGAAATAACCGTAAAATAAAGCTATGAAATCCCAACACCTTCTCTTCCTTTGCGCCGCCCTGCTTTCGGCGGCCTGCACCCGCCAGGCCCCGCCGTCCGGCGACGACTTCACCCGCTTCGTCGACCCCCATATCGGCACGGGCGGCCACGGCCACGTCTTCGTCGGGGCCAACGTTCCGTTCGGCATGGTGCAGTTGGGCCCCACCAGCATCCCGCAGGAGTGGGACTGGACTTCGGGTTACCACCAGAGCGATTCGACCGTCATCGGGTTCTCGCACACCCACCTCTCCGGCACCGGCATCGGCGATTTGTTCGACATCACCGTCATGCCCGTCACGGGCCTCGAAACCTGCTACGCCCGCGGCATGGAGGAGGACCCCGCGTCGGGCATGTGGTCCTACGCCGACCGTTCGCGCGAGGTCGTCCGCCCGGGCTATTACTCCGTCCCGCTGACGCGTTATAACGTTTTAGCAGAGCTCACAGCCACTTCCCGCGTGGGTTTCCACCGCTACACGTTCCCCGCCTCCGATGCCGCCGCCATCGTCTTCGACCTCGAAAACGGCGGTTGCTGGGACAAGGCCACCCAGACCCATATCGAGGCCGAGAGCGACCGCACCCTCACGGGCTGGCGCCACTCCTCCGGATGGGCCAAGGACCAGAAGGTCTACTTCATGGCCGAATTCTCCAAGCCGTTCACGTTCGAGCAGGTCGGCGAGCACTATGCCCGCGCATCGTTCCGCACCGACGAGGGCGAGCAGGTGTTGGTCAAGGTCGCCCTGTCGCCCGTGAGCGTCGAGGGAGCCCGTGAAAACCTCGTCGCCGAGCTTCCCGGCTGGGGCTTCGACGAAACCGCGAAGCAGGCGGCCGAACAATGGAACGACGAGCTCAAGAAAATCCGCATCGAGACCGCCGACACCACGGCCCGCAAGATTTTCTACACAGCCCTTTACCACACCATGACGGCTCCGGCCGCTTTCTGCGACACCAACGGCGATTATCGCGGTGCCGACGGCGCCGTGCACGCCGACCCGGGGTATACGACCTACACGATTTTCTCGCTGTGGGACACCTACCGCGCCAAGATGCCCCTGCTGACCCTCACACAATCCGGGCGCATGACCGACATCGTGCGGACGATGCTCGCCATCGCCGACGAACAGGGGCGTCTGCCCGTATGGCATCTGTGGGGTAACGAGACCGATTGCATGGTCGGCAATCCCGGCATCGTCGTCGTGGCCGACGCCATCGTCAAGGACCTGCCCGGCATCGACCGCGAACGGGCTTTCGACGCAATCAAAAAAACCGCCATGAACCCCGACCGCGGCAACGGGCTGCGCATGAAGTACGGTTACATCCCCTGCAACCTCTTCAACGAGGCGGTCGCCTACGACATGGAGTACGCCGTGGCCGACGGCGCTGCCGCCCGGGCTGCCGAAGCCTTGGGCAAGAGCGCCGACGCTCGTTATTTCACCGACCGCAGCCACTCCTACCGCCATTATTTCGACCCCTCGACCGGCTTCATGCGGGGCCGCGACAGCCGCGGCCGCTGGCGCACGCCGTTCAACCCGTTCGCTTCGACCCACCGCGCCGACGACTACTGCGAGGGCAACGCCTGGCAGTATACGTGGCTCGCGCCGCACGACGTCGAGGGTCTGCAAGGCTGTTTCGGCAGCCGCGGGCGCATGCTCGAAAAGCTCGATTCGCTCTTCACCGTCTCCTCCATCGTCGAGGGGGCCGAGACTTCGCCCGACATCTCGGGCATGATCGGCCAGTACGCCCACGGCAACGAACCTTCGCACGCCACGCTCTACCTCTACACCATGCTCGGGCAGCCGTGGAAAACGGCCGACAAGGTGCGCGAGGTGCTCACAACGCTCTACCACGCCGAGCCCGATGGTCTTTCGGGCAACGAGGACGTCGGCCAGATGTCGGCCTGGTACATTCTCTCGGCGCTGGGCATCTACGAGGCCGAGCCCGCAGGCGGCCGCTACTGGTTCGGTTCGCCCTTGTTCGACAAGGCCGAGATCGACGTTCCGGGCGGCACCTTCACCATCGTCGCCGAGAACAATTCGGCCGAAAACAAGTACATCCGGCGCGTCTGGTTCAACGGCCGTCCCTATACCAAGCCTTATATCGCCCATGCCGACGTCATCAAGGGTGGCGAGCTGCGGTTCGAGATGGGTTCCGAACCCAAGGTGTGGTATTGCGCCGACGAGCCCGAAGCCTACGCCGACCAGCGGCCCGCTCCCGCGAAACGGCTTTTCAAGTCGGAAGCGGTGGAGGCCGAAATCGAGCGCGTCTGCGCCCTGCTGACCAACGAGCGTCTGCGCTGGATGTTCGCCAACTGCTTCCCCAACACGCTCGACACCACGGTGCACTACCGCGAAGACAAAAACGGCACGCCCGACACCTACGTCTATACGGGCGACATCCCGGCCATGTGGCTCCGCGACTCGGGAGCGCAGGTGTGGCCCTACGTGCAGCTGTGCGGCAGCGACCCGGCCTTGCAGAAAATGATCGCCGGGCTTATCCGCCGCCAGTTCAAGCTCATCGCCATCGACCCCTACGCCAATGCGTTCAACGACGGCCCGACGGGCCGCGGCGAGGACGTCGGCTACCCCGGCAACGAGCAGTCGCCGTGGGTTTTCGAGCGCAAATGGGAGATAGATTCGCATTGCTACCCCATCCGGCTGGCCCACCATTACTGGAAAACCACGGGCGACACCTCCGTCTTCGGCACCGAGTGGGTCGAAGCGATGCAGGCCGTCCTCGCCACCCTCAAGGAGCAGCAGATGAAGGAGGGGCTTGGCGATTACATCTTCCTGCGCGTCACCGACCGCCAGCTCGACACCCGCTGCCACGTGGGGCGCGGCAATCCGGTGAAGCCCGTAGGATTGATCGCCAGCGCGTTCCGCCCCTCGGACGACGCCACGACTTTCGGCTTCCTCGTCCCGTCGAATTTTATGGCCGTCACGTCATTGCGCAAGGCGGCCGAAATCCTGCGGACGGTCAATAACGAGCCTGCGCTGGCCGGCGAGTGCACCGCCCTGGCCGACGAGGTGGCCGCCGCCTTGCAGCGGCATGCCGTCGTGGAGCATCCCGAGTTCGGCAAAATCTACGCGTTCGAGGTCGACGGCTTCGGCGGCGTGCAGCTCATGGACGACGCCAACGTGCCCTCGCTGCTGGCCATGCCCTACCTGGGCGACACGGAGCGCACCGACCCGATTTACGAAAACACCCGCCGGTTTGTCTGGAGCCGCGCAAATCCCTATTTTTGGCAGGGTCCCGCAGGCGAGGGAATCGGCGGTCCGCACATCGGGGTCGAAATGATCTGGCCCATGAGCATCATGATGCGGGCCTTCACCTCGGCCGACGACGCCGAGATCCGCGACTGCATCATACAACTTATGACCACCGACGCCGGAACGGGTTTCATGCACGAATCGTTCTCGCGCCACGACGCGGCGAACTTCACACGGCCTTGGTTCGCCTGGCAGAACACCCTGTTCGGCGAGCTGATACTCAAGCTGGTCAACGACGGAAAACTCGATTTGCTGAATTCGATAATATAGCCATTGCGGCTCGAAGAGCCGTGCGGGCTGCTTGCCCGAAAACAAAAAACTGAAAACCATGAAAAAAATAACGCTTCTCGCCCTTGCGGCCCTCTGTTGCAGCTGCTACGCCCGGCTGGCTCCCGAACCGGCGCTCCGCCCCTCGGAGTACGTCTCCACGCTCGTGGGTTCGCAGTCCGACTATTCGCTCTCCACGGGCAACACCTACCCCGCCGTAGCCCTCCCGTGGGGCATGAACTTCTGGACCCCCCAGACCGGCACCATGGGCGACGGCTGGACCTATACCTACGGCGCCCATACCATCTGCGGTTTCAAGCAGACCCACCAGCCCTCGCCGTGGATCAACGACTACGGGCAGTTTTCGCTGATGCCCGTGCGCGGCCGCGACAAGGTCGGCGAGACTTCGCGCCGCAGCTGGTTCTCGCACCAGTCGGAGGAGGCCCGCCCCTATTACTATAAGGTCTACCTCGCCGACCACGACGTCGTGGCCGAAATCGCGCCGACCGACCGGGCCGCCGCCATGCGTTTCACGTTCCCCGAAAGCGAGGAGTCCGGCATCGTCATCGACGCGTTCGACCGCGGGTCGCACGTCGAGGTGATGCCCGACGGCCGCACCGTCGTGGGCTACACCACCCGCAACAGCGGCGGTGTGCCCGACAATTTCCGCAATTACTTCGTGGTACGGTTCGACAAGCCGTTCGGCGCTTTCCGCGTCTTCAACGGCAAAAAGGAGCTCAAAGGCTCCGAGGCCAAGGGCGACCACGCCCTCGCGGCGGTTTACTTCGCCACCCGGCGCGGCGAGCAGGTGACCGCGCGCGTCGCTTCGTCGTTCATCTCGCCCGAACAGGCGCTGCGCAACCTCGAATCGGAGGTCGGCGACGCCGATTTCGAGACCGTCAAGGCCAAAGCACAAGAGCGTTGGGACGAAGTGCTCGGCCGCATCGAGGTAAGCGGCGGCACCGAGGAGCAGTACCGCACGTTCTACTCGTGTCTCTACCGTTCGACCCTGTTCCCCCGCAAGTTCTACGAAATCGACGCCGAGGGCAGCCCCATTCATTACAGCCCCTATAACGGCCAAGTGCTCCCCGGCTACATGTATACCGACACAGGATTCTGGGACACGTTCCGCTGCCTTTTCCCGCTTCTGAACCTCGTCTATCCGGCCGAAAACGCCAAGATGCAGGCGGGCCTTGCGAACACCTACCGCGAAAGCGGCTTCCTGCCCGAATGGGCTTCGCCGGGCCACCGCGGCTGCATGGTGGGCAACAATTCGGCTTCGGTCGTCTCGGATGCCATCCTCAAGGGCATCACGCCCCAAGAAGACATCGCCACCCTCTACGAAGCGATGCTTTCGGGCCGCACGAAAGTACACCCCGAGGTCAGCTCCACGGGCCGGCTCGGTCATGAATACTACAACACGTTGGGCTACGTGCCCTACAACGCGGGCATCCACGAAAACGTGGCCCGCACGCTCGAATACGCCTACGACGACTGGTGCATCGCGCAGGTGGCCAAGCAGCTCGGACACGGCGAGGACGCCGCCATGCTCGAAAAGGCGTCGCACAACTGGCGCAACGTTTTCGACGCCGAAACCAAGCTCATGCGCGGCCGCAACCGCAGCGGCGATTTCCAGCGTCCGTTCAGCCCCTACAAGTGGGGCGACGCCTTCACCGAAGGCAACGCATGGCACTACACCTGGTCGGTCTTCCACGATGTGGAGGGGCTGGCCGACGCGATGGGCGGCAAGGAAGAATTCGGCAAAATGCTCGATTCGGTCTTCGTCGTGCCCCCTATCTACGACGACAGCTACTACGGCGTCCGCATCCACGAAATCACCGAGATGCAGGTGGCCAACATGGGCAACTACGCCCACGGCAACCAGCCTGCGCAGCACATGATCTACCTCTACGACTACGCCGGGCAGCCCGCCAAGGCGCAGTGGTGGACGCGCGAGGTGATGGACCGTCTCTACAGCGCCAAGCCCGACGGCTACTGCGGCGACGAAGACAACGGCCAGACTTCGGCGTGGTACGTCTTCTCGGCGCTCGGGTTCTATCCCGTGTGCCCCGGAGCGGATGAATACGCCGTCGGCTCTCCGCTCTTCCGCAAGGCGGTCATCCGCCCCGAAAACGGCAAGACGATCCGCATCGAAGCACCGAACAACTCGCCCGCCAACCGCTATGTCCGCCGCATGACCGTCGACCGCCGGCCCGCAGCGGCACCGTTCCTCGATTATTCCCAGCTCAAGGAGGGCGCCACCGTCCTCTTCGACATGACCGACCGACCCAACGAATGATGAAACGACTTTTTGCCTTGGGAAGCATGGCCGCCCTGCTGGGCGCCTGCACCCCCTCCACGACCCTCCTCTCGCCCGACGGGCGCAACAGCGTGGCGTTCGACGCCGCGACGATGACCTACGCCGTTCTGCGCGACGGCGACACCCTCATCCGCCCCTCGGCCCTCGGCATCGCCGCGCAGGAACGCGATTTCTCCGGCTTCCGCTTCGGGGTCGTGCACCACACCTCCGGCGACCGGGAGTGGAGCCAGCCGTGGGGCGAGAACAAGACCCACCGCGACCGCTACAACGAAATGACCGTCGAGCTGCACAACTCCGACGACCGCACCGAACTCTGCCTGCGGTTCCGGGCCTACGACGACGGCGTGGCGTTCCGCTACGAACTCAACGCACCCGATTCGCTCACCGTGACGGACGAGCTCACCGAATTCCGCTTCGCCGACGAGGAGACGGCCATGTCGTGGTCCATCCCCGGCAATTTCGAGACCTACGAGCTCCAGTACCGCGAGCAGCCTGTCGCCGGGGTCCGCGACGCCAATACGCCTTTCACGTTCCGCAGCGGCAAGGGCGCCTACGGGTCGGTCCACGAAGCGGCGCTCTACGATTATCCCGAGATGGTGCTGCGGCGCAATGCCGAGGGAGTGCTCAAAGCCGACCTCGCACCGCTGCCCAACGGCATCAAGGCCTACATCCCCGGACGCTTCACCACTCCGTGGCGCACCGTCCAGCTGGGCGACAAGCCTGTGGACCTCATCAACTCGTCGTTGATTCTCAACCTCAACGAGCCCTCCAAGATAGCCGACACCTCGTGGATCAAGCCGCAAAAGTATGTGGGCGTCTGGTGGGGCATGCACCTCGGCACGCAGGTGTGGACCATGGGCCCGCGCCACGGCGCCACCACCGAAAACGCCCTGCGGCACATCGACTTCGCCGCGGCCAACAACATCCAGGGCGTCCTTTTCGAGGGGTGGAACCAGGGTTGGGAGAACTGGGGCGGCAACCAGCACTTCGACTATGTCGAGCCCTACGCCGACTTCGACCTGGAGCGCATAGCCGCCTACGCCCGCGAAAAAGGGGTCGAGCTGTGGATGCACGCCGAGACGGGCGGCAACATTCCCGAATTCGAGGAGCAGATGGAACGCGCTTTCGCCCGCTATGCCGAACTGGGCGTGCATACGCTCAAGACGGGTTATGCCGGCGGCTTCAAGGGCGGCTACCTCCACCACTCGCAGTACGGCGTGCAGCACTACCAGCGCGTCGTCGAGACGGCGGCCCGCTACGGCATCATGCTCGACGTCCACGAGCCCATCAAGGAGACGGGCATCCGCCGCACGTGGCCCAACATGATGACCCGCGAGGGGGCCCGCGGCATGGAGTGGAACGCATGGAGCGAGGGCAACTCGGCCGAGTACCTCTCGACGCTGCCTTTCGTGCGGCTGCTCTCGGGTCCGATGGACTACACCCCCGGCATCTTCGACATCGACTACTCCACGGCCAAGGCCGACAAAGGGCGCATCGAGTGGAACGGCCCCAACGCCCACTGCTGCATCAAGACCACGCTGGCCCGGCAGATCGCCAACTGGGTCATCATCTATTCGCCGCTGCAAATGGCCGCCGACTTCATCGAGAATTACGAGGGACACCCGGCTTTCCGGTTTTTCCGCGACTTCGACGCTGACTGCGACCGCTCGGTGGCCTTGCAGGGCGAGATAGGCGATTATATCGTTTTAGCACGCCGCGCAGGCGACCGCTGGTTCCTCGGCGCGGGCACCAACGGCAAGGCCCGGACGCTCGCACAGCCGCTCTCGTTCCTCGAAGACGGGGTAACCTACACGGCGACCATCTATGCCGACGCGCCCGATTCGGCCCGGAATCCCGAGAACTACCGCATCGAACGGCGCACCGTCACCTCGGCCGACACGCTCGAAATAGCGATGGCCGCCCGCGGCGGACAGGCCGTAACGTTCATTCCTGAGAATGAATAATATAAAACGTTTTAGCACCCTGCTTCTGTGGCTCCTGCCGTTCTGCGCCGCGGCGCAGGACGACGGGTGGACCCTCCGTGCCCGCGACACGGCCCGCTACGCTCCGGCGACGATGGCCAACGGCGAACTGGGGCTGGTGGTCGGGCGCGAACCGTTCGGGGTCGGGCCGCTGCTGTGCGGCGGAGCCTGCGAACGGGGCGGCCGCGAGGGTGTGAGCCGCATCCTTGAGGGCATCTGTCCGCTGGGGCTCGCGATGGAACCCGCAGGCCCCGTGCTGGAATGGGAGCAGGAAATCGACCTGCGCCGGGCCGTCCACACGACCCGGCTGACCACCCCCGAAGTGCGCATCGAATACCGCATCCGCGCCCTGCGCAGCCTGCCCTATGCCGTCATGGCCGAAGCGGAGGTCGAAGCGCTCCGCGACACGGAAGTCCGTATTACCAACCGCCACCGGATTCCCGGCTTCTACGCCGACACGCTGCGCGAAAACCGCACGGTGTGGTGCGAGGACGGGGGCCGCAAGGTACAGCGCACGGAGGGGAGCTACAATCACGGCGCCGACCGCACGGTGGCCACCTCCGTATTCCTTTGCGGCGAGGGCTTCAGCCAGCCGGAAGCCGACCGGCTCGAAGCCGACCTGCGGCGAGGAGAAAAGGCCTCGTTCGCGCTGGTGGGCATCGTCTGCACGACGCAGGGCTTCGCCGACCCGTGGAACGAATCGGAACGGCAGGCGATCTACGCCGCGCGGGAGGGTGCCGACGAACTGGCTGCCGCCCACGAACGGGCATGGGACGCGTTGTGGCAGAGCGACATTGTCATAGAGGGCGACGACGAAGCCCAGCGCGCCGTGCGCTTCGCGCTGTTCAACCTCTATGGCTCGGTCCGCGAGGGCTCGCGCCGCAGCATCGCCCCGATGGGGCTGACGTCGGCGGGCTACGGCGGCCACATCTTCTGGGACGCCGAAACCTGGATTTTCCCGCCGCTCTTAGTGCTGCACCCCGAGCTGGCGCGGCAGATGCTCGACTACCGCACCGACCGCATCGAAGCGGCCCGCCGCCGGGCCTATGCCCACGGATACCGCGGCGCGATGTTCCCGTGGGAAAGCGACGACCGGGGCGAAGAATCGACCCCGACTTTCGCGCTAACGGGGCCGCTGGAACACCACATCACGGCCGATGTGGCGATTGCGGCCTGGCAGTATTACTGCGTCACGCAGGACCGCGAATGGCTGCAACGGCAGGGCTGGCCCCTGCTGCGCGAATGCGCCGCATTCTGGGCCGACCGCGCGACGAAGAACGCCGACGGCAGCTACTCGGTCCGCAACGTGGTGGGAGCCGACGAATATGCCATCGGCGTGACGGACAACGCCTTTACCAACGGAGCGGCCCGCCGGGCGCTGGAAGCGGCGGTCAAAGCGGCCGAGGCATGCGGCGAACGGCCCGACCCTGCGTGGGCGGAAGTGGCCGCGGGGCTGCGCATCGAACGCTTCCCCGACGGAACGACGCGCGAACATGCCGGCTACGACGGCGAGCAAATCAAACAGGCCGACGCCAATCTGCTGGGCTGGCCGCTGGGCATCGTCACCGACCGCCGGGCGCTGCTGCGCGACCTGCGCTACTACGAACCGAAAATCGACCCGGCGAACGGCCCGGCGATGAGCCACTCGGTATTCGCCGTCCAATACGCGCGGCTGGGCATGGCCAGCAAGGCCGACGAAATGTTCCGCCGCTGCTATCGGCCGAACCTGCGTCCGCCGTTCGGGGTCTTCGCCGAGACGGCGACGAGCGACAACCCCTGCTTCATGACGGGAGCAGGCGGCATGCTGCAAGCCGTGCTGTTCGGATTCGGCGGACTGGAAATCACACCCGAAGGTCTTGTGCGCCGCGAAACCCTCCTGCCGCCCGGCTGGAAATCGCTGACCGTCCGGACCGCCGGACGCTGACGCCCATACCGGCCACACCACCCTGAAAATCGCTTCGCAAAGGAGCGATTTTTTTTGGTTTATGCCGAAAAATTTGTACATTTATAGTCGGCAAACCTTTTGCCTGCCAACCGAAAACCTTAAAACCGATACCTGACATGAAAAACTATGCAGCCAAAGAGATCAAGAACATCGTTCTGATCGGCGCCCCGGGCACGGGCAAGACCACCCTGGCCGAAGCGATGGCCTACGAAGGCAAAGTCATCGACCGCCGGGGCAGCGTCGAAACCAACAACACCCTCTCGGACAACACGGACATCGAACACGAATACAAGCGCTCGATCTACTCGACGATTCTTTTCACGGAATTCATGGAGCGCAAGCTCAACATCATCGACTGCCCGGGCTCGGACGACTTCTGCGGCAACCTCTTCTCGGCGTTCAAGGTAGGCGATGTGGGGGTGTTCCTGTACAGCGCCGTCAACGGCTGGGAAGTGGGCAGCGAAATCCAAGCGCGCTATGCCCGGATTCTCAAGAAACCCGTCATCGGCGTCATCAACCAGCTCGACCACGACAAAGCCAACTTCGAGGCGGCGTTCGAGTCGATCAAGGCGGCATCGCGCGTGAAACCCGTCATCGTGCAATATCCGGTGAACCAAGGTCCCGGCTTCGACTCGTTCATCGACGTGCTGATGATGAAGATGTACCGCTTCAAGGACACCGACGGCCACCGCGAAGAACTCGACATCCCGGCCGAGGAGATGGAAAAGGCCCTGGCACTCAACAAGGAACTGGTCGAAATGGCCGCCGAACACGACGAGGCGCTGATGGAACTCTACTTCGACAAGGGGACCCTGACGCAGGACGACATCCGGCAAGGGCTGAAAATCGGCGTGTCGCGCCGCGAAGTAATGCCCGTCTTCTGCACGAGCGGCAAGCGCGACATCGGCACCAAGCGACTGATGGAATTCATCATCAACGTGGCGCCCGGCCCGCTGAAAGCCCCCGCGTTCCTCTCGGCCGAGGGCGAAGAACTCACGGCCGACGCCGACGCACCGACCGTGGCGTTCGTCTTCAAGAGCCAGATCGAACAGCACATCGGCGAAATCACCTACTTCCGTGTCGTCCGCGGCCGCATCACCGAGGGCACCGAACTGGTGAACTCCCGCACGGGCAACAAGGAAAAACTCTCGCAGCTCTTTGCCGTAGCAGGCAAGAACCGCATCAAGGTGACGGAACTCTCGGCGGGCGACATCGGCTGCACGGTGAAGCTCAAAGGCACGCGCACCAACGACACGCTGGCCGCGCCGGGCGCTCCGGCTGCGGTGGAACCCATCGTATTCCCCGAACCCCGCTACCGCGCCGCACTCAAATGCAAGGAACAGAGCGACGAGGAGAAGCTGGGCAAGATTCTGAACGACGCCAAGTTTGAGGACCCGACCATCTTAGTGGATTACAGCAAGGAACTCAAGCAGACCATCATCCAGGGCCAGGGCGAACACCACCTGAACATCCTGCGCTCGCGCATCCTTGCCGAGAACAAACTCGACTACGAATACATCGCGCCGAAGATTCCCTACCGCGAAACCATCACGAAGGTGGCGCAGGCCGACTACCGCCACAAAAAGCAGTCGGGCGGCGCGGGCCAGTTCGGCGAAGTGCACATGATTGTCGAACCCTACTACGAAGGGATGCCCGAACCGAAGAACTACAAGGTGCCGGGCAAGGGCGACATGGTGGTGAACGTGAAGACCAAGGAGGAATACGACCTGCCGTGGGGCGGCAAACTGCAATTCTACTCGGCCATCGTGGGCGGCGCCATCGACGCGCGCTTCATGCCTGCGATCCTGAAAGGAATCATGGAGAAGATGGACGAAGGCCCGCTGACGGGCTCCTACGCCCGCGACATCCGTGTCGTAATCTACGACGGCAAGATGCACCCGGTGGACTCGAACGAAATCTCGTTCAAGCTGGCGGCCCGCAACGCGTTCAAGGAAGCGTTCCGCAACGCCGGGCCCAAAATCATGGAACCGATATATAATGTAGAGGTGCTGGTGCCGAGCGAATACATGGGCGCCGTGATGAGCGACCTGCAAAACCGCCGTGCGATGATCATGGGCATGGAATCGGACAAGGGATTCGACCGCCTGAACGCCGCGGTACCCTTGGCCGAACTCTACCGCTACTCGACCACCCTTTCGTCGCTGACCTCGGGCTCGGCGACCTACACGATGAAGTTCGCCAGCTACGAACAGGTGCCCGCCGACGTGCAGGACAAACTGCTCAAAGCCTACACCGACACCGACGAAGAATAACCGCCGGAGCGTAGGGAAAGCCCTGCGGAAACGGGGGCTTTCAGACAACGCTGTTTTTGATTCCACCTCTGCCGAAAAACCGTTCGGCAGAGGTGTTTTTTTGGCCGAAACAACCCGGATTGTGTCCGAATTTCTCAGAAAAGCAACTTTTCAGAACGTATTTTCTGACGAATAAAACCATTGAATACCCCTTTTATGGCCCGAACCGCTTACGGTTTAACACCGAAAATATTGCCCGAAACGACTAATCGAAAGCAGATTTACTACATTATAAATCAGATTGTTACAACTATTAAAAATTTTTACGAAATGGGAATATCGTACACGCTTTTTACTAACTTTGTCCCGACAGCTTTCTTATCTAACTCAAACCTTTTTACCTATGAAAAACCGTTACCTCCCCTTTCTGAGCCTCTGCATCGGACTGCTTGCGGGAGCCGTCTCCTGCAAGGACGACGCCACCGACGATCCGGCCGCTGCGGCCATCGAAATCACCACGCAGCCGATTGCCGCCCCTGCGGCGGGCGGCACGCTGCAAATCGCCTACCGCATCGTACCCGCTGCGGGGGGGGGAATTGTCACGGCCTCGTCCGATGATGGCTGGCTACACGACTTCGACTGCTCGCAAGAAGGCATCGTAACCTTCACGGCCGACCCCAACGAAGGAACCGAACGCACGACCAACGTGACGCTCTCCAAAGCAGGTGCCAACAGCGCATCGCTTACCGTGACGCAGGCGGCATTCGGCACCGACGAAAAACATTTCAGCGTCTCGACCGCCGACCTGACCTCCTCGGGCGTGACGTTCCGCATCCAATACAAGGCGCCGGACGAAGGAGCCTATTTCACGTGGAACCTCATGTCGAGCGCCGACTTCAAGGCCCACTACAAATCGTCCGAAGAACTGATTGCCGCCGAACTGCAAGACCTCGTCGAGAACCAACTGCCCGACTACAAGGCCTATGTCGACCCGAACGGCACGTTCACCGACATCCTTTCGCGCATCGCCGACACGCGCCGCATCAACGTACTCAAACCCCAGACCGAATACACCCTCTATGCTTTCGGTGTGAGCCCCGAACGCAAAGCCACCACCGGCGTGGAGACCTACACGTTCACCACCCCGGCGTTCCAGGTTGTCGACCCCTGCAAGTTTGAAATCGAATTCACCGACGTGAAACAGGTGGAATTCAAGATTTCGATAACGCCCGACAACGACAACACGCGCTACTACCTGGGCTTCATCGACGGAGCCGCACTCCAGGAATCCACGCCCGAAGAAATCGCCTCGCAGTTCATCCAACGGGCCGAAAGCTACGAAATCAACTGGGGCGCCCACGACGCCCTGCGCACGGGCCCCTGCACCCTCCACACATTCAAAGACCTGGAGCTGAGCGACCTGCAAGCCGACACGGACTATGCGGTACTGGCTTTCGGTGTGAGCGCCCTGGGCGAACGCACGACGGAAGTCGCCCATAAAATCGCCCACACGGCACCGGTCGAAATCACCGACATGACTTTCGATGTCGACATTGTGGAGACGGCGATCAACGGAGTGAAAATCCAGGTCACCCCCTCCTACCCGGACAAGACCTACATGGCGGGCTGCATCCGCAAGGCGGAATACGACAAGTTCGAGGGCGACGACACGCGGTTCATGGAATACGTAGTGGCCAACGGCAACGTGACACTGCTCGAAGGAACGCAGCTCATCGACCGCACCAACGCCCTGCTGGCCGACACCGAATACATCTTCTTCGCATTCGGCTATGCGGGAGGCATCACCACGCCCGCGCCTAAAATCGTACCCTTCTCGACGGGCGACTACAACGTGAGCGGCCAAGCCGAAATCGAAATCCTGAGCATCGAAGTGACGGGACCCGACCCCGACCCCAATGCAGTCAACTACGTACTGCTCGAAGCCAAAGTCCAGGTCAACGATAAGGCGGCGCACTGGTACGTCACCCATTTCAACAGCATCGACGGCGCAGCCTGCAACGCATTCAGCGGCGAACCTCTGACCGACACGGAAATCATCACGGCCCTCACCTCTCCGGGCTCCGGCATCTCTGTGACCAAAGACGCACTGACCGCCGAAGGCTATTGCAAGATAGGCAATGAACGCACGTTCTACGCCATAGCGGTGGATGCCGAAGGCAACTACGGACCGCTGGTTCGCAAGAGCATCGTTCCGACCCAGGAAATGTTACCGTAACCCTCCGCTCTCCCACTCTCGCATCGGGCCGTCCTGCTCATGGCAGGACGGCCCGAACGTTTCATTCCCGAGGGTCTGTATTAAATTAACGTTAACAATGACGCAAAAGACGCAAACGTGCCGAAAAATGGCTTACATTTGTTCAGAAATTGCACTCGAACCTCAACATGAGCGAAATCTACACCGTCATTGTCGGCATCCTGGGCATCCTTGCCGTCTCCGGTCTTTTCGTTGGCGTTACCAACGACGCAGTCAACTTCCTCAACTCGGCACTCGGCTCCAAAGCCGCCTCGATGCGCACCATCCTGCTGGTGGCGTCGGTGGGAATCGTCATTGGCGTAGTGACGTCGAGCGGCATGATGGAAGTGGCCCGCAGCGGCATGTTCAACCCCCAACTTTTCACGTTCCACGAAGTGATGATGCTCTACTTAGGCGTCATGTTCGCCAACGTCATTCTGCTGGGGCTCTACAACTCGTGGGGACTGCCCACGTCGACCACCGTATCGCTGATATTCTGCCTGCTGGGCTCGGCCGTCGCCGTATCGGTCTACAAAATCTCGAACGACCCGGCCGTGGGCGTCGGGTCGCTGAGCGAATACATCAACTCCTCGCGCGCAATGGGCGTGGTGTCGGCCATCCTGCTCTCGGTGGTCATCGCATTTACCTGCGGCTCGATACTGATGTACGTTTCGCGACTGATTTTCTCGTTCCGCTATACGACCCTGTTCCGGCGCTTCGGCTCGCTGTGGTGCGGCATTTCGCTCACGGCCGTGGTCTATTTCGCCGTCTTCAAAGGACTGCGGTCGCTGCTGTCGGGCTATGCGTTCGTCCAACTGATCGAAAAACATCTGCTGCTGTCGCTGACCGTCTGCTGGATCATCTGCTCGCTGCTGCTGTTCTTCATCCAACGCTTCAAGGTCAACATCCTGCGCATCACGATTCTGTCGGGCGTCTTCGCCCTGTCGCTGGCCTTTGCGGGCAACGACCTGGTGAACTTCATCGGTGTGCCGGTAGCCGGATTCGACGCCTACTCGTTTGCCCGAACCACCGGAGACCCGCAGATGCTGATGACACCGCTGGCCGAAAACGTACCGGCGAACCTGTCGATTCTGCTGATGGCAGGCATAATCATGATTGTGGCGCTGTGGGCATCGAAAGAAGCGGTGCTGCGTGTGACCCAGACCGAACTTTCGCTCTCGGCGCAGGGCGACGACGGGCAGGAACAGTACGCCTCGTCGGTATTCTCGCGCACGCTGGTCCGCATAGCGCTGAACATCAACAACGGCATCGAACGCATCGTACCGGCCAAGGTCCGTGCGGCGGTGGGCAAACGCTTCGAGTACGAAGACGTCGAACACAGCGGAGCCCCCTACGACATGATTCGCGCGACGGTCAATCTGACGACCTCGGCCCTGCTGATTTCGCTGGCCACGTCGCTCAAACTGCCGCTCTCGACCACCTACGTCTGCTTCATGGTGGCGATGGGCTCCTCGCTGGCCGACCGTGCATGGGGCCGCGAAAGCGCCGTATACCGGATTTCGGGCGTCATGACCGTCATTGCGGGCTGGTTCGTGACGGCGCTGGGCGGATTCTTGATTTCGTTCATCGTGGGGCTGGTGCTTATCTACGGCGGGACGGTCACCGTCATCGTGGTGACGGTGCTGTGCGGCTGGATAGTGTTCCGCAACTGCTTCCCGAAAAAGAACAAACCCGGCGAAACCGAAGCGAAAACCGAAACCAACAACGACATCATAGCCACACTGCGCAGTGACGTAGGCCGCACGATGGAGAGCGCGACGAAGATTTACGACCGCACGCTGATAGCCGTGCTGAAAGAAAACCGCAAGGTGCTGCGCGACATGGTCAAGGAATCGAACGACCTGTTCTACCAGTCGCGCGACCGCAAGTACGCGCTGCTGCCGACGCTCAAACGCCTGCAAAGCGGCGACGTCAACACGGCGCACTACTATGTCCAGGTGGTGGACTATCTGAACGAAATGACCAAGGCGCTGGTCCACATTACGCGCCCGGCATTCGAGCACATCGACAACAACCACGAAGGGCTTTCGGTCGAACAGACCCGTGACCTGATGGCCATCAACGACGACGTGGAGGCAATCTACCGCCGTATCAACCTGATGCTGCGCGACGGCGACTTCACGGACATCGAACTGGTGCTCTCGCTGCGCGACCAGCTCTTCGAGTCGATAGCCGAAGCCATCAAGTCGGAACTCACGCGCATCAACGAAGCCAAGTCGAACACCAAGGCGTCGATGCTCTATCTGACGATTCTGACCGAAACCAAGAACATGGTGCTCCAATCGCGCAACCTGCTCAAGTCGCAGCAATACTTTCTGAAGCACCGGACCGAGAAAAAGTGGATTAAATAGTGGATATCGCACAAGCCCGACGGCGGGAGAACATAGCCGAATACATACTCTATCTGTGGCAGATAGAAGACCTGCTGCGGGCCCTGCAATTCAGCCCCGAAGCGATTTACTCGCAGCTGATTGCCCCGCGGACCGAACTGACCGAGGAACAGAAGCCCGCATTCCTGATGTGGTACCTCGACATTGCGGGGCTGCTGCGCCAGGAAGGCAAGGAGGAAAAAGGACATCTGGAGCACACGCTGCATCTGATTCAGGACCTGCACGACCTCCATCTGCAACTACTCAAACTTCCCGTCGGCGAGCACTACCGCAAGACCTTCGCCCGGCTCGAAAGCGAACTGCCGCGCCTGCGGTCGGTGGTGGGCAATCCGGGGATGAGCGACACGGAACTCTGCTTCCGGGCGCTGTATGCGGTGATGCTCTACCGAATCAAGGGGCAGGGCGACCGCCCCGCCGTGGCCGACACGATAGACCTTGTGTCGCCCGTCATCGCCGAACTGGCCGCCATGTACGGCAAGGTCGAGCGTGGCGAAATCGACCTCTACAAAGACAACGAATAAGCCGCCCAACCGGACGGCCCTTGCTTCCCGAGGTTTTCTCCCCGGGATTTTTTTTGCCGCGGCGCATCCCCCGCCACACCAGCACGCACGAAAAAGGCCGGTTTTCCAGCAACGAGACCCAGGAAAGACCCGTCCAAGCCCCCACGGCACGCACGAAAAAGGCCGGCTTTCCAGCCGGCCCGCAAACTCTCCTCTCCGAGGAAAATTAAGCGTACTTGAACGTCGATTCGTCCGATACGGTCAGCTTCTTGCGACCCTTGGCACGACGTGCTGCCAGCACCTTGCGACCGTTCGCCGTAGCCATACGAGCGCGGAAACCGTGCTTGTTGATTCTCTTCCGGCGCGAGGGCTGGTAAGTTCTCTTCATTGCCATAGCTATCTAATTTTTATCGTTTCAGACATTTTTACGGATTGCAAAAGTACAACAAAAAAGCGATTCGCAAAAATTTTCGGCGAAAATATTTCAAAAGGCCCCGAAATCGCCCGACTTTTCGCAGCTTCAGCTTTGTTCTAAACATGCAGACGGAAATACCTTTCACGTTTCATCTTTCAACTTTTACCTTATTTATTCGTATCTTTACAGAAGATAGGCTGCGTCTCGGCAATGGCCAAATAAATTTGGCATTGCTCTCGACTTGCGCTATCTTTGCATATCCATGGCTGCGGACGAATACATATTACTGAACCGGATCGGTTCGCCGCGCGAGCTGAAAACACTCACGCAGGAGGAATTACGCACCTATTGCGACGAACTGCGCCGCTATATCATCGGGGAATGCTCGGTCAATCCTGGTCACCTGGCGTCGAGCCTCGGGGCGGTGGAACTGGCTGCGGCGCTCCACTATGTGTATGATACGCCCGAGGACAAAATCGTGTGGGACGTGGGCCATCAGACCTATGCCCACAAAATCATCACGGGACGCCGCGAAGCGTTCCGCAACAAACGCAGGCTGGGCGGAATCAGCGGCTTCCCGCGCATGGCCGAGAGCGAGTACGACGCTTTCGGCGGCGGCCATGCCTCGGTCTCGATTTCGGCGGCGTTCGGCATGGCCAAGGCGGCCGAACTGCGGGGCGAGAAGCGCAAGGTCGTGGCGGTCATCGGCGACGGCTCGATGACGGGCGGACTGGCGTTCGAGGGGCTCAACAACGCGGGGGCCAGCAAGAGTACCGACCTGCTGGTTATTCTGAACGACAACAACATGGCCATCGACCAGGCCACGGGCGCACTCAAAAATTACTTGCTGAAAATCTCGACTTCGGTCCATTATAACCGGCTCAAGCAACGCTTGTGGGGCGTGCTGTCGCATACGCCGCGCCTGCTGCGGCTGTGTCAGAAGATGGGCAATGCCGTGAAGCAGGGCGTGCTCAACAACAGCAATCTGTTCGAGAGCCTCAATTTCCGCTATTTCGGTCCGGTCGACGGGCACAGCCTGCCCGAGCTGGTGCGGACCCTGCGGGCGCTGCGGGCGATTCCGGGACCCAAACTGCTGCACGTGATGACGGTCAAGGGCAAAGGCTATCTGCCTGCCGAGCACGACAAACCCGTGTGGCACGCGCCGGGACGCTTCAACCCCGAGACGGGCGAACGCATCGTGGCGCAGGGAGCGGCGGCCCGCTATCAAGATGTGTTCGGCCGGACGCTTGTCGATTTGGCGCAGCTCGACCCTCGGGTGGTGGGCGTGACGCCTGCCATGCCCTCGGGCTGCTCGATGAACATGCTGATGCAGGCCATGCCCGAACGCTGTTTCGACGTTGGCATAGCCGAGGGCCACGCCGTCACGTTTTCGGCCGGACTGGCCGCGGCGGGGATGGTGCCTTTCTGCAACATCTATTCGTCGTTCATGCAGCGGGCCTATGACAATGTGATTCACGATGTTGCGATACAGAATCTGCCTGTGGTGCTGTGTCTCGACCGCGGCGGCCTGGTCGGCGAGGACGGAGTGACGCACCACGGATTGTTCGACATGGCGGCTTTCGGGACGGTGCCGTCGCTGACGATTGCGGCGCCGATGGACGAACGCGAACTGCGCAACATGATGTACTCGGCCTTGCAGGCGGGAGGGCCCTATATGATTCGCTACCCGCGCGGCAACGGAGCCGGAGCGCCGTGGCAGAACGAGCCTTTCGAGGTGCTGCCCACGGGCAAGGGGCGCTGCCTGCGCGAGGGCGGCGATGTAGCGCTGCTGACCGTCGGAACGGTCGGTCATGCGGCAGCGCGGGCTGCCGAACGGGCTGCGGCCGAGGGACTGAGCGTGGCCCACTATGATTTGCGGTTTGCCAAACCGCTCGACGAAGAACTGCTTGCCGAAGTCGGGTCACGGTTCGCCCGGGTGGTGACCGTCGAGGACGGATCGCTGCGCGGCGGTGTGGGCGAGACGGTCACGGCGTGGTTCAACCGCCACGGATTCAAGCCCTCGGTCCGTTCGCTGGGCGTCGGCGACGAGTGGATCGAGCACGGTACCCCGGCCCAGCTTTACGCCCTCTGCGGTTTCGACGAGGAGAGCATCCTGCGGGCGATACTTCAGCGATAAATTGTACCAGCCGATGGCGAAGAATAAACTTATAGCACCTTTCTTGAAATGGGTCGGAGGGAAAAGACAACTTATTCCCGAAATAAAAAGGCTGCTGCCGGATAATTTGGTCCGGTCGGTATATTACGAACCGTTCGTAGGCGGCGGAGCCTTGCTTTTTGAACTGCAACCTAAGCGTGCTGTTATAAATGACTATAACAGCGAATTGATCAATGTATATCAGGTCGTAAGAGACAATCCGGAAGAGTTGATCGCAGACCTGCAAAGACATGAAAATACGGCGGAATATTTTTATTCCCTCCGCTCTCTCGACCGGGAACCTGTTTTCGGAACGCTTACGGACATCGAACGGGCTTCTCGGATTATTTATTTGAATAAAACATGTTACAATGGGTTGTATCGGGTGAATAGTGAGGGACAATTCAATTCGCCATTCGGAAAATATAAAAATCCCAACATCGTAAACGAACCGATCATCAGAGCCGTCAGCAAATATCTGAACAAGGCCGACATAGAAATTCGCAATGAGGATTACGAACAGGTCCTGAACGATTTGCCTGCAAATGCTTTCGTGTATTTCGATCCTCCGTATCATCCTGTCTCCGAAAGCTCCAATTTTACGGGATATGTGCAGGGCGGTTGGTCTGAAGAAGACCAAATCCGCCTGAGGAATGTTTGCGATGCTTTGAATGCAAGAGGAATCAGATTTTTACTATCGAATTCTGCGGCCGGTTTTATAAGAGAAATTTATGCAGCGTATAATATTCATATCGTCAGGGCTTCCCGAGCTATAAATTCGGTTCCAACGGGGCGAGGACAAGTGGATGAGTTTTTGATCAGGAATTATGAGTAAATCGAAGAACGATATAGCGTGGGAACGTATTTTTGAGCGGTATCGCATTTTGGATAGGCTCGCGAATAACGAACGCGTTGCAATATCTTCCTCTGCAATCAATGAATTCAGGGAGGCCCGCTTGATGACGAAGTTCGATCATCGTTCTCAATTGCCTGAATTGTTCATTAAACATAAGCTGTCGATCCTGCCGACATCCAGAGGCACGTATGAAATCGGACCTTTTGAAACTTTTTGCGATTTCAATAAGGATGAAATCGAGGTCACGCCGATTGATTCCCCTGTTTTTTTGGATAGTATAGATTACAGGGACATGATCAACGAATCGATGGCAATAAATTATGCTTTTGCTTCCAGGATATTGCATGATTTTACAAATGAAGAAAATTTATTCCCGACAGTTTGCGGACGAATGAGTTCTTTGTTGTTCGATTTCACAATCAGTTCGGAACGAAAATCTTTCGATATACATGTTGAAAATTCGCAAGTTGAAATAGACGGAGGCTACGAAGGGGATGATTCTCTTAATCTTATCGAAGCAAAAAATTATATTTCCGATGATTTCCTGATTCGGCAGTTGTATTACCCATACAGACTTTGGAACGATAAGATTCGGAAACGGGTGCGTCCGATTTTTCTTACATATTCCAACGGTGTTTTTCATTTGCGAGAATATGAATTTGTTGTTCCCGAGCTGTATAATTCCATTCGTTTGGTGAAACACAAGAAGTATGCTGTTCAGGAGGGAATGGTTAATATGGAAATCATACAGAAAATTCTGAATGACACTCGAATTGCAGAAGAACCTGAACTCCCTTTTCCTCAGGCAGATAGCTTTGAACGGGTTATTAATTTGTGCGAATTGTTAAAGCAAAAGGGGTTTATCAGCAAAGACGACATCACTCAGAACTATGATTTCGATCGCAGACAAACGGATTATTATTCCAATGCAGGAAAATATTTGGGGTTGATAGAGTTCGTTCGTGAAAATGGACAAATTGGATGTTCTTTGACCCGAGCGGGTGTTCGTGTATTTAACCTGCCTATCATTGACCGGCAATTGGAATTCGTGAAGCTCATATTGGCTCACGAGGTATTCCGAAATGTTTTAAGACTATATTTCGACCGGGGGAATGTGCCGACCAAAGACGAAATAGTTGAAATAATGCACGATTCTCGATTATATAATATCGATTCTGAACAGACGTATAGACGCAGAGCATCGACTATTATTTCTTGGATAAATTGGATATTGGGCTTGATAGAATAATTTAAGATTGGATTATGGCTTGTACAAAACAACATCGTTACGATCCGCAGTATAATGATTTGCCGGTTGATCAGGGCGGAGCAGGCAGGCATCGTTGCGCAGGATGCGCTTATGAAAAGGGATATGCAGACGGTCGAGCACGCAAAGAACAATTGGCACTGGACTTGGATTTATTGCCCGAGAGCCAAGCAGGAACGGTCCGGCATAAGAGCCCCCATGCTGCTTATGCGGCAGGTTATTTGGAGGGAGTAAGAGATTCTTATAAATAAGAGAGACATTCTTTTTTGTTTTATTGTGATTCACAGGGGCTGCCGTTTATTATTTGCAGGAAAAACAGTATATTCGCACCGTAAAACCCGATGGGTTTCCAGCGTTCTTGACATATTCGTATCGTTATAAGCGATTGTATCTAAATCTTAAATTCTGGTAAAATTTTTGTCCACAGATACCATTTGCGTCCGGGAGGACGTGTGTTGTATTTTAGTGGACGAGGTTTACCAGAGCCTGAGATTATAAAATCGGCAGCGTCTTCCTCTTTTTGTGCTCTGCCGGATACGATCGGTCGGCCGGCAGCGGCGGGAAACTTTGTCTTCACTGTGTGCATGGCAAACGAGAGTTGCGTCACCCTGTCGCTGCACCTACGGTAAAAGGCAGCCATGCCCGGAATGGGGCAGGTCAAGGCTTGTGTCAGCGCGGCAGTGCCGGACGCGTATCCGCCGTATGGGTGCGGATACATTCGGGCCGGCGCACAGGCTGTCTTTTACCCCTTTTAATACCCGGAAAATCAAGCGACGGAGCAGGGAATCCCCAAGGCTTCGACCCGGACCGCGATGGTCTGCAACTCCTCGCGCGGCACCTTTTCGAGTGTCGGACAGGGGGTGTCGCGGTCGAGCGAGTAGACCATGACCTGCCGGGGGCGGATTTCGCCGACCAGCCGCAGCCACGCGGCGACCTCTTCCTCGGTGGTGTTGTCGATGGACGCACCGCCGCAAGTCCCCCGTAAGAACATCGTTTGCAGAATCATCCGCCCCTCGAACCGTTTCATCTGTTCGACCGTCTCACGAACCGTATAAGCCGCATTCTGCGGGTTGTTCATGCGCCGGACCGTTGCGTCGAAAGCCGAATCGAGTTTCAGAATATTGTTGTCTACGCGCAGCAGGGCCCGCCGCACGTCGTCGCGGTGGAGCTGTGTGGCGTTCGACAGCACGGAGACTTTGGCCCCGGGGCACAAGGCGTCGCGCAGGGCAAGGGTGTCGCCGATGACGGTCTCGAAGTCGGGATGGAGGGTCGGCTCGCCGTTGCCCGCGAAAGTAATGACGTCGGGGGGCGTGCCGTCGGCGACCATCCGGCGCAGGGTGGCTTCGAGCTGGGTCCGCACGTCGTCGCGGTCGTTGAAGCGCCGCGCGCCGGGATGTTCGGCGTTCCAGCCGCATTCGCAGTAGATGCAGTCGAACGAACAGAGCTTGGACCGGGTGGGCAACAGGTTGACGCCCAACGACAAACCCAGCCGCCGCGAGCGCACGGGCCCGAAAATGATGTCGGGGAAAAGCGATGTCATGATGCGAAATTAGCAAAATTCGGAACAACCCCCAAACCCTTTGCCGGGAAACGGGCGTTTCGTGCCGGCCGGTATGCCGAAACGGCTAAAATAAGTATAAATACGTATCCTCGCGCCACAAAAAACGGCTACCTTTGGTCATCGGTTCCGTTTTATTTGTATTTTTGCGGGGCCGCTGCCGAACAGGCACGGAAACAAGGACATACAAATTCCAAAATTACATAGCAGATATGGTAGATATTTTTGCACGCCTCGAAAAGAATGCAGGCGGACCTATCGGTCAGTACATGGGCTACGCCCACGGGTACTATGCGTTTCCCAAACTGGAGGGCGAAATCGGCCCCCACATGGTATTCCGCGGCAAGGAAGTGCTCAACTGGAGCCTGAACAACTACCTCGGTCTGGCCAACCTGCCCGAGGTGCGCAAGGCCGATGCCGAAGGCGCCGCCAAGTTCGGTATGGCCGCCCCGATGGGCGCCCGCATGATGAGCGGCCAGACGGTTTACCACGAACAGCTGGAGCGCGAGCTCGCGGCGTTCGTCGGCAAGGAAGACGCGTTCTTGCTCAACTTCGGCTACCAGGGCATGATTTCGATTATCGACTGCCTGCTCACGCCGCGTGACGTGGTGGTCTACGATGCCGAGGCCCACGCCTGCATCATTGACGGTCTGCGCATGCACAAGGGCAAGCGTTTCGTCTTCGGACACAACGACATGGAATCGTTGCGTCTTCAGCTGCAGCACGCTACCGACCTGGCCGAGGAGCAGAACGGTGGTGTGCTCGTGATTACCGAGGGCGTGTTCGGCATGAAGGGCGACCTGGGCAAGCTCGACGAAATCGTGGCGCTGAAAAAGGATTTCCAGTTCCGTCTGCTGGTCGACGACGCCCACGGCTTCGGCACGATGGGCGAGGGCGGCCGCGGTACGGCGTCGCACTTCGGTGTGGTCGACGGCGTGGACGTGCTGTTCAACACCTTTGCCAAGTCGATGGCCGGCATCGGGGCTTTCGTGAGCGGTCCGCGCTGGCTTATCAACCTTTTCCGCTACAACATGCGCTCGCAGCTCTATGCCAAGTCGCTCCCGATGCCGATGGTGATCGGCGCGCTGAAGCGTCTGGAACTGATTCGTCAGCACCCCGAATACCAGCAGAAGCTGTGGGAAATCGTGCGTGCGCTCCAGAGCAGTCTGAAAGAGAACGGGTTCGACATCGGCGTGACCAATTCGCCCGTAACTCCGGTCTTCCTCAAGGGCGGTGTCCCCGAAGCAACGAACCTGGTGGTCGACCTGCGTGAGAATCACGGTATATTCTGCTCCATCGTCATCTACCCCGTTATCCCGAAGGGCGAAATCATCCTGCGCGTCATTCCCACCGCGGCCCATACGCTGGAGGACGTCAAGGTGACTATCGAGGCGTTCAAGTCCGTGCGCGAGAAGCTCGAAAGCGGCTACTACGCCAAGTTGCCTATCCCCGTCCGCGCCGACGAGGGGTTCAAGGTCCGCTAAAAAGATTTCATAATAAAAATAGGTGAAGAGGATTGCCGGCTTCCGATTTCGGAGGCCGGCAATTTTTTCGGTTTTTAGGTGCGGCCCTTTTCGTTCGGCTCGTCGAATTCTATGTGAGAACAAGTTCGGCCTGCATTCGGTTTTGTTTCTGAGGTCTTGGGATGCTGTGTCCTCGGCCCGCCTTATTCGTCTTTTTCAGCCCCGGGGTTTCGTAATTTGTCCCCGAAAAATTTTGTCGTTTGATTTTTTCGGTTTATATTTGCAGTCCCAATAAGGAGGTTTCCTCCGGGTTTTGGGGTTTGTTTTGCGGAAATAGCTCAGTTGGTAGAGCACAACCTTGCCAAGGTTGGGGTCGCGAGTTCGAGTCTCGTTTTCCGCTCAAAGGGCCTTTGAAAGAGAGGGCAACAGAGAGTAAAAAACCTTATGTATCAATGATATGTAAGGTTTTTCGTTTTTGGGTTGTGGAGACCGAAGCAATGAAAAGCAGGTTTTTCGGGCTCAATTCGTGACCTGTTTTCGGGTTTTGAAAATTAGGTCACGATTTAGCCGTATTGCTTTGTTTTGCATCGAACAACGTATCGAAATTCACGGGAATATCCAACGCTTCCAACCTTTGAATCTTCTTGCGATAGCCTGCCAGCGTGTTGTCTATCTGACTTTGTAAGGTAGCACGTTCGGGGCAGTTTGCCGCTATCGTTTCCGTGTCTTTGTCCCAATAATGCGGCTCTACCGAAATGCCGAGCGAAACGGTTTTGTGGGTGCGTTGATGCGTAAAGCGGATTGCCAGCGGGGACTTGCCGTTTTTGTAGATGATTTCGTGTCGGCAGATTGCTTTGATTTTCATTTGTTTGCGCGTTAGGCAAACAGTGCGGGGCGCTTAGATTATATGTGTAACATTGCCTGTCCGAACCCCCTTTTTCGTGCTTTTTCAGCCATCCGAGCACAAAAAAAGCGACTGCGTTAAAAACGCAATCGCTTGATTTTCGAGCCGAAACCGAGATTTGAACTCGGGACCCCTTCATTACGAGTGAAGTGCTCTACCGCTGAGCTATTTGTGTAATATGCATAAAATCAGCATATTATAAGCGCTCTTCAATCCCGTTTTACTCGTTATGGGAAGTCTATGGGAAATAACCACCTCCTGCAAGTGAATAAAATCGTGTTATAAGTTTCTAATTGTCATTGCGTTAAGTTGTTGACTATCCATAGTCCAATATGTAGTGTTCTTTCATGATTGTGTAATGTGTTAATTGATAATTGTTTGAAGTGATAATGATAGATGAGCAGACCCCTTCATCTTTTCAAAAAAGCGAGGACAAACCTTGCAAAAGTGCCAGGTGTGTCCTCGTTTGTGTCGAGTAAATCGCGTGGGAAAATTTTCCCTCTCTCCTACTCTTTCCTTTTAAGAATGTAGTGTTGCTTTGTTATCTGGTAAAACTGCAAGGACAGACCCGAACAAAGCGGTTTATCATAGACCGTTTGTTCAAGTCTGTCCTTAATCAATTTATTTTTCTACCATCTTAGTTAACGCATGGTCTGCAACTTTAAGAACGAAATCTCTGAAATCCTCAAATTGAATGATTGCCTTGAATGTTACTTTTTTTTCGTTTCGTATATCAATGTCGTTGAAAGTAATTTTTTCGATGGGTTTGCTAATGCAAAGTGAACAATCGCATTCAAAACGGTTGTGTCCTATTGCATTCCGCAAATGTCTCGCAATATGTTTGACGGTCGGCTTGGGAGTGCATACCTCTATATCCCGAGGGTCGATTCCCCATTTTTCTTTTGTAATAATTTCGTTGGAAAGGTTATTGAGTAGTTGACTGGATTGAGGGATAATCAATAATCCTATACACGAATTGATAAATAAGGTTCTGGCATAGCTTTGTTGCAAGTCTGCCTTGTACTGGTCGTATTGCCTTAAAGCCTCCAAGGTGCGTTTTATAAACACAATGTCTTTTTCATGTGCCATAATTTCTTCGTTTTAGTTTCTCCTGCGATACTGAACCGTACCGCAAAAAAAGGGTTAATGATTTGAGTTTTTGTTCTTAATCGAAATCGTATCCGACAATTTGTGAAGCGTAGTTCCTCCAGCCCGATACAGCCTTGTATCTATTGACAGAAGCTCTCGGAACGTAGATGGTTGCGGAGTATGGGAAATGATAAATACCTTCTGTTAGATCTTCTAATTTTGGCGGCCTGGTTGGCTTGCAATAAATACTTTTCAGGCTGCTGCAACCGTAGAATGCACCCTCTCCAATCGACGTAACACCATCGGGGATGGTTACACTCGTCAGATTGATGCATTTGTTGAATGCCCCATATCCAATCGACGTTACGCTATTGGGAATCGTTACGCTTGTTAGGCTGGTGCAATAGCCGAATGCTCTGCTTCCAATCGACGTCACGCTGTTGGGAATTGTTACACTTGTTAGGTTGGAACAGTCGTAGAATGCACTCTCTCCGATTGAGGTAATGCCATTATGAATAACAATACTTTCTATATTGAGGCATCGTTGAAAAGCATTCGTTTTTATTTCTCTTTCATGAAAGAAAACCGTACCTTTTCCATTTTCGTAGCTATTGGTTGCAGATTTTGGATATTTTGAAATCGGGTTATTGTCGCATGTGGTGTAACTGAGTAATAAAGGAGTGGATTCACTTACTGTTGCAATTGATTTTATAGTTGTCGTTTCTTCCACCTTGGAGGGCGTTTGTGAATTATGCGATTTTGCAAACGGGTAACCTGCAAACGGGTCTTCTCCTGGATGATATTTCTTTTTTAAGATGATGTGGAATTTATGACGAGTAGGAAGAAACAGGACGCGGTTGGCTCCGATAAGTGTATGGTCGACTTCCCATCCCAATCGAGATAACATATTCAGAGTCTGGCCAAGATTTCTTCTCCCAATATAAATCGGTTTTCCATCGAACATCAATGTTGTTCTCAAGTGTCGTCCTCCACCGCGCTGGTAAAGGTCAAGATAGGCTGTTCTGGTTTGAGCGGAAACACTCGTGGCAATTAATATTGCCATAAGCATTATCAAAATTTTTTTCATGGACTTTAATAAATTTAAGGTCTATGTAATATGGCTTTGTAAAGCTGACAAATCAATAGTCTGAAAAGCTAATTTACATTGACTTGATATGCGTCGTTCGTGACAACGTAATTCACGAGTGTATTTTCGGGAATAACCAGTTTTTCGCCTTTTATACACAGGCAGAATAGGCAAGGCCAGCAAACCGTCAAACCAACACCGAGACCGACACCTAATGCCGTGCCTTTTCGGTCAGCCCCTTCCCGTATGAGATTCCCTTGCAGCATGATGTATTGCCCATCAATGGAATAGGTGGAGAGAAAATCCAATTTGATATAAGCACCTTTTCCTACGCCTTTGGCTTTTTGAATTGTGGCAGAAATCTCAACAGGAGTACCTCGTCGTATCAAAACATGCTGCCCGTTGTTGTCTTTAATGTCGGCATCCACAATTGCAGTTGGGACTGTTTGGGTTTTAGCGTTCGTATTGCTGTAAATAGCAGATGTAAGTCTGACAGGAATGTTCTTTCCATTAGGCAGTAGCACATGCGTTGTTTGGGCATGTACGCCAAATCCCATCGTGACGATAGCCACGAATAAACCAAGTTTCTTCATAGAAATGAAAGTTTAGAGTGCCGTACCAGCACCTATACGACTGTCAAATAAGATTGATTTGAGTAAACAGAAAGCGTGGTGCTGAAAACTTACTCAATGATTGCAGGTCGTAGGAAACCTTGAAGATTAAATAAGCAACAGCCCCACGCCTATACCCACGAATGGATATGACGCGGCAAGATGTTCGCCCATCCTCTCTTCTGTCGAATTTCCTACGTTCGCAATCAGAAAACAAGCTACACTTTCCGTGTATTCAATATGTTACTGCAAAAGTAGCATATTCAGCGGAAATTGCAAAACATCTTACTTATGGGTGCTGTTGCTGTTAGGATACCGCAAAGTTCAGTAAAACAGATTTTCCGTGCAATAGTCGGTAGTATGGATTCAGAAATTTGTTATTCGTAAATTGAGGGTAAGGATTTCAAGGTTAAGCGTGCAGGATTTCAGAAAATAACGTATTGCATTTGTTCCTTGCCCCTTTTTATCCGCTTTACGCCAGCATAAAAACAGAAAGGGGACATTGCCAAAACTTCATGGTTTTGCAATGCCCCTAATTACTGTAAGTTATGGTTTCCTTAAATGAAAGTGCGGTCTGTGTTTTACTCTCTTGCTATTTCCTGTATTACGTTGTCCATATAGATTGCCTGCCCGCTCGTCGTGCGTCCCCACCAATAGCAATCGAGTGCGTCGATTACCACTTCATTTTGTGCTTTGAGTTCTCGTGCCAAGTAAGGCGATACCAGCCACCACTCGAAAATTTCGTCTTCGGTATCGACGAAAGGATACATGTATTCTTCATCAATCTTACCTGCTCGGATAAGTTCCTCGACCACCTCGTTCTGTCCATAAAGCACATGCAAATCGGCTATGCGTTTCGCCCTTAATAGTGTGTCCATAATTCTTGTTTTTATACTCAGCAAGGGGAGGGGGCTTTTGTCAGTTACTTTGTTCGTGGGCAGTATATGAATAAAAAAACACGCTGGCTGTTTTTAAGTCGGCGTGTTCGGTTGGTGTATTGCTCTTTACTTTGCAATCATCCTATCTCTAATAATGGTTATGCAGGCCGTTGTCTTGCCATTGATTTTGGGCGTTGTCTGCTTTGCCTCGTATCATTTATCGAGGTCGCTCGCCTTTGCCGTCAGCTTTATCCCTAAATCATCATAAATGCCCTGCAACAGTTTCTTAACCTTGCTTTTGGCAATAGGGGTCTGTTTATGAAAGGTTATGTTTGCCAGTTTTACGATTTTATATTCGGTCGGGGCTGGCTGTCGTTTCATCAGTTCTCGTTTAATATTACTTACGTGGTATTTCATTGCTTGCACCTTGTCTGTTCCCAACTCGTCGTAAGCCTGTTTCACTAATGGATATTTTATCGCTATTTGAGCGCATAAATCCTCGTGGCTCTCCAGCGAAAAGAATGGCTTGGTCGTTTTCAGACGGTGGTATTCATCGAACAGGTCTTTGAATGTAACACGTGCGTTGTCGTTGTTCTCTATCTTCTCTATAATCTCGCTGAACGTGTGGCTGGTTATCGTGTAGCCGTTTCGTTGCAGTTCATTTGTAAGGCTTACATAGGTTCTGTAAATATGCCTGCATATTTTGAAATTGACTATCCCATCTATATACTTTGATGTACCAAGAATAATACAAATAAAAAGCGACCTATTAAGGTCGCTTTTTATCGTGTTATTGATTTGGAAGATTACGGCATAACAATCATCGCGAATATTCTATTTTGCAGTTCTTGACCATTTGGGTCTTTTACGTGCACCCATTCAGTCCATGTTTTGCCATCAGTAGACGTAGCTGCATATGTCGCGTATTGACTTGAATTCGCATTGCTCTGCATTTGTCCGGTAATTACAAACAATCCATTATTAAATGTAATGCAAGAAGACAAGCACATATAACCAGATACATTCGGCAACTGGATTAGTTCACAGGAAATGCCATCGGTAGATACATAAACATTTCGAGCAAACGTTGCAATAATCAATCCATTGCCAACTGCGATACCATGCACAGATGTAGGTACAGATGTATCCGATGTAGTCCATGTAATTCCATCCGGTGATATTGCGATCTTTCGATTATAAAAAGCTATAAATTTGTCACTCGTAGATAGTAGCGTATTGATACTGAACAATCCGCATGACACACCGTCGTTCCATGTTTTTCCATCCGCAGAGCTAAAACATTTATTGCTAAAATTTGCTACAAACGTACCGTTTTTGTAAGCAACTTTATCAAAGTACTGATTTCCATAGCTGACGATTGGTGATATTAAAGTCCAATCATCTCCATTAATAGAATATGCAATCTTACGTTCGCCACAGGTTACAAAAACACCATTTCCATATTGAATACTATGTATGTCATGATACATGCTACTTGATATAATCTGTTTCGGCGTCGTCCAATTCACACCATCAGTCGAAGTCGTGATATAGCCACTTGCCCCAACTGCTACATACTTTCCGTTCCCATACGCAATTGCATTCCACG